>DATKCT010000043.1:0-81458 GCA_035513055.1 Verrucomicrobiales bacterium | reverse complement strand
GGAGGGATGCACTCCTGTGCGTCCTGAGAGCCCTGACCTCGTCGCAGGCCGGCCGGGAGGCCAGCCCTCCAGATTTCAGGGCCCGCCCATTCCTAGCGGGATACGCGTCCGGCGTGTCAGGGGCTCCCCAAGCCCAAACTTTTTTGTCCTGCACCCCGCGGCAATCTCTTTCTCAAGCAACTGAACATGCTCCGGCCAGACGTGCTCCGTTCGGCTCCGCATATTGTGCGTGTAGCTCAAATTGGTAGTAGGAGTTCTTTCTCGTCTTGGGATCCCTGTATTGTTTGCTGATGCTGCCTGGCCGCATTTCTCCGATCTGAGACGGCTCTTTGCGAATTTTCTCAATTCGGACATTCAATGGGTTGATCTTTTTCATTGTCATTGCAATTAGGAGGAGAGAGATCTTTTGGGCGGGCGACAAGAAGTTTTGCGGCGGCGAGGTCGTGCGGGTCGAGAGCCTCAGCCGAGGATCCCGGCACAGGGACGAGCCGGTCGCGCCAGCCTGCCGACAGAGTGTCGAGTATGGCGGCGCGCAGAATTATCCGCGTGATAACCATGGCGCTGGTGATAGGCGCGGTTCTCGCCTAAGGCTTGGTCCAACTTCGTCGCGGTGAGTTCGTCGAAAGGTTCCGGGACAAGGTCCGCGTCGTAGGTGCTGGACAGCGGCGCTCCGGACGCCCCGAGACTGGGATGAGAAACCAGCAGTGAGGCGGAACCCAGCACGAGGAATTCTCTCTCCTCAGCCAGGGCCTGCGCGGCACGGATCAGATGCTGAGTACTTCGAGAGTCACGATCAGCCGCCGGCTCGAGACGGCGGAAGGCCAACGAAGGGGGAACAGCTTTTGAGGGGTTCGCTGTCGTGGTTGTCTTCGCGGAGAAACTCCAGCAATCTGTGAAACTCGGTCTCGCTGGCTTGCGCGGCGCGGATGCGTTTTCGCCATTCCCCAATCGGACCGGGATGCGTGCGGCCCCACTGCTCCCAGCGGTCGAGGTTATCCAGGGCAACCTCGAAATCCTGCGGACGCCCCTCAAGATGGCCGGCGATGCGCCGCCAATGCGCGGCGTGGTCCACGCAGCGAAAGTGAGGGTCAGGCAGATTCATTGCTTCCCAGCGCATCTTACCATTCACGTTTCCTTTGAGCATCCATAGTTCCCGTGTGTAGATGCGGCGAATCGCAATCGTCGTCTCCCTGCGTTTCTCATTCCTTGGAAAGGCGAAAGAACTGAACGAGATCGCTCAGAGGAAGCTCGACGCTCTTAACACCATCCTGGACCACGGGCTCGACATTCACCTCGTTCCAATTGATGGACATCAATTGATCGGCGGCAGTCAACTTCCAAGTGTCATCCACTAGGTTCCAGGAAATGCGCAGAAGTCCGTCTTGCGTTAGCCCAATATGGACAATTGGCTGTTCTGGCGCCGCTGAACGGGGTCCGGACCAGATCGCAACCACGTGATGGGCGCCCACGAAAGCGCGGTAGGCCACCTGCCCCAGATCATTCAAGCCGCTGCCTTCGCTGCCAACGATTCCGGTGCCTCCGTAAAAGTTGAGTCCGGACATCGCGCTCATTCCTGGAAAGGTCTCGCCGTGGCGAATGACTGACAGCAGTCCCTCATCGGGATCGTAGTCGAGAGAATTTCGGAAGGCCACCTGATTTGCGGCATTGATGCGTGGTGTCGAAACCAGCGTCGTAAAGGCGCCAAACTCCCCGTCTTGATTGGGTGTGGAATCACCCTCCAATACCACACCCACCAAATGGGTGCTGTCGCCCAAGAAAATGCCGGAGCCGGTCTTGGTGGCGCCCTGGCGAATGTTCGCCGCAAAGGCGGCCATGCCCCCATTGCCCAATACCGGTGGCTCAAGGTCGGCCAGCTCGCCCGCCCCTTCTGGGGGAGCATCACCACTGGTTGCGACCACTACTGTGTTCGTCACATCCGCTGCCGGCAAGGGAACAGTTGAAATCACCGCAAACCCCGCTGTGGCAATCGCTATCATGGCGTTTCGGCAGAATCCGAGACTTGACCAGACGCTGTCTTCGATATCTCTCGCCACGCCGTCTGCTGATGCGCGGGTTGCTGTTGAATGGACCTGTCGGCCCGATGAAACTGCACTCGACTGCGTCATGATGTGAAAGTTTTATTGGATGAATTATCTCGCGCAAGTTTGGTTGTTAAGTGGAATTCAGGCAACCCTGGCTCCACTCTTCGCCGGGCCCGCCTCGCCCTGAACCTCTATTTTTGCGCCGGAACAAAGTCGCTCCGGCGACTGTTGTCAGAAGGCGAACGGTCATCCATTCCTTCGGGAAGGCTGATGGAGCTGCCGTAAGTCACCGAACCATCCAAGGCGGCCCGGTATCCGTTGACCAAGAGACTGCGATAGACGACTTCTCCGGGCTGCAGAGTCGGCAGCACATGGTTCTGCTGCCCATCCAAGGATTCAATCTGCAAGGAGGCTCCGGTGAATGGCTCCGTCCCCCGGTTCTCCACCACCACTTGCAACCAGGTCAACTGCGAGTTGGAGGGATCCGGCAGGTAATAATGACTGGCCACCGCTGCGTCGTAAATCCCCGTTTCGCCGCTGTTGAGCGCTCGCCCCACATTCAAGATCCCGGCTCCGTAATAGGGATCCGGCCCGATCGCGCCGGCTTCGTTGCTCGAGTCGATAAGAAGCGCCACTGCCTGACTGCTGGTCATTCCGGGAAACTGCGACATTACCGCCGCAATCGCTCCGGTCACGTAAGGAGCACTGGCGGAAGTGCCCGAGAACTCGATAGCGGCGTCATTGAGCCAGGCGGCGTAGACTTCGAGACCGGGCGCGGCCAAGTCCAATCCATTGTCCGCATTGGAAAAGAGCAAATGCTCTCCGCGAGCGTCGATTGCGCCAACCGACACGACGTTGTCGTATGCGGCCGGGTAACTCATGGAATCCAGCCCTTCGTTGCCCGCGGACGCGACGATGACCGCACCCAAGGACTGCGCATATTCCACCGCCTCCCGAACCACCGGGCTATCGCCCTGAGAGGCAAGGCTGACGTTGATGATCTGAGCGCCGGCGTCCGCCGCGGCGCGGATCCCTTCACTTAAGGTGAAGCTGTCGCTGACTCCCTCTCCGTCCGTCACCCGAACGCTGATCAACTCGGCGGAGGGAGCGACTCCTGAAAGCTGACCGGAGGACCCCGCCGCCAACGAGGCCACCGCTGTGCCGTGTCCGTGCGGACTGGCTAGGTCTTCTGAAACTAAAGAAATCACGCGAACCGAGCGATCGCCGAAAGCGCCATGCGCTTCGATGCCGGAATCCACGATGGCGATAGTGACGCCGCGTCCCAGTCCGGCACTGTCTCCTTCAATGCCCAACCAACGCAACGCCAGGGCGCCGAAGCCGACCGCCCCCGCTTGCACTCCGGGACTCTCGCGATCGACGTAGGGAGGAAGATTCACCCAGTAATTCGGAAAGGCCTCAGCCCCGTCCTCCGCCGCCCGGAACAGATCCCGGTAGTCCTGGACCCGCACCCGCAGCGTCCGCGACCCGGCGCTGGCGCCCAGCAACTCCAACCCGTAGGCATCGAGGCTCGCCAAAAACTTTCGGTACTCTTCGTCCGACGCGAATCGCAGGAGCGCCTCCCCAGGAATGGCCCCACGACCGGCAAAGGGCTGCAAGAACTTCAGGAAATCTTCAATGAGGTTGCTCCCCGCCCGCGAAATGCGCAGATCCTCAGCCCGCCGCGGCATCTCAGCGGGCGCCGCCATACGGGGCCCGAACAGTCCACCCTCCTCGCCCGCTTTGCGAGCCACCCACCAACCCACGCCCGCCAATACCGTAAGTATGGAGATAAAGGCGATTCCCAGTTTTCGAATCATTCGGCGGTCTCCTCTAGGGATACCGTAGACCGAAACCCCATACTTGCCAAAGGGTTGCGAGTTCTTGCCCTCCCGTCGATGCTCAGCGTCTCGATATCGTGATCTTCCTCATCACCAACGACGACGGAATCGGCGCCACAGGGCTCGATGCGCTCTGCCGGGCCCTGCCGGGCGCTAACCGCACCGTCGTCGTAGCCCCAGCCGCCGCCGTCTCGGAATGTGGACACCGGGTCACCACCAAGGATCCCTTGCGGGTGGATCGTCTCGGAGCCGACCGTTTCGCCGTCCACGGAACTCCCGCGGATTGCGTCCGAATCGCGGTCCGCGCCCTTCTGGAGCGTCCCCCCGATGCCGTCTTGTCCGGAATCAATGAGGGCGGCAATCTCGGAGCCGACATCTATATTTCGGGAACTGTGGCCGCAGCTCGTGAAGCCGCCTTTCTCGGCCTCCCATCAATGGCCGTGTCCCACTACCGGAAACACGGGCTGTCCATCGATTGGGAATGGGCTTGCCGGCAGACCGCAACCGTGATTGCCCAGTTCCTCGCCGCCCCGCCGGTTCCCGGAGAGTACTGGAACGTCAATCTCCCGCACCTCGATCCCTCAGACGATCCCGAGCCCGCCGGCATCCGCTTCTGCCCTCCCTGCACCCGGCCGCTCCCCGTGGGATATTGCCAGAACGCCGATGGCCATTACGCCTACAGTGGCGTCTACAGCGCGCGGGACCGGATCCCCGGCTCCGATGTCGATCACTGTTTCTCCGGGCACATCAGCATTTCGCGGCTCAGACTCGAACACCACTGGCCGACGGCAGAAACGGCGTCCGCTCCGCGACCGTCTGATGACTGCGCTTAACTTGCGTTTTTCACGGGTATGCGCTCCCGGAGAGCCTCTCCGCCTTGACAGGCAGCCGCTTTCAGACACCGTGGACTGCCGGGATGGTCCCGCCTTCCGGCAAACTCACTCACGGCCCATGCCCGCCACAATCGACTACAAGGTAGGCAACGAGAAGCTCATCCGCGTCCTCCCGTCCGCGGCGAGCCGGCTGCGACGTCTGCTCGAAAGACAAGGCCGCCTCGAATCCGGCGCCCTGCGCGTAGCCGTCGTCGGCGGCGGCTGTTCCGGACTGCAATACAAGATGGACCTGGTCGACGGCCCGGCTCACCGGGATATCCTCGTTCATTCCGGCGATGTGCGCGTTGTTATCGATCCCAAAAGCGCTCTCTTCGTCAGCGGATCGGAACTCGACTTTAGCGATGATCTCCAATCCGGCGGCTTCAAAGTGTCCAATCCCAACGCCGTCGTCACCTGTTCCTGCGGCGAGAGCTTTGCCGCTTGATGGACAACGCGTTCCGCATGCTCGACCTCCCAGAGTCGGCGGCCCTCGACGAAGACCTCCTCCGCGAACGCTTCCACCAACTTTCTCGCAGCGCCCACCCGGATGCGTCCGGCGACGCTGCATCCTTCGACCGGCTCTCCGCCGCCTACCAAACCCTGCGTTCTCCCGCGACGCGCCTCCGGCATCTGCTCGAGCTGCGCAGCGCTTCTCGTCCCGACCTGCGAGGACCGGTTCCGCAGGCCTGGATGGATCTCTTCAGCCTCCTGAGTCAGACCCTTCGCCGGAGCGATCAGCTCGTCCGGCAACGCGAAAGTTCCGCCTCGCAACTTGCCCGGGCCCTGCTCGAGGACCAAATCCTGACTCTGCAACGAGAACTTTTGGAGCTGCAAACGCGTCTCGTTCAACTCCAGGCGCAGGCCCGCTCCCGGCTTCCCGGCGCCGACGCCCTCCTCGCGAAAGACTCCACCTCCATTCCGGACGAGGTCGCTCAACTATGCCGCGAGTTCATCTACCTCGAGCGCTGGACGGAGCAAGTCGAAGCCCATCTCCACCGCTTCCTCTGAACCGTCTTGCGCTGGAGCTTCTGTGGCGCGAGGTTCAGGAAACCAAGCCGCATTGCCAACCGGACGGCGTCAGGTCATGAGTTTGCTCGGCATCGATCTCGGCACCACCAACTCCCTCGCCGGCATCGTCGATTCCGGTTTCCCGATTCTCCTCGCCGATTCCCAAGGCTCGCGGATGACCCCTTCTGCCGTCTTCTTCCCTCCGGGAGGGGGCGAGCCGGCCATTGGTCACGTGGCGCTCCGCCAGCGGATTCTCCATCCCGATCGCACCATCCTCTCGGTCAAGAGGCTCATGGGCCGCCGGGGACAAGACGTCGATCCCGCCCGGTTTCGTTTTCCGCTGATCTCGGCGCCGAACGATCCCGTGCGCATCGCCCTGCCCAACCCCGGCCCTCCCGGCCTCAGCCCTGAAGAGGTCTCCGCCCTCATTCTCCGGCGGCTGAAAGGGATCGCCGAATCCGCCGTTGGAGAACCATGCGAACGCGCTGTCATCACCGTCCCCGCCTACTTTCACGATGCCCAGCGGCAAGCCACCCGTCGCGCCGGAGAACTTGCGGGCCTTCAGGTAGAACGCCTTCTCAACGAACCCACCGCCGCCGCCCTGGCCTACGGATTGCATCGCTGCGAGGATCATTCCCGCATCGCCGTTTACGATTTTGGCGGGGGCACCTTCGACATCTCGATCCTCGAGATTCGCGGCGGCGTTTTCGATGTCCTCGCCACTCAGGGCGACACCTACCTGGGCGGAGACGACATAGACTGGGCGCTGAGCCGATTCTTGCTGGGCCGCTTCGAAGAAACCTATGGTCCCGCTAAACTGGATGTGGAGTCAGCTCTCTCTGAAGCGGCTGAAAGGGCCAAGATCGCCCTCAGCACCAGCGACGAATACCTCTTGGAGCTGCCGTTCCTCGATGGCGCCCGCCATTTCAGCACTCGTCTGGATCGTTCCACGCTCGAAGACCTCGCCCGCCCGGTGGTCGAGCGGACCCGCCGTCATTGCCGGCAGGCGCTGCACGACGCGGGCCTTTCTGCTTCCGAGTTGGATCACGTCATTCTCGCCGGCGGATCCACCTACATGCCCCTGGTCCGAAACTTCGTCGAGGAGGTCTTTGGCCGGACGCCGCACACGGCGTCCGCGCCCGAAGAGACCGTCGCTCTGGGCGCCGTCATTCAAGCGGGCATCCTCGAGGGAACCCTACCGAACCTCGTCCTTCTCGACGTCACGCCGCTCTCCCTGGGCATCGAGACCTTCGGCGGACTCATGAACGTCATCATCCCCCGCAACACCACCATTCCCTGCAAGGCCGGGGAGATGTTCACCAACGCAATCTCTAACCAGGACTCGATGCTCTTGCGGGTCCTGCAAGGGGAACGGGAATTGGCTCGCGACAACTGGGAACTCGGGAAACTGGAAATCCCCTTCGAGCCAGGCCCGAAGGGCAGCGCCCGGGTCGGCATCCAATTTGGGATTGACGCCGACGGCATCCTCGAAGTCCTAGCCCGCGACACCCTGCGAAATGCTGATACGGTGCTGCACATCCGCGACACGGCCGTCAACGTCGACGACGAACGTGTGGAACGTATGATCACAGAATCCGTCGAACACGCCTTCGAGGATTTCAGCGAGCGCACCTTCACCGAAGCGAAACTCAAAGCGGAAGAACTTCTTCCCGCCGTGGAAGCCGGCCTGCGCCAAATGGGACCGGCCCTGCCCGCCGCAGAGCGCCGGCAAATCGAGTCTTGCGCGGCGGAAGTCGAAAGGGCCTTGCGCAGCGGCTCGGCCAACGATCTCAAAAGCGCCGTAGAAGCGCTCGACCAAGCCACCGAAGCTCTCGCCGCCCTTCTCGTCGATAAGGCCCTCGAACGTGCTCTCGAGTCCCCATGAAGATCCTCAGTCTGGTTCGCCACGCCAAATCAAGTTGGGACGATCCGGCTCTCGAAGACCGGGACCGGCCGCTCAGTCCCCGGGGATTGCGCGACGCCCCTCACATGGCCGTTCATCTTGCCCGGCTCTCGAACCCTCCGGATGCGCTCGTGAGCAGTCCCGCCCTGCGCGCCATGGCCACCGCCGAGATCTTTGCCCGGCAACTGGGCCGCGCCCCGGAATCCATCCTGCCGGAACCCTCTCTCTATGAGGCCCATTGGACCGTCCTGCTCGACGCCGTCCGCGGTTTCCCAGAGGAGTGGAATCACGTCCTTCTTTTCGGTCACAACCCCGGGTTCGAAGAACTTGCTGGAAACCTCACCGGCGAACTCCTCGCCGGGCTCCCCACTTGCTCCGTGCTGGAACTTCAGCTCTGCTGCAAATCCTGGAAAGAAGCCAAAACGCGCAGGGCTGTGCTCAGCCGCCTTTTCTTTCCAAAAATGTTCGCCTGGGGTTGCCCGTGAAAGCCGCTTACTCACTGTGTTATGGGCGGTGTTCCGCCACACCACGTCCAACCAGCAATTCCTGCAACACCTCCATCATCACCTCCACAACCCTTTCCGCCGTTAGCTCCTCGAGACAACGGTGATCGAGAGGACACTGCGGCAGCGAACAGGGACTGCATTCGACGTGCCGGCAGATCGCCCGCATCCCCGGAGACCAAGGAAGGTAAACCTGCGGATCCGAAGGCCCAAACAAGCAGACTCCAGGGAGACCCGCCGCGCCGGCCAAGTGGATGAAATGCCCGTCGCTGCCCAAAATGGCGCAGCAGCTTGCCAGCCGGCTCCAAAGCGCATCCAAAGGTTCCTCGCTGTGATGACCTTTAAGGACCACGTCCGGAATTCGCCGATGCATCTCCGTGGTCTCTTGCCGGACTGCCTCGTCGCCAAACACGTGCCACACACAGCCAAAACGTTCCGAAATCTCGCGGAGAACCTCGGCGTAACGTTCCATCGGCCAACGGTAACTGGAACCTTCGCTCGAGTAGGGAGCTACGGCCAGATGCAGGGGACCGCTCGAAGGCGCTCCCTGCGTCCGGATTGGGACCGGACGAAAGAGGGAGGGATCCTTCTGGACTTCGGCCCCCAGCCGGTGCGCCGTCCGCAGGTAGAAGCGTGTCCGGTGTTCCGGCGGCCCGATTTTCACCCGCCCGGTGACGCCGTCGTCGAACCGGCTCCCCGATGGAGCACGATCCCGTCCCACGAAACGGTCCGCCGAGATGGCGCGAAACGTCTTCCAGGCCGCACCATCTTCTTCCAGCACCACCGCCAAGTGAAAATGTTCTCCGCTGCTCGCCCCAACCCTGTCGTCCGTCGTCGCGTAGGCGTCCACTTCCTGAACCGCCTTCCACAGCGGCTCGGCGGGGCCCGGTCCAAAAACCGTGATCGCGGTGTCGCGGCGGCCCCGTTTCAGGGCTCGCACAGCAGGTATCGCCATGCAAGCCTCGCGAATGGCGCCTGGAACCCGCACGGCCACACGAAAAGGCGCCAGCGACTCCGGCCGCTCGCCCGCCGGAAGGACGATCTTTTCTCGCCGGCGGCTCCACAGGACGCGGGAAACGGGCGGGCGCCAGGGATGCCGCAGCCAATCCACGTCGGACGGATGGGCTTCGGCCCACGCGGAAAAACGGCGGAGCAAGCGCAACGTCATCCCCGCCGCGGAACCCTTCGGCAAGATGGGCCTCTCCTGCAAGAGTTCCCAGCCGGAGCCGCCTCGTTCCCGGAGCCACAACGGGACCACCGGAACGGCATGAGCGAAGGCCAACTCCGCGATCTCCGTCGCCGCCCCCGCCAAATGGCCAAAGAGTGGAGTCCGAATGCCAGGCGCTCTATCTGAATACCACTCTTGTAGCATCGCCAGGATCTTGCCGTGATCGAGCAGATGCTCATGGTCTTCGATGGCTTCGCCAGGAAGGAGGACGACATCGGCAAGCTGCTTCTCGCCCTCAGCACAACGCTGCAACACGTCGAGAGCGTGCAGTTGAAACACCGCCGCCACGGCTCCGGCGCGCCGCTCTCGGAAATCCGCTATATAGTTATGTTCCCCGGTCTCAATCCGCTTTGCCGCCTGTTCTACGGTAAACTGCGCCAACTTCTCGCCCGCCATGCACCGCGACCACTCGTGTCCCAATGCAACCCGGCGCAAACGCAGTGAAGCTTCTTCGGAACCGAGCATCCTGAGTCCCCCCGCCACAATCCGCCGGTCCCGCGGATCGCCCCTCCACCGCCCGTAGCAAGCGGCGATGCTCCGCGCCGCTTCAATCGGGAGCCTTCGCGCCAAGCTCAGAATCCACGGCAACTTGGGGAGATCCTCGTCGGACATGCTTCTCGCTCACTCCCACAATCGCCCCTGCGTCTCCCCAAGGGGAAGACCCTCCACAGGCAGCCTCAACGCCGATCGACCTTCCAAGATGCGCGTCCGCGCCGTCCTCCGCCACGGGGCCCGGGACCTGCGGCGGTTGAAAACTCCCTCACTCACCCGCTCCTGCGCCTTCCGGAGCTTCCTCCTCCGCTGCCCCGTTCTCCTCAACCGCAGGGGATCCGTCCACAGGCTCGCCTGCACCCTCCGGCCCAGATTCCTCCGTCACGGGAGCTACAGGGTCTTCGATCGCCTCGCCTCCGTCCCCACTTTCCCCCTCGGCTGACGCTTCCCCAGCTTCCTCGACACTGGCATCGGTCCCAGGCAAAACGCTATCCGAAACCGGGGGCGCCACCGGGATGTCCAGATTCGAGGGAAGGCTGGGATCGATCAAAGAGGAACCCTCCGCGCCGAGAAATCCCGCGCCTTCCAGAGCACTCTCCTCCGTCCCGCGAACGGTGCTTTCACCGCTCGAGAGCCCCTCATCGAGCTTCCGCGTGTCCTGCTGCTTGGCCATCAGCATGGCGATGCTCAAAGTCAGAACGAAAAACATCACCGCCATCCACACCGTCGCCTTCTGCAGCACATTGGTCGTCTGCGCGCCGAACATCTGGTTCGTCATGCCCGATCCGAACGCCGCCCCCAGTCCCTCCTGCCGGGGCCTCTGCATGAGAACGATGAAGATCATCAGAAAGCAAACCGCCACCAAAACGACGGTCAGGAGCGTAATCACAAGGTTCATGCAGCGCGAACGATGGCGCAGCCCTCCGTCCTTGTAAAGTGGAACTCTGTCCCGGCCGGTGCATCGGCAGTGGGCCCGGCGGCCGGGCGCAGACGGCGCCGGGATTCTCGCTGGCGGATCTCCTTGGAGTCTCGACCGCCTTGACCCCGGCCTCAACGTCCCATTCCGAGGGTCCGGCTCATTCTCCGATGCGGGATTCCTGCTTCCAAGAACTCCTCGCCTTCGCCGTGATACCCGAGCCCCCGGTAGAACGCGGCCGCCTCCACCTGCGCGTTCAAATACACCCGCTGCAATCCAGCCTCCTGAGCCATGGCCGCCAAGGTTTCCATCATCGCCCGTCCCACCCCTCTGCGGCGCCACGGAAGAAGCACCGCCACCCGCCCGATGTGCCCGTCCGCTTCGATCCGGGCCGTGCCAATGATCAGTCCATCCTCTGCCCACGCGCGCACGTGGCGGCAGAGGGGATCCTTTCCATCGATCTCGATTTCGGGCGCCACGCCCTGCTCCTCAATGAACACGGCTCTCCTCACCCCAAGCAACTCCTGCTGGGCTTCCTCCCAACTTGCCTCCCCCACCGCAAACCATCCGCCTTCGCGCTCCGTCATGGCCAGTTTGCCCGCATTTCTTCTAGCGTTTCGTCGCGAGGCGCTGCGAATCCCTTACTGCCAGCCGAGCGCAATCGACGGCGCAGAGCTGGGTGGATTACACCCTGTTCCAAGCCCGAGGCCAGCGAAACGAAGGCAGGATGGAGCGCAACGCGTCATAGCAGAAAGGGTGCTGCTCTTCATCGCAGCGCAGGCAGTTGTGAAAGTTTCAGGGCCGGACCAGATACGGTCACCGTAAGCAGTCGCTCGTAGTGGTCCAGGATACGGTGCGCCGTTTCGGGCCGGAACAAATCGGTGGAATACTGCAGACCCAGAACGATCCTTCGTTCCGCTTCCACTGCGGAAAGGGTAAAATCGAACTTGCTGGTCCCGTTGTCGGCCAGGATCATCTGGATGTCGAGATCCGGAATCGCAGCTTTTGGCGCCCGCAGGTTCTGCATGGAAAACGCGTGCTGAAAAAGGGGGTGCCGGCTCAAATCCCGCGTCCGGCATTCCTGCGTCACCAGTTCCCCGAAAGGTATATCCAACCAGTCGATCGTCTCCCACGCTTCGTCCCTCTGTCCAATCAACAACTCTCTGAACGTGGGGTCGCCGGCCAACTGTGTGCGCCGCACCGACATGTTCGCGAAATAGCCCACCACCTGCTCCCATTCCATCCGGGTCCGATTGGCAAAAGGAAAGCCGCTCAGCAGATCCGTGGCCCCGCTGCCCTGATGCAGCAAGATCGCGAAGACCGATGCCAGAACCACCGATACCGTTGCCCGTTCGCCGCGGGCCAACTCCCGTAAGGCGGCGGTCAAGGCGGCGGAGAGAGGCTTGCCAAAGCGCCCTCCGCGGAACCGGAACTGCGCCGGATGGGAAAAATCCGTCCGGAAGTCCAGCCGGTGAGGCGCGCCGCGGAGATGCCCGGCCCAAAAGCGCCGCAACTCTTCGAGCCGCCCCCCCTCGAGCTGTTCCCGCTGCCAGAGCACGTAATCGACATACTGCAAATGGGGCGCCGGCGGCAGCGTTTCCCGGGTGGCGCCCAACGCTCCGTAAATCCTGGCAATATCGCCATTGAGAATTCCAGCGGACCAGCCATCGGCGGCGATATGATGCAATGTCAGTGCGAGAAAGTGCTCCTCCCGGTTCCTGCGAAGCAGCCGGGACCGCAGGAGCCGTCCAGAACGCAGATCAAGGGGCCTCGACGTCTCCCGGCGCAGCGCCGCCCGAAGGGACTCGTTTGGCGACGAACCCAGCGATTCGTCTCCGATCTCCTCCACCGGCAGTTCCGGTTCAAATGGGTCGCTCACCCGCTGCCACCCAGTTCCCAGGGTTTCCCCGAACTGCAAACGGAGAGCCTCGTGCCGTTCCACAAGCAAGGCCAAGGTTTGGCGCAGCCTCCCCGCGTCGAGCGGACCCCGGATCCGCAACACCAGCGGAATCAGGTAGGCAGGCGCGCCCGGCTCCAAGTTCTCCAGGAACCACAAGCCTTCCTGCGCGGGGGACAGTGGAAAAGTCCGGTCGCGCGAAACCCGTCGCGGCTCCTCCTGCGATCCTCCCTCGCTTCCCAAAGCAGCAACCGTCTCAGCCATCTCCCCGAAGGCGGCGGGCTTCACCCAATTCCCGGACGGTGCGATCGCGCACTTCGACCAGAAGCCGCAAGCTAGCCATGACCGCATCGGCGGACACCCCGAAGTCCAGCAAGCACGCAATCTCGTCCACTCCCGCCTCCGCCAACGCCGCCGATCGCGCCACGCACTCATCCACCGTGCCCAACAACGCGGAGTCGCGGCAAAAGCGCTCGACGGCAAACCGCATCAAATCTTCGGCGTCGGCTTCGCTCACCCGGCCGCCTTCGCCGCTCAACGGCCTCAAGAACTCCAAGTGCGACCGGACATAGGCCTCCATCGGACCGGATACGATGTTTTTCACCGCATCCTCGGATTCGCCGGCGAACGCGTGGATCATCAGGGTCACCCGGCCCGTTTCCGGTCGATAGCCCGCCTGTGCGCGCTCTTGGCGATAGAGGCCAATCCGCTGCTTGAGTTCGGCAGGGGAAAGGCGCAGAAGCGCCGTCAACACGTTCCCTCCCCTGCGTCCCGCCTCCACAAAAGTGTTGCTGTGCCGGATCGCCGCCAGCCAAAACGGCAATTCCGCCTGGACCGGCCGCGGATAGACGGGTTTGCCCAACGGTCTCCCTGAACCGTCGGCAGCCTCTATCAGCCCTCCCCGCCAAAGCCTTTGCACCTCTTCAAGGACTCGCAACGTCTCCAATCCCCGCTCCCGGTAACTATGAGGCGCGAACACAAAATCGTTCGGATGAAATCCGGCGGCGAAGCAGAGATCGACCCGGCCCCTCGAAAGATTGTCCAGTGTGGACCAGTCCTCCGCAATCCGCGCCGGATGATGCAGCGGCGCGATGACGCTTCCTCCCCGGATTCGGATGCGTCGCGTCATCGTCGCCAACGCTGCGCCCATCAGGGCCGGATTCGGATAGAGACCGCCGAAGGCGTTGAAATGGCGTTCCGGCGTCCACACGGCCTCGAATCCCTGCGCATCGGCGAACTGCGCCGCTTCCAAGAGCAACGCGTAGGGAGCTTGAGATGCGTCCGCTTCGGCCTCGCCCTCGAAGAAAAACACGCTGAAGGTCAAGGGGGCCGGTTTTGCGGCGGCTACTATTCCCATCACACCTGGAGACGTTCGCGCCGCCGTCCTTGGGAAGACGGCTAACCTCACTCCATCGCCGGCCTGCCCCTCCGAAAGCCCCGCCGCCGGAGCTGTTCCACCCGCAGTCGCGGCCGCGCCAGCCTTTCCACACAAAGCTGCTTCCACCGCCGTGGCGAACGCCCCCACCGTCGGCTCGCGCAGGAAGGCGCTCACCGGAGTTTCAATCCGCAACGCATCCCGCACCCGGCTCACAAACTGCACCGCCAACAGGGAATTGCCGCCCAGGTCGAAAAAGTTGTCCTCCGGTCCGGATGGACTTTCCCCGAGCGTCTCTGCTAGCAACTCCGCTAGTTGAAATTGCAACGGGCCACCAAAATCAGTCCTAACCAAATTCGTCCGCAACGGCATCTCTTCCGCGCCCTCGCTCTCGCATTCTTCGAGAGCAACATTGCACTCCAGCAACTCCAGCGGCCGGTCCTTTCGAGCGACGGACTCCCCGCCAGGTCTTGCCGGCATCTCAATCCAGTGGCGTTTGCTTTCGAAGGGATAGCCGGGAAGCGGTATGCGGCGTGCGTCCGCCAGGGAATCTATGGACCGCCATTCGAGAAGCGCCCCCCGGCTCCACAATGTTCCCAATGCTCGCAAGAACGCCGCCGCTTCAAAACGCGCATCCTTTTCAATTGCGCGCAGCCCATCGGCGGGTCGCGGAAGACTCGCCACCGTCCATGCGCCAGCCGCGCTTGCCGCCGGATGCCGCCGCGCCAAATTGCCGAGACCTCCGCCGGGACCGCACTCGAGAAACACGGTGGCCGCCGTCGGCTCCGCCGCTTTCACGGCGTCTGCGAAACGGATCGGTTCAATCAGTTCACGAACCCAGTATTCGGGATCGGTCAGTTCACTGCCTTCACACAATGTGCCAAGACGTCCGGACAAGACGGGCCGGTTGGGTCTCTTCAAGTCTGCTTGCTCAACTTCGCTCCGGAAATCCGCGAGCATCGGTTCCATCAGCGGAGAATGAAATCCGCGCGTCACGCGAAGCGCCCTGCTGGCGACTCCGCCGGCCTCGAAGACACGGGCGCCCTCCGCCACCGCCGACGGGCTTCCCGCCAAGATCACATGATCGACTGCCGCCACCGCCGCCAGCGATAGTCCCGGCGGCATTTGCCGCTGGATTTCCGCTTCCGGTAAGGCGACGGCCAGCATCCCTCCTTCCGCGGTGTCTTGCCCGCCACGCGCGCGCGCCGCAATCAGTCGCACCGCCGTCTCGAGGTCCATCACCCCTGCTGCAGTCGCCGCCGCGTATTCTCCGACGCTGTAGCCTAACACGGCATCGGGACGCAAGCCGAAACTTTCCCACAGCCGCGACAACGACAGTTCCAAAGCGAAAAGCACCGGCTGAATCTCGATCGTCTCTCTCAGAGATCCCGAAGCCGCGCCCATCGAGCGCGGTGAATACAGCAAGGCCTTCACATCCGGCCCGCCGTACTGCAAAAAGGCCGCCGCACAGGAGTCGAAGGTGTCTCGAAACACCGGGAAGCGCCGGTAAAGGCCTTCCCCCATCCGGGGATACTCCGCCCCATGACCCGGAAACAGCCAGATGGTGCGGATCGCTGCTTCCGCTTGCTCTCCCGCCTCCAAATCGGCGCCGCGCAAAAGCGCACAGGCCGATTCCGCGTTGTCCGCGACAACAAAAGTCCGCTGCAAAAACGGATGCCGGCCCATTCGCAGCGTGAAGGAAACGTCGCTCAAGGGAGTTTCCGGAAACTGCTCGAACCAGAGCGCCAGATCTTCCCGGCGGCGGCGCAGCCCCTCCGCCGTGCGGGCCGACAGCGGCAACAATACCGGTCCGGTCCACTGCGTTTTCCGGACATCCGGAGGGGCCTCCTCCAAAACGGCATGCACGTTCGTTCCGCCAAAACCTAACGCAGTCACTCCAGCCCGGCGCGGGAATTCCGCCGGCTTCGCCCACGGCCGGCCCTCCCGCTCGAAACCCAAGCGACTCCCTTCCCGTTGCAATTCCGGATGCAGCTCCTGAAACAAGATTTGCGGCGGAATCCAGCCGTGTCGCAACATCTGAACCACTTTGATGAACCCCGCCAAGCCCGAAACCGTGCCGGTATGCCCGATGTTGGCTTTGCAACCGCCGACCCAACAGAGCGCCCCATCGCCGGGAAGCCTACACCCGCCATAGACGCGTTGGAGGGCCTCCCACTCCGCTCGATCCCCCTTCTGCGTGCCGGTGGCGTGCGCCTCCACATAGGTCGCCGTGCGGGGATCGATCCCCGCCGCCTTCCAGGCCGCGCGCAAAACCGCCTCCTGCCCGTCGGGATCGGGCGCCGTAAATGCCCGCTTCGGTCCGCCGTCGTTATTGATTGCCGAACCGCGCAGGACGGCGTGAACGGCATTCCCGTCGCGACGAGCCAGCGCCAGGGGTTTGAGCAGCACGGCGGCTACCGCCGAGGAAAAGACCGTTCCGCTCGCTGCGGCATCGAAGCAGCGCGTATGCCCGTCTTCCGATCCGATGCCTCCTTCCTTGTAAAGATATCCGGCTTCCGGAGGAACCATCAGAGTAACCGCACCCGCCAACGCGGCCTGGCACTCTCCCGCCCGCAACGCCTGGGCGGCGAAATGCACGGCCGCCAATCCGGAAGAACAGGCGCACTGCACAGTCACGGCGGGTCCACGCAAATTGAGATGATAGGCCACGCGGGTGGCCAAGTAATCCGGATCGGAGCCGATCATGTCCGACCAGCCATGCTGCGCCATAAGCGGGGACTCCGCCTCGCGCCGCGTCAGGGCATAGGTGTTCCGATAACACCCCGCGAAAACCCCCACGCCGGAACCGTCGCGCGCTGGATCGAGGCCCGCTTGCTCCAGACATTGCCAGGCGCACTCCAAAAACAGCCGGTGCTGGGGATCCATCTGCGCCGCGTCGCCCGGAGTGATCCCAAAAAAGTCCGCGTCGAAACAATCGATCCCTTCCAAAAGGAAGGCCGATTTCCGGTGAGCGGGATCTACCCAGACCGAGCGAGGCAGGCCCGAGCGAAAATAATCGTTTTCCTCGAGCCGCGTCAGCGACTCCACTCCTTCGAGGAGGTTGCTCCAAAAGACGCCGGTATCCCCGGCGCCCGGAAAGCGGCCAGCCAACCCGGTCACGGCCACGGCATCAGCCGGCAGCGCTCTGGATTCGTCCTCAAACATGCGTTGAGCGGATTATGTGCGCCAAGCGCTGAAAGCTCAATTGACATCATGGGAATCTTTATCGTAGGGAAACCCTGCGCCATGCGGACCGGCCTCCGCTCCGGCGATGCCAATTCCCACGGCCAATCACTGCTGCTTGCCTCTTCGAGGTCCTTCTATTGAAACCTGTCTGCGTTGAACGCGCAGCCGTCACCCCTCTTGCTCGTCATGCCCGCTCAGATCGCCATCCCTTCGCCCCGATTTCGGCGCCGAAATTCCTTCGTTCGAAACGCGATCGTTCTCTTGGGGGCCCTTGCTGCGGCTCCGTTGCCGGCTGTCGAACCTAACCACGACCTTTTCCAAGCGGTCCGCAATAGCGATGACGCCGCGGTCAAGGCGCTCCTGCGCGCGGGAGTTGCCGTCGACGCTCGCGACGTCAGCGGGGATACGCCCTTGATCGACGCGGCCCTCTACGCTGGCCCCGAAGTCATCCAGATCCTTCTCGAAGCGGGCGCCGATGTCAACGCCGCTAACCACGCCGGCGCCACCGCCCTCATGCGGGCCGCGACTCGACCCGCTCAGGCCGCGCTCCTGCTTGACGCCGGAGCCGATGTCCAGGCCCGTTCTCAACTCGGCAACACCGCCCTCATTCTAGCGGCGCGAAAACCCGGGTCCGCTCCCACGGTGCTCCGACTCCTCGACGCCGGAGCCGATGTCAACGCGTCCAACATTTTCGGCGCCTCCAGCCTCATGGCCGCCGCAGCCGCGGAGGATCTTGAATCCGCCCATCTCCTTCTCGACCGTGGTGCGGACGTGGACGCAAAGCCGCTCATGGACGGGGGCGGCTTCATCTTCGGAGGGGGCCGCTCTCCGTTGATGTGGGCCTCTTTCCGGGGCAACGAAGCGTTGCTCCGCCTTTTTCTGGATCACGGCGCCCGCGTCGACGACGTCACCATCGCCGGTTCCGCCCTCTCCCAAGCCGCCTGGGCCGGCCATAGCGAGGCCGCCCGCGTCCTGATCGATGCCGGAGCACAGGTCGACAACCGCGATCCCGTCGCCCATTTCACGCCGCTGCACTGGGCCGCTTCCTCAGAACGCACCGGCTCCTCCCTGCCCGAGCTGCTCCTGAGCCGCGGAGCGGATCCCAACGCCGAGGGCGGGGATCCCGTAGACGGTTTCCTCGGCGTTCTCCAGACTCCGCTCATGCTCGCCCGCCAGCGCGGCGACACGCCGATCGTCCAAGTCCTCCTGGGCTCCGGCGCCCGGCCGTCCGCGCCAGCGCCCGTCCTGCCTCCGCACGCGGGGGATCCGGTCCTCGAACAACTCGACTCCCTAACTATCGCCGCGGCCGTCGCCCGGGCCTTGCCGCCCCTCCAGAAAACCGCAGCCGTCTCCCGGTCCAGCTTCCTCAAGCACGCCAGCAAACAGAATTGCCTGTCCTGTCATCAGCAGTACCTTCCCATGGGCGCCGTCGGATTGGCGCGCGAACTGCGCCTGCCCATCGATCAAGAAGCCGCCCGCGAACAGATCGCGCTGTCTCTCGAGCATCCCACGATGCCCAAGGATTTCGAGGCCCAAGCCGTCTTCCATCCCGCTCCGGCAGTCGAGATCGGCTATCATCTCCTGGGTCTCCTCCACGAGAAGCAGCCCGCCTGCGAACTGACCGACGCTTTTGTCCACCACCTTTCGGTGATTCAGGGGCCCGACGGACGCTGGTTCGGCAACCTCCCCCGCCCGCCTCTGCAAGGAAGCGACGTCACCGCCACTGCGCTTGCCATTTTCAGCCTCAACGCCTACCCATTGCCCGGCCGCCGCGATGAATTGGAAGAACTCGTCAGGAAGGGCGTCGCCTGGCTCCGGGGATTCCCGGTCGAATCGGCCGAGGAGCGCGCCTACCAACTCCTCGGCCTTTACTGGGCAAACGAGGGCCGTGAAGACCTCGAAGCGCTTGCCGGCGGCCTGGCCGCCGATCAGCGCTCCGACGGCGGTTGGGCTCAGCTCCCAAGCCTGGCCAGCGACGCCTACGCCACCGGCCTCGTCCTGTTCTCCTTGGCCAAAGTTGGGTGCTCACTCGATGACCCCGCCGTGCAACGCGCGGCGCGCTTCCTCCTCAGCAAGCAGGAACCCGGCGGTACTTGGCGCGTGCGCCGCCGGGCCTTCCCCTTTCAGCCCCCGATGGAGAGCGGATTCCCCTACGGAGCGGACTCCTGGATCTCGGCCGCCGCCTCGAGTTGGGCGGCCATGGCCTTGGCTTCCCTTCTCGATCCTGCGCAAGCGCCGGTCTTGACCTCCCTCCCCGAAGCGATCCCCGCGCCTGAGACGGCAGTCCGGCCCCATGCCTCGATCCCCGAAGCGGCCGGCGATGGCTCGCCGCATGATTTCGCCTCCGTCATCCGCCCCGTTCTCGAACGTTCCTGCCTAGCCTGTCACAGCGGCGAAAAGCCGAAAGCGGGGTTCCGCATCCAAACCCGGACGTCCCTTCTCGCCGGCGGAAACCGCGGCGAGGCCGCCGTCGTTCCGGGAGATCCCGAAGCCAGTCCGTTGCTTCTCTGCGTCGCCGGCGAGGTTGAAGATCTCGAGATGCCCCCTCTGGGAAAACGCGACCAGTATCCAGGACTCAACCCCGCCGAGATCGCCTCACTCCGCGCCTGGATTTTCGCCGGAGCAGATTGGCCTGACGGAGTGACATTGACCATGGAGAAACCGGGCGATCCTGAGCTGAAGCAGTAGCCGGAGCCGCTGGTCCCGCGCCTTCCTCGCCCAGAACCGCTCGCGCTTCCTCGATGTCCCGCGCTATCTGTGCGCGCAGTTCGACAAAGGAGGCAAAGCGGTGTTCGGGCCGCAGGAAACGATAGAAGTCCACTTCGATTTCCTGCCCGTAGAGATCTCCCGAGAAATCGAACACATGCACTTCCAACCGGCGCTCTTGATCCTCCCGGCCCAGGCTGGGCCGGTATCCCAGGTTCGCCACGCCCTTATATCCGCGTCCCTGACATTCCACCCTCACGGCATACACGCCGCTGGGAGGCAATTGCTCGCAGGCCACCTCGAGATTGGCCGTGGGAACGCCCAGCGTCCTGCCTAGGCCGTCTCCCGGCGCAACGGTTCCCCATACCGTGTAGGGCCGGCCGAGCAGCAGTCCCGCCCTAGCGAAATCCCCAGCTTGAACCGCCCGCCGCACCTCCGTGCTGCTGACCACGGCGGAATCCAGCATCACCTCCCCGACGGCGGAAACGAAGAATCCATGTTCGGCTCCCAGCCGCCGCAACAGCGGGACTGATCCCCGCCGGTTCCTGCCAAAAGCCCAGTTTTCTCCGACCGACACGCTGGCGATTCCTGGAGCGTTCGCCAGCAACAAGCCGATAAATTTCTCCCCGGTCAACGCCGCGAAAGCCCGGTCGAAGCGGATCACCAGGGTCTCCGGCACACCCAGGCGCTCGAGCACTCGCAGCTTGTGCCGGGTTGTGGTGAGCAAACGCGGGGCTCGCTCCGGCGCCAGCACCCGGGCCGGATGCGGGTCGAAGGTCACCACCAACCCGGACCCGCCTTCCCGTCTGGCCGCCTCCAAAGCCGCTCCAATCACGGCGCGATGTCCAAGATGCACGCCGTCGAACACACCGATAGCCAGATGCAGCGGCCCCGCCAGCACACTCATTTCCGCGATGTCGTGCAGGACATGCATACCCCAAAATAAGGCTCAATCAGGCGCCTCGCATGCGGGATACTTCCGGCAAACTCAACACCCGGGCCGCCACCTCGGCGGCCGGGCTCTCGCGAAGTTGCCGGATCGTCGCCGCACGTTCCAAGTCGAAATTCCCAGAACGCGTCCTCCGCAGCGATTTCAAATGACCGCCACAACCTAACCTCTCCCCTATGTCATGAGCGTAGGTTCGCACGTAGAATCCCTTGCTGCAAACGACGCGAAACCCGATGTCCGGAGGCTCCACCGACAAGACCTCGTACTGGTAAACATGGACCAAGCGCGGCTCGCGTTCGATCATCTTTCCCTGCCGGGCCAGCTTGTAGAGGGGAACACCGTCTTTCTTGATAGCCGAGACCATCGGTGGAATCTGGAAGAAATCTCCGCTGAACTCGGCGAAGACGGCTTCGACCCGGGCGCGGTCCATAGCGGGGACTTCCCGCTCCTCGATCACCCGCCCCTCGGCGTCCTGCGTGTCGGTCGCCGTACCCAACCGGATTGTTCCCTCGTAGGTCTTGTCCTCGCTCATCAAGAGGTCTTGTATCTTGGTCCCGCGCCCGATCACCAAAATGAGGAGCCCTGTGGCCATGGGATCCAACGTGCCGCAATGCCCAATCTTGCGGATCTGCAACTTCCGCCGCGCCATCGCCACGACGTCGTGCGAAGTCATGCCCGGCTCCTTGTCGACCAGAAGCACGCCGTCAATTTGTTCCTTCAAGGACATCTTCAATTCGTTGGAGAAAACTTTCCCGAACCTCGGCGAGCCTGCCGCGCACGCGCACGCCGGCGGCTAAGGGATGCCCGCCTCCGCCGAACTCGGCGCAAATCGCGCCTACGTCGACGGTCTTGGATTTGGAACGAGCGCTAATCCTGACCTGCTCACCGTCCTCGAGTTCTTCGAAAAACACCGCCGCCACGACGGTGTCGATCGAGCGAATGACGTCGATGAGTCCCTCGCTGTCTTCAGGACGGCAGTTCACCCGTTCCATGATGCCCCGGTCCAGAGACCAACTTGCCAGTCGCCCATCACAGCGCAAATCGAGGACTTGCAGCAGTTCGCCCAGCAGCCGAATGCGGCTCACAGGATGGCAATCATACAAGCGCCGGCTCAAATCGCCCACGTCCACGCCCGCTGTCACCAGGTCCGCCGCCACACGAAACGTCCCCGCGCTAGTGTTCGGATAGCGAAACGAGCCGGTGTCCGTGGAGATCGCCGCAAAAAGATTGAC
Organism: Verrucomicrobiales bacterium; assembly: GCA_035513055.1. Taxonomy (GTDB): domain Bacteria; phylum Verrucomicrobiota; class Verrucomicrobiia; order Verrucomicrobiales; family DEV007; genus DATKCT01. Next base: position 59,311 of record DATKCT010000043.1, on the reverse strand, counting down.
CGAAGCCTCCGGCGTCAACTCCCACCCCGCTCGCACGAAGATTTGGGCCACAATTTCCCCAGTCGCCGGCGAGTCCGCATCGACATAGTTGATGGTTCCGTAGCGCGGATTGCTCGCGTGATGATCCAGATTGATCCACGGAGCCTCCTTGGGAAGGGAAGCCAAGGTCCTTTCGCCCAGTCTGCTGCGGGCCGCCGTGTCCACGGCCACGACCAAATCCGCCGGACACGGCCTTCCCGATGAAACGTCCACCCAGGCGGCGCCGGGAAGAAAGGCAAGATTCCCCGGAACGCCGTCCTCATTCAACAAGGTCACTTGTTTCCCGCGGTTGCGCAGTCCGTGCGCCAAGGCCACTTGAGAGCCGATAGCATCTCCGTCAGGACGAACATGGCTGGCGATCGCCACATGTCCGGCCTCCTCCAACGCCCGCGTCACCTCGTCCAAACTCTGGCTCGCGTCCCCCGTCATTCCCCCGAATTCCGCTCCCCCGCTCCTTCGCCTTCCTCTTGCGGAATCTCGATCTCGTCCATGATGGACAGCACCCGCACTCCACGCTCGACCGAGTCATCCGCGCGGAAGTGAAGTTGAGGCGTGTACTTCAGGACCACCCGGCGCGCCACTGCTTCCTGAATGGCGGCCCGCCGGCCCTCGATTCGCTCCAGAAGCTCGGCATGCCGATTCCCCGCCCCGATCATTCCCAGGTAAACGTGCGCCTGTTTCAGATCAGGGGTCACATCCACCCCGTTCACCGTCACTAGCACGGATCCGAAATCGAATTCGCGCTGCAAGATCCCGCTGATCTCGCGGCGCAACAGTTCGCACACCCTTTGCATACGGCGACTCATGGCAACAAATATTGCGGTTTGAGCGGGTCGAGCGTCCGGCGCTCAAGCCGGACTTGCCGCTGATCCCGGTCATAGGGATTGCTCCATCCTCTCCAACTGATAACACTCGATGATATCGTCCTCCTGATACTCCGAAAAATCTCCGAGACGAATCCCGCATTCCAACCCGTTGCGCACTTCGCTGACATCCTCGGTAAAGCGGCGGAGGGTTGCGAAACCGCCGTCGTAGACAGGCTGGTCGCCTCGCAACACGCGGGCCCGGGCCGAACGAAGAATCCGTCCATCGATGACCACACAACCTGCGACCATTCCCCGGGACAGCTTGAACACCTGTTTGACCCGGGCATGCCCAACCATAATCTCGCGATGCTCCGGTTCCAACATTCCGAGCATGGCGACGCGGACTTGGTCCACCAGCTCATAAATGATGCTGAAGAGCTTCACCTGCACCTGCTCCCGCTTGGCCACCTTGACCGCGCTGCTCTCGACTTTGACGTTGAATCCAATGATCACGGCTTCGGAGGCGCTGGCCAAAAGAATGTCGGACTCGCTCACCGCTCCTGCTCCCGCGTGAATGATGTCGAGGTCGATCTTCTCGCTCCGGATATCCTGAAGGGCCGCGGCGATCGCTTCCACCGATCCTTGCACATCGGCCTTGAGCACCACTTTGATGACGGGTTTGCCCGCTCCGTGCATGCTTTCCAGCATCCGTTCCAACCGCGGTTTGCCCTGGGCGCGAAGTTTGGTCTGCCGCAACTCCAATTGACGCTCCTCGCTCAGCCGCTTGGCGGCCCGTTCCGATTCCATTTGCACGACCTCGTCCCCGACGTTGGGCAACTCGTCGAAACCCAGCAGCTCCACCGGCGTGGAAGGTCCGGCGCTCTTCACCGGAGATCCGAGATCGTCTATCAACGACTTGATCTTGCCCCAGCACGGTCCGCAAATGAAAGGCTGGCCCACCTCCAAGGCGCCGGTCTGCACGATGACCGTGGCCGTGGGACCACGTCCCTCGCGATAACTGGCCTCGACTACAGTCGCCCGCGCGGGCCCCTTGGGATTGGCGCGCAACTCGAGCACCTCGGCCTGCAAGGCCATCATCTCCAACAATGTGTCGATTCCAATGCCTTTGGTAGCCGACACCTCCACGCAAATGGTCTCTCCACCCCAATCTTCCGGCGTCAACCCCATCTCCTGCAATTGCGACTTGACCCGGTCTATATTGGCGGAAGCCAAGTCGCACTTGTTCAGAGCCACCATCACCGCCACTCCCGCCGCTTTGGCATGATTGTAGGCCTCCAACGTCTGCGGCATCACTCCGTCGTCAGCCGCTATCACCAACACCACGATGTCGGTCACATTCGCCCCGCGGGCCCTCATCTCGGTGAAAGCCGCGTGGCCTGGAGTGTCAATGAACGTCACTTTGCCCTCTCCCACCGGCACGCTGTAGGCCGCGATGTGCTGCGTGATCCCCCCCGCCTCCCCCGAAGCGATCTTGCTCCGGCGAATGGCGTCCAATAAAGAGGTCTTCCCGTGGTCAACATGGCCCATCAGGGTGATAATCGGCGCCCGCGCCTGAAGCTGGTCTTCCTCCTCCGCCTTGTCGGGCGGCAGCGGCTCGGCGATGACCTCCTCCTGCTTGTGCACGCCGGCGCCCGCTTCCCGCTTCACCCGTTCAAAGACAAAACCGTGGCGCTCGCAGATCTTGGCCACGATGTCCGGCTCGAGCGCCGCCGTCGCGCTGGCGAAGACGTTCCATTCCAATAGCTCGGCGATCAGACGATGGGGCTTGATCCCCAGCCGGTCCGCAAGATCCTTCACCAAGATCGGCGGCTTCAAATGAATGATCTTCTCGCCGTCCGGACCCTCTTCCATTTCCTGCGGCGGCTCTTCCTCCTCGCGCGGCGCTTGCATCCGCCGCTCTTGCTCGGCTTGAATCCGGGAGATCGGCGGCAAGATAGTCGCTCCCGCCTTTTCCTGAAGCGGAGGATTCTTATGCGCCTCCTTGCGCTTCCGCTCTCGGTTTGCTTCTTCCTCGAGCAGGTCCAGCGCCTCCGCCTTCCGGTCAGCCACCGTCGGCTCCGCCGGTTCTTTCACCGGGCCGGCGGCCGGCGGCGTTACGGGTTCAGCAGCTCTCCTGCGCCGCGGCTTCTTCTCGCCAAGAAGATCGAGCACTTCGCGACCGGACCCCTTTCCGGAAGGCTGAGGGGAAGAATCGGAGTTGGTCGTGTCGGAAGGCATGCTCGAACTGTCGGCGCAAAGGCTCAATAGGAATGATGTTGAATGATTGAATGATTAATACTATAAATCTGTGGTGGGGAAGGCAGACCCTCTGATCAAGCCCCCTGTCCCTCGGCGGCGAACTGGCCCTTCGCCCTCTCCAAGAGAGCCGCAGCTTCTTCGGCCGAGACCGACAGGATATCCGTGATGTCCTTGGCCTCAACCATGGCCACGCCTTCCAAATTAACCAGCCCGTTCTGCACCAATTGCATGGCCGAGTCCTCTGGGATTCCGAGTTGTCCTGCCAACACCGAAGCGGCCTCCTGCAACCGGGCCTCGAACGCATGATGGGCGGATTCGTCCTTTTCGATCTGCACGTCCCATCCCAACAACCGCGAAGTCAATCGCGCGTTCTGTCCCCTTCTCCCAATCGCCTTGGACAACTCCTCCTCGTCCACGGTCAGACGCAATACCCGGCGATCCCGCTCCAGTTTGATCGACCGGATCTGCGCCGGTCGCAGGGCGTCCCGCACGAACTCCTCGGGATCCGACGACCACCGGATGATGTCCACCTTTTCGTTGTTCAGTTCCCTGACGATGTTTTTCACCCGCGCGCCCCGCAATCCGACACAGGCCCCCACAGGATCCACCTTCTCTTCGTCGCTGTGGACGGCGATCTTGGTCCGGTAACCCGCCTCCCGCGCGATGGCTTTGATCTCCACGGTGTGATCGGCGATCTCGCTGACCTCCATCTCGAAGAGCCGCCGGATAAAGTTGGGATGACTCCGGGAAAGGATGATCTCCGGCCCGCGGGTCGTGTTTTCGACGGCCACCACGTAAGCCCGGATCCGGTCGCCAATGTTGTATTCCTCCGTCGTCACCCGCTCCCGCGAGGGCATCACTCCCTCGAAACGCCCCAAATCGATGATCACATCAGACTTCTCAAAACGCCGCACCGTCCCCCCCACAATGTCTCCGGCCCGATCCTTGAACTCGTCGTAGATCATGGCCTTCTCGGCCTGCCGGATCCGCTGCATGATCGCCTGCTTGGCCGTTTGCGCCGCGATCCGGCCAAAATCGCGGGGAGTGATCTCGACGTCGACCTCATCGCCCACCTGCACATCCGGCTTGATCCGCCGGGCCTGCGCCAGGGCGATCTCATCATAGGGTTGCGTCACCTCCTCCGCCACGATCAGCTTGGCGATCGCCTTGATCGTGCCCTTCTTCTCGTCAATCTTCACCCGCAACTCCCGCGCTTGACCCACGACGCTCTTCTTCGAAGCTGACAAAAGGGCGGATTCCACCGCCTCGATCATCGTCTGGCGATCGATCCCTTTCTCTTTTTCGTAGAACTCGAAAAGAGCAAGAAGTTCGCTGGTCATATCTGGTAGACAAAATCTGGTAGACAAACCTCTGGAACGAAAAGGAGCGGGGAAACCCCACTCCTTACGCAATCAGAGAAAGCTGTTGGTAAAGGCGCCGTCCGCGAGGACGCGGAGCAGAGTAGACGAGCGCCCGGGAACGGGCAAGTGGAAAAGCTCGCCTTTGCCGGGCCGCCGGACCGTGACTAGCCCCCGGGGCGCCCCAGGCCTAAAGGGCATGTTGCGAAGGTGTTGCAGAGGACACCACGGTTGGATAGCCTCGTTCCGATGCGGCTCTTTCCCACAGTCGTCTGGATCGCCGGTATGGCATGGTGCGCCGCGCCCATACCGGGGCAGACGCCAGCCGGCGACGATCTCCCCCTCGAAGAGATCTTGGCCAGTTTGGCGGCAAACCGCCTCGAAGATCTTTGTTCCCTCCTCGCCTCTCCGAAGGTCGAAGAGCCTCTGTCCACGGTTCTCGAAGCCATCGCCCTTCCCACGGCCCGCGCCACACACTTCATCCCAGAAACTCCGGATATCCGTTCGCTCGCCGGATCCATCGAGGTCCGGCGCGCCATTCACCCCGAAAAGCAAGCTCTGGTTCCCCTCGCCGAGGCAATCGCCCACTTCCACCTTCGCTCCCGCGATGCTGTGGAAACCCGGCGCGCGGTGAAGGTGTTCTCGATTACTCCCGGCCCGCAAAGCGGCGCCTGCCGCACCCGGCAGTTCGTCTCCTCCTTGATCCGCCGCCCGGGCGAACTCAGCGAACTCGAAGCCGAATGGTCTGCGGACTGGTCCTTCGATCCCGAACGGCCCGGGCAATCCTTTCGCCTTCAATCACTGACCGTCGATCATCAGGAGGAAACCGTGCGAAAGGACGCCTCCCAACCCTTCCTCGCGGACTGCACGCGCGCCGTCCTGGCCGGCAGCGGGCGCTTCGAGGAGTTGATCTTGCGCGACAACGTCTTTTGGCGACACCAGATCGAAGCCGCTCTCTACCCGGATCCTTTCGGCTGGAACGGTCTCGCCGTAGCCGACGTCGACGGAGACGGCTTGGAAGACCTCTACCTCTGCCACTTCGGCGGCCTGCCCAACCAACTCTTCCTCCGTCAGCCCGGCGGATCCTTCCGCGACGCCGCTGCGGAAGCGGGTCTCGACCTGCTCGACAATTCCCAGGCCGCCCTCTTTGCCGATTTCGACAACGACGGCGACCAGGACTGCGCCGTGAGCACCACCGCGGGACTTGCTCTTTTCCGGCAGGAATCCCCCCTCCGCTTCACCTTGATCGAACGCTTCGAGCACATCGACCGCGCTTACTCCCTCGCGGTCGCAGACCCTGACGGCGACGGAGACCTCGATCTCTACGTCTGCCAATACTACCCAGGAGACGCCGAGCCAGGCGCCCTGGCCGCGCCCTGGCCGATCTTCGACGCCCGCGGCGGCGGACGCAACGTCTTCCTCCGCAATGACGGCGCCTTGCGGTTCACCGACGCCACCGCCGATTCGGGTTTTGAGGAGGAAAATCAGCGCTTCAGTTATGCGGCAGTGTGGGAGGATTTCGACAACGACGGCGATCCGGACCTCTTCGTTGCCAACGACTTCGGACGCAATCAGCTCTACCGGAATGATTCCGGACGCTTCCGCGATGTTTCCAGCGAAACCGGCCTGGAACAAGGGGCCTTCGGGATGAGCGCCTGCACCGGAGACTTCGACCTCGATGGGTTCATGGACATCTACGTCAGCAATATGTTCTCCTCTGCTGGAAGCCGCGTCACGGGACAGGATTGGTTCAAGCCCGGCGGAGATCCCGGCCTCCGGGCTCGCTTCCAGCATCTGACCCAGGGAAACACGCTTCTGCGCAATCGCGGAGGCTTGCGCTTCGAAGACGTCAGCTTCTCTCAGCGCGTTCACATGGGTCGGTGGAGCTGGGGATCGCTTTTCGCCGATCTCAACAACGACGGCTGGGAAGACCTGCTCGTCGCCAACGGTATGATCACCGGCCGGCAACCCGACGATCTTTGAAGCTTTTACTGGCGGCAGGTCTTGTCGCACTCCCCGGTGACCCCGGAAGAAATCGATCGCACCGCCCGCGAAGGTCCGCGCTCGGCCTACCTCAGGCGCACCCGGGAAATCAACGATCTCATTCGCAGCGGCGGCACGCTGAGCGGCTACGAACGCAATTGCGCTTTCCTCAACCTTGGAGGCGACGCCTTTGCCACCGTCTCCGCTCTCGCCGGGTTCGACCACCTCGACGATGCCCGGCCTGTCGCCCTCATGGACTGGGATGCCGATGGCGCCGTGGACGTTTGGACCGCCAGCCGGACCTCTCCCCGCGTTCGCTTCTTGCACAACCGCATCTCCGCCCAGGGGAACTGGATCCGCCTGCTTCTCCGCGGCGCCGCTTCGAACCGCGATGCCGTAGGCGCCCGCGTCGAAATCGCCGGGAACGACGGGCTCACTCGCGTGCGGTCGGTCCGCGCCGGCGAAGGATTTCTCGCCCAGTCCACTCGCTGGATCCATGCGGGACTGGGAAGAGAGGGAAGCGTCGCGCGGATTCGCATCCGCTGGCCGTCGGGATTGATTCAGGAGTTTCGCGAACCGGCGATCAATCGCAGTTACCTGATCACCGAAGGTTCCTCGAGCCTAACTCCACAGCCACCGCCGCAGCAGCCTTCTCCCGAAGCCTCTGACATCCCCACCGCAGTCCCACAAACCAGTCGAGGCCGTCTCTGGCTGAGCCATCGCGTGCCGCTTCCCGCGCTTCCCGTCTCGGACGGCGCAGGAAACACGGAGCCTCTCAACTCGCCGGAAGGTGGGCGCGCCCAACTCCTGGTTCTCTGGGCGGAATGGTGCGTTCCCTGCCATGCGGAACTCCAAGGACTAGCCGCGGCCCGGGATCAGCTCGCTCAGGAAGGCCTCGAAGTCGTCGCCTTGCACGACTCGCGGACGGGCGGCGATCGAGAAACCGCTTTCCTCGCCGGCATCTCCTTTCCGCACCGCTCCGCCGCCGCCGCCATTGTGACCACCGAGATCCTCGACCAGACCGTCCGCAACCTGCTGGGAATGGAGAATCCGCTGCCAGTTCCCTCGAGCTTTCTCATCGCGCCCGGGGGCTGGCTCGCCGCCGTCTATCTCGGCGAAACCCCGCTCGAACGGATTCTCGCGGACCGGCGCCGCATCGACGCGGAACCTTCGGCACGCCTCGCTGCCGCCACGCCGTTCCCCGGCATTTGGCTCCGCCCTGACAATCCATCCTTTCACGCGCTTTATGTTCCGGTCACCCTTTTGCGCCATGGGCTGCTCGATGAAGCCGCGAGCCTCTTGCGGGCCCGAGAACCTTCCTTTGTCTCCAGCCCCAATTACCCCCTCGTCCTGGGCGGCCTCGCCGAGCGACTGCTGTTGAAGGCCGGGCGCGCTGGCGACGGCATCGCCTTCTACCGTCGATCTCTCGAACTGGATCCTTCCAACCGGGCCATCATGAACAACCTGGCCTGGAGTCTGTCGACACACCCGGACGCCGGTCTCCGCAATGGAGTCGAAGCTCTCCGCTGGGCCCGGCGGGCGATCGCCGTTCATCCGGATCCATCGCCGGGCGCCTACGACACCCTCGCCGCCGCTCTGGCGGAGACCGGCGCCTTCGCCGACGCCCTCCACACCGCCCAAACAGGGCTCCGCCTCGCCCAAGACCGCCGCGACCAGACCGCAGTCGCTCGCCTCCGCCACGCCCTCGAACTCTATCGGGAGAAAAAGCCGCAACGCAGCGACCCCACGGCGAACTCTCTTTCTCCTTGACGGCGAGCCGCCCCTTTTGGTAAAAAGTACTCATCACATAGGCAAGGTTGCCCTTCCTTTGCCCTTCCTTTGCCCTTCCTTTGCCCTTCCTTCCCGCCCCCACCCCCATGAAAACCTCTGCTATCGCCGTAGTCTCAATGGTTTGGTGCTGCGCCACAGGACTGTTGGCGTCCACCGAAACTATTCTCGAATCCTTTGAAGACGGTATCGGCAATGTGCAGCCGATGGACTGGGGCGGGGGTCGCGGCGCAGATGGCCTCGTCGATCTCATCCACTATAGCAAAACCGCCGCTGACGACATCGCCGTCACCCACGGAGAAAGGGCTCTTCAGATCACGCTTCGCGAGCGGAAATTCTGGAGTTCGGACTTTGGCGTGACGCTTTCATCCGAGGCGTCGGAAATCCTCAAGAACGCCGCAGCTTCCCGTGAGGAAGGCCGCTATATTCTTCGCTATGATATGCTTTTCCCGGCAACGGGAGACCTCATCCCTTGGATCAACACCACTGGATTCATCGGGGATCGCACTCCGGGTCAGTTAGAAGCCGGGCCCGGCATCCGAGCCATGTCCTTCGCCCTCGATCTCATGGAACCGGAACTTCCAGTAAATGGCGAGGGCCAGGTCGTTCTGAATTTCGCCTCGAACTTCGACACCACCGAGAACCCCTTCACCTCCCTTGATCTCTACCTGGACAACATCCGCCTCGTCGACACCTACGCGCCCGGTTCCGTCCCGGTGGTCACCGTGCTCGATTCCTTCGAGGAGGATGTTGGCCGGGCCTCCGACTTCACCGACTGGGGAGCAACTCCCCGCACCACCTATGCTTCCTACACTCGTTCCGGGCTCGATGACAATCGCGTCACCGAGGGCGAGAAAAGTCTCCAGGTCGATATCAGCGGCGTAGGAGCCTGGGGCGCGGATTTCAACCTCTCTCTTAAGGACCTCGCAAGCATCCTTCTGCTGCCCCAGGAAGCTCGAAGCCGTTATACGTTGCGCTTCGACGTCGCGTTTCCCACAACCAGCGATCAATGGAGCGGAGATTGGTACGTCCTTGCCGTCCATACCCTGGCGGACATCGTACCCCATACCCTGGGCCGTCCGGCGGGGATGGAAGGTCAGACCCGGACGTTCTCTCTCCAGCTCGATCAGGTGCCCTTTCCCACCTTTGATCCCTCCAATCCCGAGGACCTCAATCCACGCCTCCTGATCATCAACAATGGCCCCTGGGGCGCGGACGGAACTTACCTGAACATCGACAACCTCCGCATCATCGACACTGCGAATGTGCCTCTGGCCATTCGAGACATCTCGGCGGACTTCGCCGCTCAAACCGTGTCGGTCAGTTGGTTCTCCTCGGATCGCCAGGCTTACGCCGTAGACATCAGCACCAGCCTTCTGGAGGATGACTGGCAGAATCTCGCCACCGGAATTGCCGGCGCATCGGGCGCCGTCTTCACGACGTTTCTCCATGAGGATCCACCCCTTGACACGGACCTCTACTACCGCATCAGCGTGTCCGGCGCCGCGCCCCCTCTGAATGAAAACTTCGAATCCGGACTCGGCGGTTGGACAACGGGCGCAAAAGCGACAAACACCGGTTCCACGGAATGGGAAGCCGGACCACCGGCCAATGGCCCCGGCGCTGCCCATGGCGGAACCCAATGCGCCGGGACCGGACTTGAAAGCGACGTCACCGCAGGGTCTCATATCTTCCTGCGATCGCCGCTCGTCGACCTCACCACCTTCCTCCAACCTGTCACCCTCTCCTACTGGCATTATCTCGACGGAAACGGAATCGTCGCCGCCAGAGTCACGATTCTCGACGAGAACGGAAGCGAGCTGGAAGCCCCTGGCGAGGGAGACCCCGGTTACTTCACGGCGGACACCGGCGGATGGGAGCAGTTTTCGCTCCCGGTCGCTTCCGTCGGGAGAAAAGTCTACGTCGAGTTCGAGTTCGTCGCCGCCGACGATGGCGGTCCGGGATGGTTCGTCGATGATGTCTTGATCCAGGAGTAAGTCCAAGATCTTCTCCGTCATACCTCTGGACAGCTCACCCAAAAACGTGAGCCTTCCCTAACTCCCGGCGTCTGCGGGCTGTTCCGAACGCAGATCGTCGAACTCGATCCCCCGGCTCGAGTACGGCGTGGCCCAAATCGAGGCCTTCCCCTGCCCCACCGCTTCCGCATTCTCATGCTCGATCGCCGGTTTCTCCGGCCGCTCCTCGCCGTCGGGCCAGACCCACCCCCGGACCTTCCACGTCTCCCCAACCTGCCGCACTTCGAGCCGCAAACGCAACCAAGCATCGGGTTTCCAGTCATAGGCCGCGTTGACCACCTCTTCCTCGTTCCGGATCAACTCGACCAAGTTCCGCGCCGGCACGACTCGCAGCCGGAACCCCGAAATCCCGTGCACACCAACGCCAAACCGAGGATTACTCCGCCCCCGCCGGTAACCTCGGGCCCGGGCTTCCACTGCGGAGCCCCCTTTCGTGGATGGTCCAAAGAGGATCCCGCCCTCCACAATGGGAGACCCGGGCATCTGCAAATACTTCTCTCCCGCTTCCTCCACGACCTCCCATCCGCCATCGACCACGAAAAGCGCTTCCGCGGGAGCGCCTGCTTCCGCGGCACTCAGGTCTTCCGTCGCGACCGTCTTCCATTCGGATTCCTCCGCGCCCGCCAGTGGCCCGGCGAGCAGCACTGCCAACCAAAACATTCTCATAGCTATTCGTTGCGCAACGATTCCAAGAGCGGCTGTCGCATGGTCCAGCGCGCCGCCAGCCAACAAAACGCCAGCCCTCCGAACAAAATGGCCCCCACGAGGCCGGAAAGCAACCCGGCCGGAAAATCTTGTCCCGCACTCCCAATCACCGGAGCCACCGCCAGCAAAGCCGCGGTCAAACCCAATCCGACAGCGCTCAGGTGCAGAAACCAGTGCTCAGCCAATACCAATCTCGACAGGCGCGTCCGGGTGAAGCCCACCGCCTGCATCAGGGCCAACTCCCCTCGCCGCTCCATCATGTTCCGGGCCAGCACCACCCCCAGCCCCACAGCGCCCAACGCCAATCCGAGTCCGCCTAACGTCGAAAAAATCTGCAAGTAGGTGTTCTGTACCTGATTGAACTCGGCCAGGCGCAATGCTGCCGGCGTTAGGGCCAAGCCCCGGCTCTCCAACATTCGCGTCAAATCCCGCCCCGCCTCTTCCACGTCTCCGGCTTCCCCTTCCACCAGAAAGTACCGGTAGCCGCCGGAACCCGGAAACTTCCGTAGAAAGGCGTCTTCCGCGATGATCACGTTTCCCTGCAGCACGGAATTGCGCAACAGACCCGCCAAACGCACCGAAAAGCTCCGCCCGGAATCGTCTTCGTATTCGAGAGTGTCCCCTAACTGAAGGCCGAGGGCGTACAGAGCCGAATTCTGATCCATTATCGCCGGCAGCGCCGCCGTATCCTCTGCTTCTCGAGGCGGCTCCAACAGCAGCCATGGAGATTCGCCCTCTTCCAGCGAACCCTCAACATTCGCGAAGGCGAACGCGCCCCGTCCCGCCAACGCCGCAGGGTCGACCGCCATCAATCGCGGTTTTTGAGCCCGGTTCAGATTCAAACAGCTCGCTTCTTCTCCGTCGCGGACCCGAAACGACACCACGGAGAACTCGCTGTCCTCGTCGAGATTGTAGGCTTCACGTCCCGCCGCGCGGTCCAGATCCTCGTATACCGCCAAACTGCTTTCTCCCACGAAGGCAAAGCCCCCAGTGCCTCCGTCCCGCCGGCCTGTCTCCCGCGCGGCATCAAGCCGGAACGAATTCACCGCCGTGATCATGAACACTCCCGCCGCCATCATTCCAAGCACCGCCAAACTCCGGCCTCGGCGCCGTCCCGCATTGCGAAGTCCAAGCATGGGCAGATTCCGCTTCTCTGGCCAGAGCACGCCGGCGCGCCGGAGGAGAAACGCCGCGGCGCACAGCCCGCCGATGAGCAGCAAGCCTCCCGCGCCGAAGAACGCTCCGGCCTGAGCCATCGCCCCTCGCTCACCCGCGCCGGCCAACAACAAGCCCGCTCCGGTCAGGGTCAAAGGGACGCACCAAAAGGATGCCGAACGCCAGAAAGAACGGGGCGACCGCACTATCTCCTCCCGTCCGCCGCCGAGAATGCGCGCGGGACTCTCCTTGCGAATGCCCCAGCCTGCGATCACGATGGCTAACATGGCAAGGAGATGCACTCCAAGCGCTCCAGCGACCAGCGAGATCCAGGACGGGGCATAACGAATCGGAATTCCGGCGGCCGCTCCCTTCCACACCGTTTCCAAGCCCCGCATCGCCAGCCAGGCGAAGATCACCCCACCGGCGATCCCGGCGGCCGCTCCCAAAAGCGACAGCACCCCGCCCTCGATGAGGAAGAGATTGCGCACCCGGCTGGCCGGAAACCCCAGCGCCATGAGCAGCCCGATCTGTTCCCGCCGCTGATCCAGACCGAACACAAAGAGCAAAGCCGTCAAAATCAGGCCTGCCAATATCAAAAAGAAGCTGAAATAAGCCAGGTATTGCCCAAGATCAAGCGAGTTCCGCACCGCCGCCTCGGCCTCCTCCTGCACGGGAACCAAGTCCACTCCATAGGGCCCGGGGAGCGCCGCCGCATCCAATCGCCCACGCAAGGTTTCCTCCTCCATCTCCCCGGAGAAAAGGAGCGAGGTCAGGTTGCCGAATCGGTTGGACCACAAAGGTTGGGCGTCGTCGAGCCGGATGAAGGCCTTGGGAGTTCCCTTGTAGATGTCCCAATACTCCTCGTCCTTGTCCCGGATCCGGTCCAACTCCACCGGAATCCCCGGATCCCAGTCACGGCAGTTCTCCGCATCGGAAACGCCGGGAAATCCAGGCGTCCAGGCCGGAACCAAGGCCTCATGATTCTCCGTCAGGATCCCTTGCGCCATGAATTTCGCGTCCTGTTCCTCGAGCCTGCGCCCAGGAGCGAAAACATAATAGCTCAGGGTGATCTCGTCGCCGGGCTGCGCCGCCAGATCCTCCGCCAACCATGGCGAAAGAATCGCTTTCCCGGCTTCCGGAACCACCGCTCCCGGCGCCGCGCCTGCCTCGACTCCCGCGACCATGCTGTAGGGCGTGCTCCGGTCCGCCTTGGAGATTGTGTTGATCAAGTACGTGAATACGCCGCGCGCCGCCGGGTCTTCCGCGCGAGCCAACCTCTCGGTTTCCGAGTCGATCAGGACCCGGCGGCTGCTCAATTGCAGGCCTAAGGCAGTAGGGGCCAGCGCCGCATCGGCGTCGTCGAGAGTCCAGCGCTCTCCGGCGATCCCGCTCAACTCTTCGCCAGTCCTTCCCGCAGCGGCGAACAGCGCCAAGTTGGCTCGCCCCGCTTTGTCCAACGCGGATCCTAACTCATCGCGCGACACGAAGGCATTCAAGGGCGGAACCTGCTCCGCCGCCAAACTGAAACGGCCGAAGTCCCGGTCGGACACCAGCCGGATCACTCTCAAACGAAGGGTCTCGGTTTCATCCGTCGATCCGGAAAGCGGCGCATCCCGGGAGATGGCGCCCGGACGTTCCACCCGCAAGAGCACTTCGTCGCCCACCTCCGCCGCCAAGCGTGAAGCCAGAGCCGCGCTGAGAGCCGCTTCGCCACGTTCCAGATCCCATTCTTCACCCGAGGGCGACAACCGGCTGAACCCGGCGTCCACGCCCAACACCCGCACGCCATTTGCCCTCGCCGAACCCGTCGCGTCCGCAGCCGTTCCATCCACCTGCAACAGGGAAGCGATGCGCACACCCAGAGCCTCTCCCATCTCCTGGCCCAAGGCCGCCCGGAAAAAGCGGTCGTTGCCCACCAGGGCATGGGTCGCCTGACCGGTCCGGGAGCCGGCCAAATCACGCAGTCCCGCTCTGACAGAATCCCCTACAGACAAGGCGCCGGTCAACACCGCCGAGGTCAGACAGACGCCCGCAAATACCGCCAGAGAAGACCTCCAATAATGCCGCAGGCTCTTCCAGATCAGGACCTTCATGATTGCCTCGCCAACCTCCCTTCATCCAGTCTCCATGTCTCTCCGGCTTTCTCCGCGATCTCGGGATCGTGCGTGACCAAAACCAAACAAGCCTCCGAGTCCGCGGAAATCTCGAAGAGCAACGCGGCCAGAGCATGAGCGTTGACCCGGTCCAGCGCGCCGGTCGGTTCGTCCGCCAACAACAGACGCGGCCGGTTCACCAAGGCCCGGACCACCGCCACCCGCTGCCGTTCTCCGCCGGACAACTGACCAGGCAACTTTCCCAAATGCGCGCTCATTCCCACACGTTCCAAGAGAGTCCGAGCCCGCTCTTCCACCACTGCCCAATCCGGCTTCTCCGGCAAGGCGTAGGCCGGCAAAAGCGCGTTCTCCAACACCGTAATCTGCGGCAACAGATGATGAAGTTGAAACACAAAGCCGATTTCCTTGCTCCGCACCGCCGCCTTCTCGCGCTCGTTCAATCCGGATACATTTCTCCCGTCAAAGCGGTAAACTCCTCCCTCCAAATGGTCCAACAGCCCTAACAGGTTGAGCAAAGTGCTCTTGCCTGATCCGGAGGGGCCGACGATGGCGAGGCGCTGCCCTGCTTTCAAACGCAAGTCCACTTCCCGCAGCACCGTCGTGGCGCCATAAGATTTCCTCGCCTGCTCGAGTTCAACCAATGCGTTCATGATTCCTGTTCCCCAGATGCCCGCGGCGCCGGCTCCTCCGCAGCCATCGTCTGTCGCTCCCATCGCCGCGCTTTGAATTCTTGGAGCGGCAAACTGCCGGGGGTAGCCCAGCGCACCGGAATGCGGAGCTGCAACTGGTCCCGCAGACGCGCGCCAATGCGCTCGGTCAAGTCGCGAGGACTTCCGGCTTGCCCTTCCACTTCTATTTCCAGTTCCGTCATGGAATCCCTGCGTATTTCCAGAACACGGTATTCCACGACCTCAGGGAAGCGACGCAGAATCCCTTCGATCGCCGAGGGATAGACATTCACGCCGCGCACCAAAACCATATCGTCGACCCGCCCCAGAACTCCACCTTCCAAACTCAGTCCGGGGGTGAAGCGGCCCCGCACCATATCACCGGTCCGGTAACGAATCAGGGGACAGGCCGCGCGGTCCAGAGTGGTCAACACCAATTCCCCCGTCTCGCCCTCCGGCGTTTCCGATTCCGATCCGGGATCCAGAATCTCCGCCAGATAACTTTCCTCGATCACCTGAAGCGATCCCGGCACACTGCTTTCTTCATAACTCACCGGCCCAACCTCGGTCATGCCGTGATGATCAAAGACGCGCGCCCCGTTCCACAGCGCTGAAATGCATGCGCGGGTCGCCGGGATGCTCCCGCCCGGTTCTCCGGCCACGATCACTTTCTCCACTGGCGGAGCTTCGCCCCCCTCTTCTTGCACCATCCGGCCCAGTCGCATCGCGTAAGTCGGCGTGCAACACAACACCGCCGCCCCGGCGCGCCGCATGGCGCCGGCCCGGGCCAGACTGCTCATCCCTCCGCCGGGAATGCACAAATGCCCTAACTGCAAGGCCGCCTCATACGCCGTCCAAAAACCCAAAAAGGGCCCGAAAGAAAAGGCGAAGAATATCCGCTCTCGCCCTTCGCCGAGCCCCGCCGCAGAATAGACCTTCCTCCAGCAGCCCAGCATCGACTCCCAGCTCTCCGGCGTGTCCAGCCAGGCCATCGGCTCGCCTGTGCTTCCGCTGGTCTGGCAATAACGGGTATACCGCTCCAAGGGAAAGGTCAGGTTCGTCCCGAAAGGAGGATTTTCCTGGAAATCCTGCGTCAACTCCTCCCGGGTCGTGCAGGGAACCATCGAACGAAAGGCTTCCATGGATCGAATGGGCAGCACGTTCCAGGCCCGGCTCAACCGCGCCGCTTGAAAGCGGTTTTCCGATCCATTGAGAACGCGCAAAAGCCGGTTCAGCTTCTCCAACTGCGCCTCGCGCATCGTCTCCCGGGTGTTCCCCATGGAACCCTCAGGTCACCAAATATTTGGGACGCTCGTAGTGCACCCGTGCTTCGCCCGGAACCCGGCGGGTTTGCTCGACCTGGGGCGGGCCCGCCTTGGGAGGGTCGGGTTTGAACAAAGTCACCAGACAGCCTCCCGCTGCGGCCAACACAATACCCGCATAAAAGGGCCATCGGATGCTCCCCAATCCCCCAGCCGGCGGGTGCACAGCAATCGCCACGAAGGCGTTCACCACCGGCGCTCCAGCGAACACAATCGACATCACCGCCGCCGGATATCCGCCCCGAGACGCAAAAGCGAACAACACGAAGAGCGCACCCAGCGCCCCCGCCGTCCCCGCCAGAAAACTCCAGAACAAACCCCTTCCGGGATAGGTCCAGAAGGCCACACTGCCGCCCTTGGCCGCAAGCACCGCGAGCGGTCCCACGATGGCCACCACAAAATAGGCGAAGCCGACCAGCAAAAACGCCTTGTAACGGCCGCTCTCCCGGTCCGCCATCCCCAATGAACCCGTGTGGAGGAGCACGCCGTAAACGCCCCACATCACCACCGTCATCAAGGCAAAGAACAGCCACCATTTCATGTCGCGCATTCTCAGCCATACGCGAAAGGCATCAACCGCAAAGTCCGGGAACTTCGCCCGCCTCCCTGGGTCCAGGAGTTGGAGTTGGTTGGGTAAGCGTGGGGCGCGGTCCGGGCGTTCTCTTGCGACAGGGGCGCGGAGGCTCTCCACCATCGAGACCGCGTAAACGCGGAACCGCGGACTACACTCAAAAACCTTCTCAACACGTGCGTAGTTAAGCTTTTATTCTGTGTTTCTACGCCCTTCCTGCACAGTAGACGCGGAAACTCCGGACTGCGACCAACCACCCTCTCAACCCCCAATGCACCACAGTGCCTGATGCGTGCGAATAAACAGTTGGCCGTGTGCGGGCACGATCGAGGCATTCGCAGGTTCCCCCAGACGGTTCACTGACACCAACTCGAAAACTGGGCTGGCTCGAAACACAAATGCGTCGCCTCCCTGGTTGATCGTGTAACAGTAGCCATCCGCGAGCGTCACCGAGGACCAGTTCTGGGCCGAAGCGCCTTCTGCCTTGAGACGCTCCTCCCAGACCAAGTCGCCCGACTCCAGCTCGAAACACTCGGCCACCCCTGGGTCGTTGTGGATGTAAATGTGGCCCTCATGAATCACGCCAGAACCGATGCGCTGTTTCGTCCTGGGATGATGCCAGAGACGGCGAGACTCTGTGATGTCGCCATTTCCACCCGCCCGCACCGCCATGGCCATGCCGTTGAACCCGCCCATCACGACCACGATCCCGTTCTCATGGACCGGCGATGTGTAGCACAACGGGTTCAGGCCTGCGCACGTCCATAGTTCCCGGCCCGTCCCTGGCTCGTAGGCCGCCAAACGCCGCGGCCAGCTCATCAACAGTTGCGCACTCCCCTCCACATCCATGATCACCGGCGTCGACCATGAGCCGATGAAGGCCGGGTCGCCGCTCTCGCCCCCTTGCACCTCGGGATCACGCGGGCGGCCGTATCCGGTCTCCTCGTCGTGTTTCCAAACGGTCTTTCCCGTCCGTTTGTCCACTGCCAACAAGTAGGTGGTCTCGCCGGGACCAAAGTTCATAAAACACCAATCCCCGTGGAGAACGGGCGAGGAACCGTTGCCCCAGATATGAATCTGCCGGCCCAAATCCGTCCGGCGCCAAAGTTCCTTCCCCTCCAAATCGTAACAATAGAGCCCGTCCGATGCAAAGGACGCGACCACGCGTTCGCCGTCCGTCACCGGCGAAGCCGAGCAGAAGGGATTGGTCGCATGCGTCGGTTCCTTCTCCTGAGTGACGACTCCCTCCTGCCACAACAACGCGCCGTCGGCCCGGCGAAAGCACATCAGGGTGCGCCGCTCACCCACGGCCTGGGTCACAAAGATACGATCCTCCCACACCACGGGCGTCGAATTCCCCGGCTCCGGAAGCTCCGCTCTCCACCGCACATTCTCCATGCGGCTCCATTTTCGGGCCAAATCCTTCTCCTGAGAGACGCCATCGCCCTTGGGTCCCCGCCAGGCGCCCCAATTGCCCGCGTCCGCGGACGCAAGACCGGTCACCAGAGCCATCAGGCCCATGCTGAAACGAATGCTCATGGGAGCAGCCTACCGGAGCCGGCCGGCAAATCGAGCGTGAAATGGCCCCTTGAATCTCTCTCGATCCTCATGATGCCCGCTGAACGAATCACGCCGCCCGGGTATTCTCCCTCAATGAAACCCGTCGGAGCCAAAACTGCTACCGGGCAAATACGCAGCCGCCACCCTCTGCACCCACGTGACTTCACTGCCGGCGCCGCGCTGGCTCTGCTTGGATGGATGACCCTAGCCGGATGCCATAGTCCCGGGAACGCTCCAGACTCCACCCTGCCCTCTTTGAACGATCCCGCCCCGCTCCCCCCGCGCCCCGTCGATTTCGCCGCGGAGATCAAACCGGTCTTCAAGCAAAAATGCGTCATGTGCCACAACACCGTGATCCTGCCCGGCCGTCTGGGGCTCGAATCGGCTGAGCAAGCCTTTCGACCCTTACCAAAAGGTCCGGCCATCGCGCCGGGTCATCCGGAGAATAGCCGGCTCGTCCAAGGCCTCCGCGTTTCCGAGGAATCCGAAGACACCATGCCTCCCGCAGGCCACCGCGTCACGCCGTCCGAACTCGCGTTGATCGAAACCTGGATCCGGCAGGGCGCCGCGTGGCCGCGGGGAACCGCGGGGCGGGTACCCTACGATCCCGTTCCCTTCGACGATCACGAGCGGGGCATCGTCCATCCCGGGCAACCGTGATCCCGCTCTGCGGCTCAGACCTCCCGCCGCGCCGCCCGGATCGCCGCCTGCATGATGCAGCGGGCCACTCGCCAAGAGTGTTTCCAGCCCAGACCGGACACCTTCTGTCGACCCGCCATCCGCGGCCGGTCGTTCACAGGGATCTCCTCGATCCGCGCGCCTAACCGGGCCGCCCGCACTTGCGCCTCCACAGTCCATCCGTAGGTCATCTCCCGCAGATCGAGCCGCTCAAAAAGGTCCGCGCCGATCAAGCGCAACGGTCCCAGATCGGTGAAGACGCGCCTCGCCATCAGCGAGGCCACCGCCGCCAGGACCCCGTTCCCTGCAACGAGGCCCGGACCCATGGTCTTCCAGTTGTGCGGTCGCAGGGTCCGGCTTCCCAGGACCATTTCCGCTCCCCCGCGATGCCGGGCGATCAAGCGGGGAATGTCCCTCGGATCATTGGCTCCATCAGCCGCGTAGAAAATCCAGGCTGCCAGCGGAAATCCAGA
Source organism: Verrucomicrobiales bacterium (assembly GCA_035513055.1). Taxonomy (GTDB): domain Bacteria; phylum Verrucomicrobiota; class Verrucomicrobiia; order Verrucomicrobiales; family DEV007; genus DATKCT01. The sequence continues at coordinate 39,793 of DATKCT010000043.1, read as the reverse complement.
TTCGCGCGCCGCCTCAATTGCCGCCAAACAACCGTAGCCGTATCCCGGCCGTTCCGTTTCCCGGTAGAGGGCGCCGCGCGCATCCAACACCGCTTTCGATCCGTCCGTGCATCCATTCAATCCCACCGCAATCGCCACGTTCTCCCCCGCCAGCACCGCCTCCAACTCCTCCAAGACCGCGGCTAGACTCTCCTCCTCGTCGCGCACCGGCAACACGACGGCATAGCCAGGAGCGCGGCCGCCGGCAGGCTCGGTCAGGGGAGCTGTTCCCCCGGATTCTCGACCAGCCGGCCCTCCGGTCACGGCCATTTTTCCCCAGAAACCCCTTGCACAATCCGTCTTCCCACCTTTCTTGCTGACCCCGTCTCGAAGCCCCTTCGGGACTCGTTTTGCTCGGGTGGCGGAATTGGTAGACGCGTACGTTTGAGGGGCGTATGGAGCAATCCGTGCGGGTTCGAGTCCCGCCTCGAGCACTCCCCCTTACTCCGAGCCAGGTCCCGCCTGTTCACCGTCCTGAGGCCCACGCGACAGCGCGTTGCCGCGCCGAACCCAAGCCCTCGATCCCCAGTTCCACCACGTCACCCGCTCGCAGAAATTGCGGAGGCTCCATACCCATCCCCACTCCGGCCGGGGTCCCCGTCGAAATCACATCTCCGGGCAGCAAAGTCATGAAGCCGCTCAGGTAGGAAATGAGAAAGGGAATGCTGAAAATGAGATTCGACGTGCTGCTCTCCTGCCGCGTTTCCCCATTGACCTTCAACCACATGTCCAGATTTCCCGGGGCTTTTAATTCGTCGGGTGTCGCCAGAAACGGGCCCAACGGCGCGAATGTGTCCGCGCTCTTCCCCTTCACCCATTGGCCGCCATGTTCCAACTGAAACTCCCGCTCGCTATAATCGTTGTGGAGGACATAGCCGGCGACGTGTTCGGCCGCCCGTTCCTCCGGGACATAGGAAGCCCGTTTCCCGATCACCACGGCCAGTTCCACCTCCCAATCCGTCTTCATGCTGCCGCGCGGCAGGATCAAGTCGTCGTTCGGACCGCACAACGCTGAGGTCGCCTTGCTAAAAATGATCGGTTCTTTGGGAATCACCGCGCCGGTTTCTTCGGCGTGATCGCGAAAGTTGAGGCCGATGCAGATGATCTTGCTCGGCCGGCAAACAGGAGGACCCAAGCGCATCGCCGGACCGGCTTCCGGGGCCGCTTCTCCTTGCGCGGCAACCCAAGCCCGCAGCCGTTCCAACCCATCCCCGCCAAAGAACGACTCACCGTAGTCCTCCCCGAATCCAGACGCATCGATCCGGCGGACCGTCTGTCCTTCGCCTAACAAGAGGCCCGGTCGTTCCGAGCCTGGATCTCCAAACCGTATCAGTCGCATTGATTGAGGCGGGTATCCCTTTGCCCGCGGGGCGTTCTCTATACGGGTTAGCCGCCCCCTTGGCCTCCGGCTGGGCGCACCACCCGGTAGTAGCCCTCTTCCAGTCCAGTCCGGTCTGGATCGGCATCAGTAAACACAGACGGGGCGCCCGTCCCCGGAACTTGCCCGATGTCCACCCAACTCGCCGTCTCCAGAGTCTCCGAAAACTGGACGCGATCCGTCACTCCCTCCACAGAAGCCCAAGACAAACTCACATCCCCCGCCGGCGTCCGGTTCACCGTCGACACGAAGAATCCGTCGTCTCCACCCCCGCCGTCGATTGGCGTCCGGCCGAAGGCCTCCGCCTCGGAGTTATAGAGTGCCGCGACCTGCCCAGCGGACAGCGCCCCGTCATAGATCCACGCCCGGGCCACGGTCAAGGAACCCAACAAGACCGTGTTCACCGCCACGCCGTCCGGTTCACGCTGCGCCCCGACGAGAATTCCCATACCGCCATGGGTATTCAGCGTGATGGGGCTCTCGGAATTGCTCAACTGCCCGTTTGTATAGACTCGCGTCTCAACGGCGTCCTGAGTGTAGGCAATAAAACTCCAGATTCCCGCCTCCTGCGCGCTGTTCCAACCAATGTCCGGCGCACCCCAATGACCCACGGCCCCGAAGCCCTCGTGAGCCCCATGGTTGAAGGACATATTGGTCCCATCCGGCCCGCCGCGCCGGCCCCAGGCCACAACCGTCTCCTCATCCACAAGACCGGGATTGTAGACCCAGGCGGCAATGGAACGTGCGCTGGCCCCCTCAATCTTCGGCACGCTGACCGGACCCTCGAACCACTCTCCCACGCCGTCTAGGGTCACTCCGCTCACTCCATCGATGATTTCCACCGCCGGATCTCCCGCCGCGGTAAAACTCCCGCCCAGCACACCCATGTTCGGCCACACCGCCACGGGTCCCAACGGCAAATCTTCCGCACTCAACTCGACGAGCAAACTCGCCGGAACATTCGGATAATCCGCCGGATCCAGCGGATCGGTTCCCGCTGCGACCTCCTCCGTGTCCGTAAACCCGTCGCGGTCGGTGTCCACTGTCCCGGGATCGATCGGATCCCGCCCAAACAACGGGGCGTCGGCATCGTAAAGAGCCGCCATTTCCTGTCCCGACAGGGCTCCATCGTAGATGCGGACCTTGGCGATGCTGAGCGTTCCGGTCAGCGCCGTGTTGACCGTCGTTCCGTCGGGCTCCCGCTGGGCTCCGATGAGGATTCCCATCTCGCCATGGGTATTCAGCGTGACCGGTGTTTCAGAATTGCTGAGCTGCCCGTTCGTGTAAACCCGCGTGGTGGTCCTGTCCTGAGTGTATCCGATGAAGCTCCAGATCGCCATCTCCTCCTCGTTGTTCCAACCAATGTCCGGCGCGCCCCAATGACCCACGGCCCCGAACGCATCGTGAATACCGTGGTTGAACGACATATTGGTCCCATCCGGTCCGCCGCGCCGGCCCCAGGCGACCACGGTCTCTTCATCCACGATGGCCGGATTGTAGACCCAGGCCACAATCGAGCGAGCGCCGCCTGCTTCAATGCGAGTCGTGCTCGCCGGTCCTTCGAACCATTGGCTGCCGTCCAGAGTAATCCCTCGCACTCCGTCGATCGTCTCGACCACCGGACCGCCCGAAGCCACAAAGTTTCCGCCTAACGTTCCCGCGTTCGCCCAGGTCGCCACCGGGCCTTCCGCAAGGCTCGTCGCATCCAGATCCACCAGGATTTGCGTTTCCACATCCGGAAAATCCCCGATATCCAAGGGGTCCGTGCCCGCGGCGACTTCCTCACCGTCGGTGAATCCGTCGCGATCGGTATCCTTCAGCAGCGGGTTGGTTCCTGCGGCCTGCTCATCCGCATTGTTCAGCCCGTCCAAATCGGGATCGCCGGCGCCGTTTTGCGAGAGGTTCCCAAAGAATTGCAGTTCCCAGGTATCCACCAGCCCGTCGCTGTCCGAATCGCCCGTCGTGACCGGGTCCCGGCCGAAGGCAGCCGCATCGAGGTTATAGATGTCGACGATCTCCTCATCCGCCAAGACGCCCGCGACGATGCGGAGCTTCGCGATCGACATCGATCCGCGCAACGCGGCCGTGGCGAGGCCTCCGGCGTCGTTCTGGGATCCGATCAAGATCGAGAGCGGCTGCCCGTTCGTGTCCACGTCCCAGGTATTCAAGACAATTGGACTTTCCGAATTGCTCTGAATTCCGTTCGTGTAGACCCGGGTGGTTTGCCCGTCCTGGGTGTAGGTGATGAAACTCCAAATGCCCGCCTCTTCTCTCTGCTGTCCGGTGTTGGCGTTGTTGACCCCGTTGTTGGAGGGATCCCAACCCAAGTCCGGTCCTGCGCCGCCCCAATGCCCGACCGCTCCAAAGGCGTTGTGCGTGCCGTGGTTAAAGGACATATTCGTCCCGTCCGGACCGCCGCGCCGGCCCCAGGCCACCACAGTCTCCTCCTCCAAGATATCCGGGTTGTAAACCCATGCGGCGATGCTGCGAGGATTGGCTCCGACGAGATCGGCCGAAGCGGCAGGGCCACGCAAGAAACTCGTGCCGTTGAGCGTTACACCTTTTCTGCCGTCGATCACTTGCACGGTTACCGGTCCATCCTCGGGAGTAAACTCGCCGCCCAACGTCCCCAAGTTAGGCCACGCCGTCACCTCGCCTTCGGGCAGCAAGTCCGCGTCCACCGCCACCCGCGTATCCACGCCAAAAGCCGGACGATCATCCGGATCGAGCGGATTGGTTCCGCTAAACACCTCCAGACCATCGCCCCACTCGTCTCCATCGGTGTCCGGGTCCAAGGGGTCGGTTCCCGTATCGTTCGGTCCTACAAATATCCCTGTGTTTGTTTCCACACCGTCGTCTAACAAATCGCCGTCGGTGTCACGGCGCGTCGGATCCGTAGGAGCCGGCTCACCTCCAACCATCCGGTTGACCTCATCCCCGTCCGTCACTCCGTCGCCGTCCGTGTCCAGCAGCGCCGGGTTCGACCCATGGACCAGCACCTCGTCGCCGTCGCTTAAGCCATCCGAGTCGGTGTCGGCCGCCGTGGGGCTGGATCCGGCTTCGAACTCCCCCTCATTGTTGAGGCCATCTCCGTCGCCGTCGTCCCCGGGACCGGCGTCGAGATTGCCGAATTCCGCAATCTCCCAAGCGTCTAAAAGTCCGTCCCCGTCCGTGTCCAACGCCCCGCCATCTTCTCCCAGTATGTAGAGTGTGCCGTCTCCCTCGACCTGTTCCTCATTGAATCCCGCGATCAAGAGATCCGCCGCCGTATAGCTGCCAGGAGCCAGTTCAAAAAACGGTGTGCCGTCCTCCCGAATGGCGGCAAAGCGTTCGAAGACCAGTTCCTGATCCAGAATGAGCCGGAATTGGTCGCCCTGCACGAACAGACTGGAGTCCGGCCCGCTGAAATTGTAGTCAAAATCGATCCTGCCCCCCGCCATGAGCGTGATGTCGCCCCCGCCTAGACTCCCCGGTTGGCGCGCCTTCAACAATACTCCGCTCACTTGCACATCGGCATCAAAGTCATTCGCCACGCCGGTCAACTCCACCGTGCCGGGGTCGCCCACCGTCGCTTGCGTAAACAAGAGGCCCCCGCTTCCCGTCAACTGGGACCGGATCACCAAAACATTGCCCGGTCCGCCCGCGTCCAGCACGCTGTCCTCATCCACCCGTATCGCGCCCCGCAATTCCACCTGACCTCGCGCCCCGTGCGCCAGTCGCCCGCCTCCCAGGATCAAACTCCCGATCGTTGTCTGTGCGCTACGCAACCGCAATTGCGCCGAAGCGCCCGCGATCCGCAACGAATCGCCAGCAAACACCGCCGGGCTTGCAGCCGGAGTCTGCAGCACATCCGCCACGCCGCCGATCACCGAGTATTGCTTGCCCGCCACGGGAGCCTGACTGTCGTTCCACACGGCTGGAGTTTCCCAACTCTGCGCCGGCTGCACGTTCGACACCGCCAAGACCACCGCGTTCGGCGTGCTGTTGGGGTCCAGCGGATCCGATCCCAAGTTGATCTCAACATTATCGGCAAAGGTGTCTCCGTCGGTATCCGCATTTGCCGGGTCGGTTCCGTGCACATTCACCTCATCTCCATCCGTCAACGTGTCGCCGTCGCTGTCCGGGTTCAAGGGAACCGTGTCATAGACGTGGACCTCATCGCCGTCGGACAACCCATCCCCGTCGCTGTCCGGGTTCTCGAGATCGGTCCGCGCCAGCACCTCATCGAGGTTGGATAATCCGTCCCCATCCTCGTCCGCCGCTGCATCGGCGGCGTTCGCCGGGTCGAGAAAGGAGTAACGTTCCTCCAGAAAATCCGGAATGCCGTCCCCGTCCCCGTCCGGCTGAGGACTGGGATCGCGTCCGAATCGCGCCGCGTCCCGGTTGAACTCGAACAGCATGTCTTCCGCCGCTAGCGCGCCTTCGAAGATCAGAACGCTCGCGACGCTCAACGAGCCAAACAGGGTGAAGGTGTTGGAATTGTTAGCGTCCTGCTGGGCCCCCACCACGATGACCTGGCCGGCATGGGTGTTCAAAACGATTCCCTCTTCAAAATTGCTCTCCATCCCGTTGGTGTAGACCCGCGTGGTGGACCCGTCCCAATTGTAGGCGATGTGACTCCAAATACCGGTCTCCTCGTGCCCAAGCCCGGTAGGATCGTCGTTGACTCCGTTGTTCGTCGGATCCCAGCCGAGGTCCGGACCGGCCCCTCCCCAGTGTCCCACAGCACCAAAGGCGTTGTGCGTGCCGTGATTGAACGACATATTCGATCCGTCCGGACCGCCCCGGTGCCCCCAGGAAACCACTGTCTCTTCCGGCGCAATCGCCGGATTGTAAACCCAGGCCGCAATCGATCGCGGCATATCGCCTTCTATGCTCGGAATGGATCGTGGACCCACCAAAAACGAAGCCGCTCCATTCAACGTCACGCCTTGCTGACCGTCGATCACGGTCACCACGGGATTGCCCCGGGCCTCGAATTTCCCTCCCAGCAAGCCGTCGTTCAACCAAGCCGTCACGGATCCCTCGGGAAGGTCCCGGGCATCCAAATCGACCAGCACTCCCGCATGCAGCGAGGAACACAACAACGACGCGGCAAAAACCGCCACCGGAAGACAACGGCGAGAGGTCATAACGAAAGGGGAGTTTTTAAGTAAGGAGGTTGACCGCCGCCCAGGCCTCAACCGGGCCCAAGACAACGAACGACCATCGCACGATCATGCCATTTTTGCAAAGGAGCCCTGCTCTGTCTTGGCAGAATCAGCCTACTTTTTGCATGATTCGGACAAATGCCGCGCCACCGGCCCGGAATCGAAGGACGACACCCCGTCGCCGCTCCTCCACCTCGTTCCGGCGGCCCGGAGGTGTGGGACATGCGGGTCAAGCGCCCCGCGGGGGAGATGGACGCCATCGAAAACCGTGTCTGGCCCTCCCCGGGTCTCCTTCTCGGTTGCCGCGTCGCTCCCTTCCTCTATACAATCTGCAATCAACACTGAATCGTTCTCAACCCCATGAACCCCTTTACCGTCCTCCCTTCCGCCCCGCGCCTCCTGCCGGTCGCGTGGGCCGCGCTGCTCTCCGGCTTGTCCGCGTCCCTTTGCGCTCAGTCGCCCCCCCCGGATCCCGCCACCCTGGCACGTTTTCAATCTCTGCTCGAGGAACAGCGCAGTCTCGACGCCACGGTTTGGGCCGAGGAACGCGAAGCGCAGCGTCACGAGCAAACCTTTGTAGCTCTCTGGGATGCCCTCCTCGACATCGACCGGAAGAACGAAGGCGACCCCTTCGCCGTCCTGGCTTCCGTTCCCCTCCAGTCGCTTCGCCTCGGGCAGAAGGAGAACGAGGAGATGATGGATCATCAGATCCAGTCCATCTCCCTCGCCCCGGGCCCCGTTCTCGATGCTGAAGGCTGGCGGCGCTGGCTCGAGTCCACGAAGCAAAACGGCTTCCGGCTCGTTCAGTCGGAATGGCACCACGCCGCTTTTCGCTCCAATCCCGGCGGCAACCCCGAGTCGGAAATCAGCGTCGTTCTTCACATCGATCATTTACAGAAACCCCTGCGCATTGCTTTGGAGGGCCTCCTCCATGTGGTTTGGTCAGGCCATGACGATGAGCAGGGCCGTCCCATCCCCGAATCCGTCGACGCCTCCCGGTTGCGGGTTCTCCAGCGCGAAGGACCTCCGGCCTTTCACAAAATCCTCGCGCATGACCCTTCTGCTCCTGGCAATCCCGGCGGCATCCACCCCCTGCTCGCTCAGGATCTCGACGGCGATGGCCTGACGGAACTGGTCGCCGCGGGTTGCAATACCGTGTTTCACTTCGACCAGGAGGGGACTCCCAGCTCCCGCCCCTTCCTCGCGCACCCGGTCCGGACCGCGGAGACCGGACTGCTCGCAGATGTCACGGGGGACGGCTACCTCGACTACGTCGCGCCCGATACCCGGGGCGACCTATTGCTCTACCGGGGGGCGCCGGACGGGACCTTTCCCCATCCTCCCACCGGGCGAACCCAAGCCGGCGGACCCCTCCGGCAGCCCACCACCATCACGGCCGGCGACATCGACGGCGATGGAGATCTCGATCTCTGGATCGGTCAATACCGGATCAGTTACCTTCAGGGCGCCATGCCCACGCCCTACTACGACGCCAACGACGGGTTCCCCGCTTTCCTTCTGCGCAACACCGGCGGCGGCTCTTTCGAGGACGCCACCGAGGAAGCCGGGCTCGAACCCAAAAGCCGCCGCCGCACCTACACCTCCGCTCTCGTCGACCTCGATGACGACGGCGATCTCGACCTGCTCGTCGTCAGCGACTTTGCCGGCATCGATGTCTATCACAACGATGGATCCGGAAAATTCACCGACGTCACCGATTCCGCCGTCGATGAAAGGCATCTCTTCGGAATGTCGGCCACCTTCGGTGATTACAACCTCGACGGTCTCCTGGACTTTTACGTCGCCGGCATGGGTTCGACCACGGCCCGGCGCTTGGAAAAGATGGGCGCCCGCCGCACCGACGATCCCATGGTCGAATCCATGCGCATGGCCATGGCCTACGGAAACCGCATGTATCTGCGCCAACCCAATACCCCAAACTATCAACACCCTGCATTCAAAGATCGCGTCGCCCGCACCGGTTGGACCTGGGGCGTCACGTCGCCCGACATCGACAACGATGGAGATCGCGACATCTTCGTCGCCAACGGACATTCCAGTGGAGCCTCCACCAAAGATCACTGCAGCACCTTCTGGTGTCACGATATCTACAAACCCACTTCAGAGCCCGACCACGCCCGTCATCTCCTCTTCCAAGAAGTGCACCGCGGCTACTTCGACCGCAGCGAGTCCTGGGACGGCTACCAAAAGAGCCATCTCCTCCTCAACCGCGACGGCCAGGATTTCGTCAACGTCGCCTGGCTGCTCGGGGTGGCCGACGAGTTCGACGGACGCGCCGCTCTCAGTGAAGATTTCGACGGCGATGGCCGCATGGATCTGGCGATCGTCGAAGACCGCTGGAGCCAGGGTCAAATCCTGCACGTCTACCGCAACATGTTGGAAACGCCCAACCGCTGGATCGGAGTCCGGCTTCCCCAAAAACCGGGCCAACCCTCTCCCCTCGGAGCGCGCGTCATCCTGACTACGGACAGCGGGCGCCGCCAACCCGCCGCCGTCGTCGCTGGAGAAACTCTCCACGGGCAGCACTCCTCCTCCGTCCATTTCGGCCTCGGCCCCGAGGACGGCGTCAAGTCGATCGAAATCCTGTGGGCCGGAGGAAAACGGAAGGCGCTCGACTCACCGGAACCCGGCCGCTACCACACCGTCGCCGGTCCCTGACAGGACGCTAAATGAGAATCCAGGGCTCGCGCATCGGCCGGGCTAACAAGGCGTTCGCTTCGTCGTCGCCCGGAAAGGCCTCGCTTTCCGGATCGAAGCGCAAGGCTCGCCCGAGCCGCGCCGCGATCGCTCCCAGATAACAGACGCTCGCCGCCCGGTGCGCCGTTTCCGCCGGAGCCGCCGTCTCGCCCCGCGTGAGCACGCAATCGATGAAATTCAGGTGGTGATTCTTCGATTCATAGAGCCGGACGCCGTTCTCGGGAATGGCCGCCGTGAGGACGCTTTTTGGATAAGCCGCCAGCTTGTCGTTCTCCGAAAAAATCCACCCTTCCGAACCGACGAATTTGGTCCCCCACTCTTCTGCGTTCTCTGTGCTCGACATCACCAATTCCACCCCCGTTGCGTACGCATAACGGATGCGAAAACCCTCTGGCGCATCGTAAATGCCGCGCTCTCGCTTGCGCACATCCTCGGCCACAACCTCCACCGGCCCGGTCGCGTCCGTGCCGTTTCCCCACTGCGCCACGTCCAGAAAGTGTGCGCCCCAATCCGTGATGTACCCCGGCGCATAATCCGCCACCCACCGGAAATTGAAGTGGCAGCGCGCCGCCGTGTAGGACGCTTCCGGAGCCGGCCCCGTCCACATGGCATAATCGAATCCCTCCGGCTCAGGTTCCGGTTTCTCCATGCCCGTATATTCGCCCCGGATCGCAAACTTCGCAGGAACGCCGACCTCGATCCGGCGGAGTTCGCCGATGATGCCGTTGCGCACCCACTCGCAGGCCCGGCGCGTGTGTTGGCTGGACCGCCGCCAGGTTCCGCACTGCAACACCCGCTTTCGCTCCCGCACCACGTCGCTCACCCGGCGCCCTTCTTGGATACTCGCCGCCAGCGGTTTTTCCGCATACAAATCCTTCCCCGCCCGGGCTGCGGCCACCGCAATCAACGCATGCCAGTGATCGGGCGTTGCCACCATCACCGCATCGATATCCTTTCGTGCGATCAGCTCGCGGAAATCCCCCGTGCCGGCTCCCTCGGGCAGGGATGCGGCCGCCAAAGCCGTCCGAAGGTGTCCGCGATCGACATCGCACAACGCCACTACTTCAACCCGCTCATCGCCAAGAAAGGACTGCACGTTGCCCGTCCCCATACCGCCCACTCCAATGCAACCCAGGGTCACCCGGCTGTTCGGAGCCACAGCGGCGCCCCGCCCTAAAACGGAGGCGGGAACGACCAGAGGAGCCGCCGCCCAGCCGGCGTCCCGTAAAAACCGGCGTCGAGTCGCCATCATCGCTCCTGCATCCGCCTCACCCCTAAACGCCGGTAACCCCTCCGGGCAATGGGCCAAAGCGCCATCACCCGGGCACGGTCATTCCAACGCACCCGAAAGCCAAACCGGTCTGAGTCGCCCTACGGTCCGTCCGTTCCCACGGGCGCTTCCGGTTCCGGTTCCGGGTCCGGCTGGATCGCCCGCCCCGCTTCTTCCAACGCCTCGCCTACTACCTCCCGGGCGGATTCGGTCGCTTCCTCCGACGCGTCACGAACCGCTTCGGCCGCGTCTCTGACCTCTTCTCTGGCTTCCCGCGTTTCCTCTCTGACTTCTTCGGTCATTTCCTTAGTCCGTTCCTCCATGGCGTCGGTCATCTCCTCAGCGCCTTCCTTCATCTTCTCAGCCCCCTCTTCCATCGAGGACTCGCTGGTCTTGGGTTCACAGGCCGATAGCCCCAGAGCCAAGGCGGCCCCCAACCCGATCCAACCGGACTTGATCAATTCCATTCGTGTTTTCATAGCATTTCGTCGTTCGATTACGCTTACACCGGCGATAACCCCGGCGGAAAACCCGCCTCGCTCGCGCAATAGGGAAAGTTCCGGCCGAGAAAATCCGCTTCTCAGTCAACACAAGTAACCCAGCAAAACCCCGATTGCAACCTTTGCGGAATACCCCCGGACTCCGGGTCAAAGCGCTGAAGGCAGCACATCCCGGCCGTTCACAAAAACCGCTTCGGGTTCACCGGCACCGTTGAGCGCCACCAAATCCGCCGCGAACCCCGCCCGGATCTCACCCAACCCGTCCAGCCCCAGTGAGCGAGCTTGGTTTAAGGCCGTGATTCCCACCAATTCTCCTATCGGCATCCCCGTGACCTCGATCACGTTTCGCAACGCCTGGTAATAGCGCAGGGTGCTTCCCGCCAACGCCCCGTTCTCCAAACGCACCACCCCATTGACCACCTGCACCGGTAATCCACCCAGTTCCGCCGGTCCGTCCGGAAGCCACGAAGCCGCCATCGAATCCGTCACCAGCATCAGCCGGTCCACAGCTTTCAACTTAAAGACCAAAGCGATCATCGCATCGCAGAGATGGACCCGGTCGCAGATCAATTCGATCATCACCTCGTCGTCCAGCAATCCTGCGCCCACCAGACCAATCTCCCGGTGATGCAGCGGCGACATCTGATTGCAGAAATGCGTCAAATGACGCAGTCCAGCTCCGCGCGCGGCCTGATATTCTGCCCAGGTCGCTGCCGAGTGTGCGCAGGAGACCGTGATCCCTGCCTCTGCGAGCCGCTGCGCCACTTCCAAGCAGCCCTCGATCTCCACCGCCAACGTCACCAAACCCACGGGCGCCAACCGGTTCAGCCGCAGAATTTCTTCTGCGTCTGGCGGCCGCACATAAGCCGGATTCTGCGCGCCAACACACTTCGCATTGATGAACGGCCCCTCCAGGTGCACTCGCGGCGCCTTCGCAAACTCCGGAGCCGCCATGTAGGGCGCCGCCGCTTCCAGAGCCCTGGTCAGCCGCTCCTCCGGCAATGTGAGCGTCGTCGGAAAAAATGTGGTCACCCCCTCGCGAACCTTCATCCGAGCGATCTCGCGCAAACTGTCCGCTTCCCCGTCGCAAAAATCGCGTCCGCCCGCCCCATGAGTATGAATGTCGATGAATCCCGGAAGCAACGTGCGTCCCGCCGCATCCCAGATCTCCACTCTTTCCGGCCGCGCCGCCCCCTTCTCGTGGACGGCAGCGATTCGCCCGTCCGCCACTTCGACCGCGGCCCCCATCAGCTCCAACCCAGGGCTAACCAACCGCGCATTCTCGATCAATAACCGCTCGCCCGTCATCTCTCCTCCGATACTACGCCGCTGACGCCGCCGCAAGACTCCGGCGCAGACAGCTCGCGCAAACCTCGGCCACCTCCTCAACCGGCAAGACCTGCTTCCCGCCCGGCGGCCCGAGCCCGGCTTCTTTCGCCAACGAAGTCATTCTCACCCCAGCAATCCCACAGGGCACGATCCGTGCGAAAGGCTCCAGATCGCCGTCCACGTTCAAGGCGAAGCCATGCATGCTGATCCACTGCCGCACTCCGACCCCGATCGAGGCGATCTTGCGATCCTCGACCCACACCCCGGTTAGTCCTTCCCGGCGCCCAGCCTGGACCCCGAACTCCGCGCAACACGCGATCAGGGCCGCCTCCAGCATTCGCAGATACACGTGCAGATCGCGCCCGTAGCGCCGCAGATCCAGGATCGGGTAGCCTACCAATTGTCCGGGCCCATGGTAGGTGGATTGACCTCCTCGCCCGATCTCGAAAACCGGATGCGGCAACCCTTGGGGATGCAGACCCAAACTGGACCGGTCGAGACGGCGGCCGATGGTATAGACCGGCTCATGTTCCAGGAGCAGGAGCACGTCGGCGGCTTCCTCTCCCCTCCGGCGCCGGTCCACCAGATCGTCCTGCAGCCGCAAGCCTTCCTCGTAGGCCACCCGGCCTAACCATCGCTCTTCCAACTCCACCGCGCTCATCGCCCCATCACTCTACACGCGTTTCCCAGACGCGCCGCCCGGCCCGCCGCCCCGTCGCAAGACTTGGACATGCGTCAGTCCGATGGCCAAGGCGTCCGCCGCATCCGGATCCGGCGTCGCCTCCAAACCCAACAACGCCCGCACCATGAAGGCCACTTGCTCTTTTCCCGCCCCTCCTCGCCCCACGACCGCTTGCTTCACCCGCCGCGGCGCATACTCGAAAATCTCTAAGCCCGCCTCCGCCATCGCCACCAAAGCTGCTCCCCGCGCCGCTCCCAAAGTGATCGCTGTGCGAAAACTCTGCACGTAAATCACCCCCTCCACCGCGGCGCAGTCCGGATGAAGTTCGTGAATCAACGCCGCCAACGCCGTCCGGATCTGCGCCAAACACCGGGATTGCTCGCGAGAGGCGGGATTGCGGACCACTCCAAACGTCACCGCCCGGCAAGACCCCGCCCGATCGCCCTCTACCACCGCGAAACCCGTGCAGCGCAGCGCGGGATCCACCGCCAGAACCCGCATGCCGGCCATAGTCTCAACGATCTCAACCGTCAGCGAGCCCGCCGCCGCCGCCGCGGTTTGGGCCGGTCTTTTTTCAGCAATTGCAACAAGCGCTTGCGGCCCGCCGCACTCCCTTCGTCGAGCATCGCCGTATAGACATAATCAAAGCCCTCGAGCCGGCGGCGTTCGATTGACCGTCCGATAAAGCGCTCGATCTGCCGCGCAAATTCCGCCTCATCTCCCGCCAAAATCGTGAAGGCATCCCCTTCTTGTTGCGCGCGCCCAGTCCGCCCAATCCGGTGCACGTAATCCTCCGCATTCTCCGGCACCCGGTAGTTGATCACGTGCGTCACCCCCGAGATATCCAAACCGCGCGCCGCCAAATCAGTAGCCACAATCACGTCGAATTCCCCGTCCCGAAACCCGCTCAGCGCCTTCTCCCGGTCTCGCTGCCGGATGTCCGCATGCAAAGTCGCCACGCGGAATTGCCCGTGCTCCTTCAACTCCCGCGTCACCCGGTCTGCTTCCACCTTGGTCCGAGTGAAGATCATCACACTGTGAAAATCTGTCTTTTCCAGAAGCGCCTTCAACAACGCGTCCCGTTGCTCCGTCGCCACTGGAAAAAACGCGTGGGTGACCGTGTCCGCAGGCGAGCATTGCTGCCCGATGAAGATCTCGTAAGGATCGCGCGTCGCCCAATTCGCCAGCGATCGGATCTCCGGCGGCATCGTGGCCGAGAACAACAAGGTCTGCCGGTTCGACGGACACGCATTGACGATCTTGCGCACATCTGGAAGAAAGCCCATGTCCAACATGCGATCGACCTCATCGAGGATCAGGAATTCGAGGTTTCGCAAATCCACCGCGCGCCGTCCCATGTGATCGAGCAACCGCCCGGGAGTCGCCACCACATAGTCCACCCCGGTTTGCAGCGCATCGATCTGGGAGCCATATCCCACACCCCCATGGATCAGCACCCCTTTCAGATCGAGGAACTGTCCCAGTTCCCGGAAATGCTCCGCCACTTGAGCCGCCAATTCCCGCGTCGGTTCCAAAATCAAACACCTTAGGGTCCCGTGCCGGGCCAAGCGGGTCAACACCGGCAGTCCAAAAGCCGCCGTCTTCCCCGTGCCCGTCTGAGAAGAACCAATGACGTCGCGCCCCTCGAGAATTCTCGGAATCGCCTCTCCTTGGATGCCCGTCGGCTCCGTGAATCCCTGCGCCTCCACCGCCCGCAACAATTCATCCGACAGTCCCAGCTCGCGAAACTCCATAGGCAATGATTCGCCGGTCCCGGCGCACCACGTGCATTAGGCGAGGCTTCCCCCACCGTCAAGCGGACGATCCCACCCCTCCTTTTCCACGTTTTCAGATGCTTTCCCCGTTTCTCCAACACCTCCGGCGCGGCGCCGTCGCCTGTCGCCCTCGCGTTGCCAACCACCAGCCGATGCCCTACATTCTCCCTCGTGAGTCAATCCCCATCACATCAGCTCGTCGACTTGGGATTCCTCGACGCGCGCGCCAAGGTCATCGATCTTGCCGCCTTTCTCGACCGCGCCGGACGCCATGGCGAGGAAGCCGATTACCGAATCGGAGCCTTGCATAAGGCCCTCGCGGAATTGAGCGCCCCGGGCCCGCCCCATGACCGCGCCCGCCGCGTCCTCGAAGCCTTCAGCGATCCCACCGCCGATCCCATACCCGCCGCACACACCAAAGGGGCCGCTGGCGCCTGGGATCCTTCCGTTTCCTAGTGTGGCGTTTGCGAAATAGGCGGGCAAAACTCGCAAGTAATCTTTTTCCAGTTCAAGGCGTGAGAAGGGAGTTGAGCCAGCTCAGCGACCGGCGAGCAACGCAGAAATGAGAAAAGAGGGCCGCGATTCTTAAAAAAACATCGAGCGCAGCGAACAAGTTTTCTAAAGATCACAATACCTGTTTTGTCTACGTATTCTGCAAACACCACATTAGCTTGCGGTCATGCGCTACATCGAACCCCACGCCCACATGGTCAGCCGGATCACCGACGACTACCTGTCCATGGTCGCCG
Source organism: Verrucomicrobiales bacterium (assembly GCA_035513055.1). Lineage (GTDB taxonomy): Bacteria > Verrucomicrobiota > Verrucomicrobiia > Verrucomicrobiales > DEV007 > DATKCT01. The sequence continues at coordinate 24,203 of DATKCT010000043.1, read as the reverse complement.
CTGGCTGCGAAGCCGTCTGCGAACCCGCGTTCTGGGCCGGCTTCGATCGCGGATCGGTCCAGGGATTCTATGATTACTTCCGCCAAATCACCCAGTTCGAGCCCCAACGAGCCGCCAAGTTCGGATTACCCCACTTCTCCTGGCTCTGCATCAATCCCAAGGAAGCCGAAGACCTCGTCCTCGCCGCAGAAGTCCTCTCCATCATTCCCGGGTTTCTCGACGAACCCAACGTCCTCGGCATCGGAGAGATCGGTCTGAACAAAAACAGCCGCAACGAACTCACCGTTCTCGAAAATCACATCGAACTTGCGCAGCAGCATCAACGACTCATTCTCGTCCACACGCCTCACCTCGAAGACAAGCTCAAGGGCACCCGCCTTATCGTCGACGCCCTGGCCAATCACCCCGGCGTTCAACCGGAACGCGTCATCATCGACCACGTCGAAGAACATACCGTCTCCCTCGTGCTCGACCGCGGATTCTGGGCCGGCATCACTCTCTACCCGGAGTCCAAATGCACTCCCGCGCGCGCCATTGACATCCTCGAGGTGCACGGCCACGATCGCATCTGGCTCAACTCAGCCTGCGATTGGGGCATCAGCGACCCCCTCGCCGTGGTCAAGGCCGCCATGGAAATGCGCCGCCGCGGTTGGGCCTCCGAACGCATCGACGCCGTGCTCTACGGCAATCCCGCCCGCTTCCTCTCTCAACATCCGGGCTTCCGCACCGCCGGCTCGCCGGACGGTCTCTCCTGACCACGCCCCGCGAAAGCGCGGAAGCCCGGACAATCCATGCGCGGTTTCGCCTTCAGGGGCTGTTGAGGGAGCGAATTGACGTTCGGGACCGACAGGCAATCCCACAGCGTCGCCGGGCGCCCGTCAACGCCCCGGGATATGCTCCAACATCTCCGATGGGAACCAATGATAGAGCATGAAGTAAACGATCACCCCGGTCACCGACACGTAAAACCAGCTCGGCCATGTCCATCGCGCCAGCTTGCGATGCCGGGTGAAATTCCCCCGCGCCGCCGCCCATACCGTCAGCACGATCAATGGCACATTCACGATCGCCAACACCACGTGGGTCAGCAAAATGAAAAAGTAGATCCCGCGCACCGGACCTTCCTGAGTAAAACGGATCGAACCATCGCCGGCGTGGTGATGCAGTTGAAAGTGGTAGACCAGATAACAAGCGAGAAAAGCGGCCGATACAATCAACGCTCCAACCATGCACCGCGCGTGCGCCGTTTTTCTCCCGCTCCGGATAAGGATCCAACCAGTCGCCAGCAGCACTGTCGCGACTCCGTTCAGGCTGGCGTTGACCGGCGGCAATTCGAATACCCACGAGGGAACTCGGCTGAAATCGACAGCCAGGTCCGAGGTCATAAGCCGGCCTCGCTTTTCTCGAGGTCCTTGGGCATGGGTTCCGCCTTGAGCAGCGCGATATCCTCCAGCAACTGCTTCCGGTAAATGTCCCCGCTGCGGACATTGAGCACGTCGTAGTATCCACGGATCATCCCGCGCCGGTCCACCAATACCAACCGGGTGTCGTGCGCCCAGCGCCCCTGCTGCGCCACCGCCTCAGGGTCGGTGTTCTCCGTCACCGGAAAACGGAAATACTTGGCCATGTAATTGCGCACCTCCTTGGCATCCCCGGTCACAAACCACCAGTTCTCTCCTCCGACTCCGCTCCGCGAGGTCCATTCCCGCAACACTTCTGGCCGGTCGTGCTCCGGATCCACGCTCACCGATACAAAATGCAGATCCGGATCTCCGGCGAATTCCTTCTGCAAGCTCGCCATCTCTTGAGTCAACCCCAAGCAACCGCCTGGACAGGTCGTGAAAACGTAGCCGACTACCCAGATCTTCCCTCGTAAATCCCCCAGATGCGCCGTCCGTCCGCTCTGTTCCACCACTTCGAGATCCCGTTCCAGCGCCTGGATGTTCGGCAACGTCCGCCCGGCGCTCTTCTCATACTTGCGGTAAGCCTGCGGCACCAACAGACCTCCTGCAATAATCAACACAATGATCAAGCCAACCGTGGCCCAGATGCCGATGATTTTTTTTCGTTCTCCGTCCATAATCAAATGCGCTTGCGCCGGTTGTTATCGCCAAGCCGCCAGCAGAATCAGCAAGCAAGCCGGTAAGAGCAACAGTGTGTAGAGAAATACCGCCCTGGCGTCTTCTTTTCGTCTCGAGCGCATAAACCGCAGCGCCAAGAATACCAGCCACCCCGTCAAGAGCAGCCCGGCCACCGCAAACCAGGGCGCAGCGAATCCCTGTGCCGCCGGAACCAGCATCAATCCCGCCAAAAGCAGGCTGAAGAAAACCATCAACCGCGCCGTCCGCGTCCCGGCCGCATCCCCATTTGACCACATCACGAAACCGGCCCTCTCGTATTCCTCCCGGTAGATCCAGTTGATCGCCAGGAAATGCGGCAACTGCCACAGAAACAACAGCGCGAAAAGAAACGTCGCCTCGTATCCGGTCAGGCTTCCGCCGCCCGCGGTCCAACCCACCAAGGGAGGAAGCGCTCCGGCTGCGGCCCCTACCAGAGTGTTCAAACTCGACACCCGCTTGAGCGGCGTATAGACGAAAATGTAAATCGCCAGGGTCGCCGCCGTCAGGAGAGCCGCCGCCGAATTCACCTTGATCAGCAGGTGAACGAGTCCGATCGCCGCCAGAAACCAACCGATGGCAAACGCCAGAGTCGGGTTCACGCGTCGCGCCGGGAGGGGCCGGTTCGAGGTTCTCCGCATCAGGGCATCCGCATCCGCTTCAAGGATCTGATTGAACACTCCGGAGGCAAAGGCCGCCAGCGTCGTCCCCAGGAGCATGTGCAGAAGAATCCACCCGTCGAAACCACCCTGACGCGCCGCCAGCAAATAACCGGCCAAGGCCGTAATCACCACCAGCAGACTCAGGCGCGCCTTGGTCAGCTCGACCAAATCCCCGCGCGAGATTCCCGCACTGTCCGCACCGTCCATCGCTCGCAACTTCATCGCCGTCATCCCCGTGTTCAAGCCGCCGCCTCCGGGACGCCCTTTCCATCTCGCCTCTTTGTTTCTCCGGAACCGGCCAGCAGCGGGCCTCGAGGAACCGCCCTCATGCTCTGCACACACAAGACAAAAGCCGCAGCCAGAACGGCCAACCCGTTCAAGACGTGGAGAGTCGTTACCCACAGGTTCTTCGATTCCGCCGTCCCCATGAGCACCACGCCGATACCGAAAAGCATCTGCGCCACGATCAGCACGAGCGCCGTCGCCGCCGTCCGTCGAAAGGCCCGTTCGTCTCCGGGGCGCCGGAGAAACTCGACACAACCCACCGCTGCCGCCAACACAGCAAACGCCCACCAGCGATGCAGGAAGTGGAAAGCCACCTCGGGATACTCCAACGAGGGAAGCCACGCTCCATTCATCGTCGGATAATCCGTCGCCACCAGCCCCGTCCGGTGCAAATGGCGCGCGCCGGCTCCAAGAAAAAGCTGCACCCCCACCGCCCCGAGCAAAAGCAGGGTTCTGCCGCGCAGACCACTTATCCTTTCAGCCGGATACAAACGATTGCCCTCAGGCCAACCCGGCGCCGTCGCCATCACGATGAGCAGCAGCAAACAAAAGAAGACCTGGGCGAAGACGCCGTGGAAAATGGCGCATCCATCCGAAATCCGCAAAACCCGAATCCCCCCCATGACGCCTTGGAGGATCACGGCGGCCAGCGCCGCGATGGTCAAACCCAGCACCAACCGGCTGCTTTTCGAGAACCAAGCCCAAGCCACGAGAAGGATGCTCAAGACTCCCATCCCAGCGCCGAGGATCCGGTGCCCATGCTCGAGAAACAGGGGCCAGACCTCGAGCCAACCCTCCGGATTCACGGAGCCATTGCTGAGCGGCCAGTCCGGAAACGCCATCCCAGCGTTCTCCGTCGTCACCACGGCGCCCCATTTGATCAAAATGACTCCCCACACCGCCGCCAGGACGGCCAAGCGATAGAGTCCCTTCCGATGACCTTGATCTCTCATCAGCTCCTTCCCCGTGGATCCGGTACCGGTCCGCCGAGGCAGGCGCGCCTCATTCCTCCAACGGATTCCCGGCTGCATTTGCTACGGTGACCTCTGCCTCTGGAGTCGCGGGTTTGGGAGTTCTTTCTTCCAACCATTTCTCCCAATCCTCCTGGGAAATCACCTCGATGAAGCCCTTCATTTGAGAATGCCCGGCGCCGCAAAGCTGGCCGCAAATGATCTCCCACGGCCCCTCCACGCTCTTCTTCGTCGGCGTAAACCACATCGGAACCTCCTGCCCAGGAAAGGCGTCCTGCGCGATCCGCATCGGCACGATGGCGAGATTGTGAATGACGTCCTTCGAGGTCACATCGATGACGCAGGGCCGGTTCACAGGAATGGTGAGCGTTCCCGGAACCACGATGTCGTCCTTCGAGCCCGGATCCTCCATATCCAGCGCCACCGGATGCGTCGCGTAGAAATCCGGATCGACCCGCCCAAACTGACCGTCCGGACCTGGGTAATGAAAAAACCATCCGAACTGATAACCCACGGCCCGGACATGCACCACGTCTGGGCCGGTAGGCCACTCCATCACCCTCTGTTTCCAGAACGGGAACGCGAAGCCCAAAAGCAATACCGCCTCGACGATCACGACCCCCACTTCCAGATGGCTCGAAGCATGAGACTTCACCCCCGTATAATCCGCCTTCGGATTCCGGCTCCGGTGAAAACGAATCAAAGCAACGGCAATGAACGCCGACCATCCCACGAAGAGCACGGCCATGAACAGATGTACAAACTCGTTCATGGCGTCTACCTGAGCGCCATGTTCAGAAGCGTTTACGCCAATTTGCAGCCAGTCGATAATGCGCACAGGACGAAGAAACGAAGGTTCGAATTCACGGCTCGCCGCCGCCCGATCTTCGGGCCCGGCGAATCAAATAGATCATAAAGCTGAGAAAGCCCCCGAGCACGGGAATCAAGATCCCGAGCATGAACAATACGGCCCAGCCCAGCGCTTCCGTGGTCTGATGACCAGGCGCTCCGAAGCAAACAGGACAGGCCAGCAAGAAATTCATCGTCAGACTATAATGCTGCGGGCTTTCCGCACAAACCAAATGCCGTAGACCAAAAGCGCCACGCAACCGGCTGCGCTCCCGTATCCCATCCACGTCACCACCGGCTCCCGGCCGCTTTCAGGGATCGAAAGACACCACCAGGAAAAGCCCAGCGTCAGCAGAACCGATACCGTGATGAAAACGATGTGAAATCCCTTCAGAGACATGAGATCAGCGGACAATAGGATCTTTCAGGGACCAGATGAATAACCACACCAGGCCGGCCGCAAAAATGGCCGTGAAAAACATGATCTTGTAGATCATCGGCTTCTCCGAGTTGAGATGCATGAAAATCAGCGCCACCAAACCCGCTTTGAACGTGGCGATCAACAATCCGATGGTGATGCTCGGCGTTACCTTCGCCACCACCACCGTGACCACGGTAAACACCAGCAGCGTGATTCCAACGCCCCAATACAGCCGGATGTGCTTGCGGATTTCTTCAGGAGTCTCAGCCATGGCGACAAATCTTCAGAGAACCAGTTCTCAGGTCACATCAAATACAGAATCGGAAAGAGAAAAATCCAAACCAGATCGACAAAGTGCCAAAATAACCCTCCCACCTCCACGCGGTTGGCCAGGTGCTCGGGGTTCTTTCGGTAGAGGGATTTTCCGAAAAAGAGGAAAAAGCTGAGAACCAACGCCCCTCCCAACACGTGGAGGGCGTGCAGGCCCGTCAGCGTGAAATAGATGGCGTAATACGTGTTCTTTTTCGGCGTGTAGCTCGAGAAAAACCGGATGTCCTCGTAGGGTATCGTCACCACGGGATGATGATGCTCTCCCCCCGGTTCGCCCGCATCGGCGCCCCCTCCGACCCCGTGCTTCTCTTCCTCTTTGGAGGACCCGCCTCCTTCGAAGTGAAGCGCATCCAGATAAACCTTGTCGTAGGCCGGGTAAGCCGGTTCCGGAAAAGCTTTCTCCGGGTTCTTGCGCTCCCAGGCCGCCCTCTTCGCTTCAAACTCAGCTTGCCCAGCCTCCCGGTGATGAACAAATGCCTCCCGGACGCCCATCGGCAAGTGCCGGAAAATCCCGGCGCCCGCCGCGTCCCGCTCCGCCCCGCCATGCTCGGAACGGGAAAAGTATTCCCGCAGATCGATCTCGTCCACTTCAAGCTTAACCACAGCGGACTCCAGGAGACCCTCCAACAGCGTGGCGTCTCTAAAAGTAAGCTCGTTGTCGCCCCAGGCCGTGACCTCTTTGCGGGGAACAGAGATCTCCGCCTCGGGCCGGAGTTCAAACCGCATCGAGCTGGAGCCCGCGAAATCCTCGAGATCGGGATAGCTCTCCTTGACTTCGGCCGCCAGCGCCCGCGATTCTCGCCGAAGGGCCTCAGCGTGCTTGCGCAAATCTTCCGCAGCAGTCCCGTGCGCCGCCTCCGCCTCTCCCTCGAGCCGGGAAGCCTCCCCTCCGAGGTAGTCGGCCCTCGCTTGCAACTGGCTGGCTTTCCGGTGGCGCTGAAACCACGCGCGCCCCATCTTCACTTCACCCTTCTCGCTAAAAAAGCGCGCGTCGTTGTCGATGAAGCGCAGGAACCGGTGGTTCCCAGTCGCGAAGTCCACCGTGGCATACTTCGCTCGAAAGCGGATCTCGGCCGATTCTCCGCGCGGAATGTGGCCCGCCAGCACTGAGCGGTCCTTCAACACCACCGTCTTGTGCTCGAACTTGGCATAGTACTCGAAGCCCTTGTTCACGAGGAAGACCAAGGCGCACAGCACCACGGCGGTCATCCATTTGAGGTAGCTTCCGTATTGGCGCATCTTGAGCGATGCCCATGCCATCACCACAAAGACCGAAGAAAGGATCAGGATAACGGTATTGACGAATCCCAGCGGAACATTAAGTTCACCGTTCGGCCAGGGATAGTCCGCCCCGAGGCGCAAAAAAATATAACTGGAGAACAAGCCGCCGAAAAGCATCACCTCCGATGCCAAGAATAACCAGATGCCAATCTTGGCGTTCCACAGCCCGGTGTCGGAGCGCGCAGTGACCGTGTAGGGAATTTCCATGAAACCTGGTGAAATGTCGTCAGTTGATCGGGCTCTTCATTCTTCCGCGGCTAGGCCAGAGCGCCCGATGGCCTTTCCGCAGCCGCAGCCGCTCCTGCCATGCCGATGGCCTCCTCATCAGGCAACCACTGCGGACTGAAATCGTTTTTCGCGCCCGGAACGCTGTACTCGTAGGGATCACGATACACCACCGGTTCCGAGGCGAAATTCCCGTGCGGCGGCGGAGTCGGCGTGCACCATTCCAAAGTCGTCGCCTGCCAGGGATTATCGTCCTTGATCTTCCGTCCCCACATGATCGAGCCGAAGAGGTTCAACACAAAGGGGATCTGGCCCACCGCCAAAACAAAGGCCCCGAACGTCATCACGTGATTCAAATCCCGCAAAGTCACCGCGGCGCCTCCGTTGAACAGATTCGACATCCACGAGCCCGCCTCGAGAAAAACCCGCTCCGAGGTGCCCTCGAAAAACTTCCCGCCATCATACCAGCGCCGGTGAAAGCCGGCCATGCCCTGGTGGAACATGGGAAGAAAGATGAGATTCATCGCCACCAACGATGGCCAGAAATGCAAATGCCCGAGAAACGCGTTCATCTGCCGTCCCGTCCAATTCGGGAACCAGTAATAAATACCCGCAAAGAGGGCGAACATGCTGCCCGGAGCCACCACATAGTGGAAGTGCCCGATGACGTAATAGGTGTCGTGCAAGTGTAAATCCGTGAGGTTAAACGCCAGCGGCAAGCCCGTCAGTCCTCCGAAACCGAACATCGGCAGGAAAGCTGTCGCCCACAACATCGGCACGGTGAAACGGATCGACCCTCCCCATAGAGATATCATCAGGCAGGTCAGCAATATCACCGACGGGATGGAAATCAGCACCGTCGTGGTTTGGAAAAACGCGCTTACAAACCAGCCCATGCCCGTGAGATACATGTGGTGGGCCCAAACGATGAAGCTGAGGAACCCCAACACCAGGATGGCGTAGACCATGGCGCGGTAGCCCCAAATGGGCTTCCGGGTGTTATTGGCCACAACCTCCGCGATGATCCCAATGCCCGGCAACAACAGGACGTAAACCTCTGGATGACCCAGAAACCAGAAGAGATGCTGGTAGAGCAAAGGGCTGCCGCCGCCGCTCACATCCAACATTTCCGTCTTCAAAAACGTCCCCGTGGGCACAAAGAAACTGGATCCGGCCATCCGGTCCATCAACTGCATGATCGCCGCCACCTCCAGCGGCGGAAAGGCCAGCAGCAGCAGAAAGGCGGTCACCAATTGCGCCCACACAAAAAAGGGCAAACGCATCCAGGTCATTCCCCGGGCCCGCAGGTTGATGATGGTTGTGATGAAATTCACCGCTCCCAGCAGCGATGAGCTGATCAAGAACACCATGGCCAGCAGCCATTGGGTTTGGCCCGTCCAGAAAATACTCGGGTACTCGGTATGGGCCATCGTCGCCAGCGGGGAATAGTTCGTCCATCCCACCTGAGCAGCCCCCGATTCCAGAAAGAAACTGGAGAACATCAGCACTCCCCCAGCCAGGTAAAACCAGTAACTGGCCATGTTCACCCGGGGAAAGGCCATGTCCGGAGCCCCGATCTGCAAGGGAGTCACGTAGTTCCCGAATGCCCCGAAGGCCAGCGGAACGATCCCAAGAAAGACCATGATCGTCCCGTGCATGGCCCCAAACATGTTGTAGAGATCCGGCGTTACCGAACCATCCGGATTCAGCCAGCGGTCGCCCAGAAAAGCCGCCAGAAACTCCGGCAACGCCTCCCCCGGCCGGGCGATGCTCCACCGCATCACCAGCATCAGGTAAAAGCCAATCGCCAAAAACACGAGCGCCGTGAACCCGTACTGAATGCCGATGACCTTGTGGTCCGTGCTGAAGACGTACTTCTTCCAGAACGGAATCTCGTGCCCGTGGTCCGAGTGCGCTCCCGCATCGCCATGCCCGGCTCCGTGACGCACTGTCGCTGATGTAGCCATGATTTCGAATCGGTGTGTGCCTCAACGGATCTCCCCTAGAGAAAATCCTGCTCTACTCTCGCTCAAAGTCCCCTGCTCTTCAAAGTCCTCCTGCTTCGTCGCCTTCGCTTTCCGCTTCACCCGCCGCAGCCGGCCCGCCCCCGCCCGGAAGCGGCTTGCCCGTGGCCGGATCAACGGCGGCGCCGGGCAACGGCGTGTCGAATCCCTGGAGATCGCCTACCACGTGGTTGGCTTCCTTCGCCCCGTGCTTGTTCCGGGCATAAGCCACCATTTCCTCCGTCACGATGCCGCCGGCTTCGTCGCTCACCAGCGCGTCGTTTCCCCAGGATTGCCGCATGAAGGTCATCACCTGGGCGATTTCCCGGTCCGAAAGCTGAGCTTTCCAGGCCTGCATGCCCTCCGTGTTGTACATCGAACCCGCCACTTGAATCGGGCCTGTCAGTCCGTTCAGGATGATCATGGCCAAACGTTCTGTGCCCCCGACCACCCATTCGGAACCCGCTAAAGGCGGATACTGACCGCCCACCCCCATTCCGTTCCCTTGATGGCACCCCGCGCAGTTGGCATAGACCCTCTTGCCCGCCGCCAACCACTGCGGGAGCCATTCACCTGCGCTCTGAGGTTCGTAGGGGTCCGGCGGCTTGTCTTCCGGCTGATAACCCCGCACCGTGTATTGATCCATCCGAAACCCCCCGTGGTTCGCCCCGAGGTAGCCGCCCCCCACGACGAGGACGAAGCTGCAAAGAAACAAGGCCCAGAGAGACAAAGGCTCCCGCCCGGTCTGAGGTTCCGGCTTCTCTCGAGCGACGGGCGCGTGCTCCCGCAGCACGTTCACCCCTTCTTGGTAGTCGATGTCTTGATCTTCTCTCACGTCGTTTAGAAGCGGCGATATTCCTCAGGGAACCGCGGTTCCAGCGGCAGCTTCCGCGGGAACCGCTGGCCCGCTCGTTGCAGGTTCCACCGCAGCGGAACCCGGCTCTCCGGAGCCCGGCAGGACGTAGTCCTTTCTCAATGACCGAAGATAAGACATGAGCGCTTTGGCTTTCGCGCTTGGCACGACTTCATATCCCTCGGCCGGAGCAAGCTTACCCTCGAGCTGTAATGCCTCGTCCGATCCCTGCCCATCGCGCCGGCGCAATTCGTAGAGGTGCCGAAATGCCGGCATTACCGACCAGGAATGCACGCTGCGCGGGTCGTAAAGATGCCGGTGCATCGCTTCCTCGTCCGTGATTCTCCAGCCGGCGTTGGCCAAATCAGGCCCTATCCGCTGGACCCCAAGAAACGCATAACTCTCCCCAAGATAATCCCGGGGCGTCGTCTCTCGAACCTCCGTGGGAGGTTCATCGCCGGACCAATCCGGCCCCCGGCCCGTCCATCCGTCCCTCCACCGGTCCCTTCCGGCATAGGTCGGCCTGATCACCTGCGTGTGACAATAGGCGCAGCCCTCCTGCGCATAGACCCGGTGGCCCTGAGCCACCAACCCAGCCCGGCCCGGCGGGAAGTAACTGTTCTCCGGCGCGAAAGCCGACTCGAAATCCGATTCCCCATACGGCACGGGTTCGATACTGCGCATGGCCGCATACGGGCCCACCACCAGCACAAGCCAGGGAAATCCAAAGGCCAGGACCAGTCCGAGAGTGAAGTATCGATGCGGCTTCATGCGTTCACTCCATGCGCGCTCAATTCTTTCTCCATTTCGTGCAGCAAGGTGGCCTGACCGCTACGCCGCCCGAGCCGGAACACCATCAATAGGATGTGAAAGAAAAACATCAGGTTCGATAGGAAGATAAACACCCAACCCAGCGACCTTCCCACCAAATAGGCCGAGGAAACCTCGACCGATCCGCGGAATCCCTCGTAAGGCCTCGCCTGATCGATTCCCTGCGAAACGCCCGCAAGAAACAACGCCGCCACCACCGCCGTGGATCCGTAGGCAGAAAACCAAAAATGAAAGCGGATCCAGCCGCCCGACCGCCACTCACACTGCACCAGACGCGGGACGATGAAATAAATCGCCCCGAAAAGCGTCATGGTGAAGAACGAATAGAGGCCGATGAAATGCACCGCAGACTCGGCGTACGTGAACTGAGTAACCCGCCCCAGCGAAAACAGACTCAGCAGGGCGCCGGTCACGATCAAGAGATTGAACGCCACCGCGCCGAAGGTGGCGAATCGCAGTGTCGGACTATAATTGACCAAGTGATGGTTGCCCTTGACCGTGCGATGCAGATTGATGGCCACGGCGATCATGGGAATTAGGAGAAAAATCGTCGCTGTCCCGCTCACGGCCGGGATCCAGGCTGGCAAGGGTCCTCCCTTCAGACTCTGCACGCCGGTCCACCCGCCGAGCATCGCCAGCATCCAGAATCCGGCCAACGCGAGTTGGTAGCTGTAGATCGATTTCCCCACAATCTTCGGAATCAAGTAGTAAGCCGTGCCCAAGCCCACCGGAGCGGCCCAAAGCAAGAGCACTGTGCCCACATACCATGCGTTGACGGCCGCGCTCATGACTCCGGCGCCTGGAAATACGTGAAGGAGGAGATTCGCGGTCAGATAAGCCCAGGGAAACCACAGCGCCGCGGCTATGAGATAATACTGCGAGATAAACACCTCTTCCGAACGGCGAGCCCGGTAGAGGACCAGCAGATGCGCCGCCATGACCGCGTAGGTCAGCAGCAACACCGGCCAAAGAAACGCCGGAAAATCCAGCCAGGGAAACGACGTTCCTTCCCCGAGCAGGATCGCCGCCACTCCGATCGTGACCGCGATGTTCCAGACGTGGCCGGCGGTCAACAAAACCCCAATACCGCTCAAGCGCGCCCGGCAAAGTCGCGCCATGATCCAAAGGGCCGCTCCCAAACCGGCCTGAAACACCCAGCCATACAGAAAAGCGTTGGTGGAGGCCGGATGAATCCGGCCGTAAGCCAGCCACGCGGCATCGCCCAGGAAATCCGGATTGTGCAGCTTCATGGAAGCTACGAAGCCCAGTAGCGACGAGCCCAGCAGCCACAACAGCCCGTTGGTGAAGAAAAAGAGGACCGGCAATCGCACGGACCGATCGGACTCCGCGCGAGCCAGCGCTTCGGCATGTTCCTCGCGCAGGTTCGCAATTATGGCTTCTTTGGTCTCCATCAAAGATCTCCGGTTCGCCTCACGGTTCTATTGTCTGTTCCCCGCCCTCCGCCGGCGCTGTTTCGCCGGGCGCGGGAGGAGGAGGTTGCCCGGCCGCCGCCGCCGCTGCCGCCTCCTGCTCCATCATTTCGTTGTAGGGAGCGGTCCCGGGAACCGGCCGGTCCGTGACGCTTTGCCGTCGATTCTGGATCGCCGGCAACAGCGCCCGCATCGCCGTGTCCACAGGCACGCGCGCGGTCTGTTTCTCCTCGTCCACCGCCCACGAATCGGGTCCGGTCAGCGCCGATTGCGCCGCCTCCGTCTCCCGCCGGGCGTCCAACCGGCGCTCCTGTTCGGAGACCACAAAAGAGGCGCCTGCGCCACAACCCTTCGCCGCTAAAAGCACCACGACCGTCAATGCGCCGAACAACAGGAATCCGGCGATCGCCTTCCAATAGCTGAAGAAGCGTTCGACGCCTGTGTCTCTCGGATGAAGCTCCATGTTTCGTCAAAAGGATCGCCGTTAGTTGGTCAAAGCGACCGATTCCAGCAACCGGGGATCCCGGGCGGGATAAATGCGGTGGCGCACGAAAGCGGTGAGCAGCACAAAGGCGCTACAGGCGCCCACGGTGACAAAGGCAACCAAATCCAACAACAGCGCCCAGATCTCAAAGGGAAAGGGCGCCGTCGCCGCTGCCCCCGCCGGCAACAACGAGACTCCCCGTTCCGGCATGATTATGTGATAGACGTTCAGGGCGTGCGCAAAAAGCACCCACAATGCCGCTGCCGTCAAATACTTCGGCGTCCGCTTCACCCAGGCAGGCAGCAACAACAGGAAGGGAATGACGAACCGTGCGATCCACAAAAAGGTGCTGTAGTCGTTCCATCCCTCCGTGTTCCGAATCAGGAAATACTGCGTCTCTTCCGTCATATTGGCGTACCAGATCAAGAAATACTGGCAGAAAGCGATGTAACCCCAGAACACAGTAAAGGTGAACGTGAGCTTGCCCATCATGTGGTAATGCTCGGAACCAATGAAGGAGAGATTCCCCAGCTTCCTCAGGAAGCTCACTAAAAGTATGGTGACGGCCATCGCTCCGAGCGCCGATCCGGCGAAAATGTAGACCCCCCACATCGTGGAAAACCAGGTGTAGTTCAGGGTCTTTGCGAGATCGACGGCGGCGAAGGTCGCAGCCACCGCAAAAAACGGCAGGAGACCGCAACTGCCTCTCCGGGCGCGGAAAGTCCAACGCAACGCTCCATCCCCGTCCTGCCGGAGCGATTGCCGCCGCAACCACAGGGCTGCTCCGCCAAAGAATGCGAAATACAGAATCAAACGGATCACGAAGAACGTCTTATTTAGGAACGCATACTTGTGCAGCAGCAAATGCTTGTGCGGATCCTGCGCGGCGGCTTCACGGATCGCCGCGGAAACTCCCCCCTTCTCGACCGTGTCTGGAAAGAGCCGGGCCACCTCTGTCTGTTCCCGGGCCCATTCCCAGAGGTTGTCACGCACCGAGGGAACGAGCAGGGGCAGGACAAGGACGAATAGAAAAGGAATGAGGCAGGCCAGATTCTCCCAAACTCGGCGCACCACGATCCCCCATCCGGAATTCGAGGCATTGTGGAGCAGCACCCAAAACAACCCGCCCAGAGACAGGCTGAAGAAAAAGAAAAACGCGTAGAGCCAAGAGTAAGCGAACTTCGCGGACGTGGCGGACAACAGGAAAAGCACCGCCGAGAGGACGAGTCCCACCGCTCCCAGTCCAGCAAGAATCCGGCGGATGCCGGCGATCTTGGCCGGATCCACCCACTCGCCGTCAGGCGAAAACAGGGTCGCTGAGTGCGGTGCGCTCATGAATCAATATGGCCTGGAGGTTCCATCAGGAGGAGGGAGAGCCGGACTTCGGGTTTTCCTGGTCAGCCTGCCAGGCCTTCCATTCCTCTTCCACTTCGGCGAGCGGCAGAGACCGGCTGCTCTGCAACACTCGAAGATAGGCGACCACCGACCACCGGTCGTATAGGGTCAGATTGGTTCCATAAGCTCCCATGTTCCCTTTGCCGTGACTGATGGTGTTGAAGAGTTCCCCATCAGGACTCAAAGCCTCATCGCGGAGGCGGACCTGGTGCAAATCCGCCACGCCGCTCAGACCGAGCCGGCTGGCCACACCCATGCCGTCTCCCGCCGAACCGTGACACACGGCGCAATAGATTTCGAATTGGCGCCGGCCCCGCTCCAAGAATGCCGCATCGACGCTCAAGCCCTCCGGCATCCCGTTGCCCCAATAATCCCCGATCCGGCCGGTGTTCAAATAGTCCGCACCCAACGCAAAACCGTGGGGAGATTGCGCTCCTCCTTCTCCCATGGCTCGATCCGGCACGGCGAATCCCATGGGGACCGTTCCCGCAACCGGCCGGCGCGAACCCACCCCGTCGGCAAAGAACCGGCTCGTCGCCTGGTACTTGACCTTCTGCTGCTGATCCATGTCGTTGAAAAACTCCAAGGGACGCCGGTCCGTCAGCCGCCCTCGATAGCCGATGAGGGCCGCGGCCAGCACGCCGAGCAAGAGAAAGGCCAAAAGAAAATAACGCATCGCCTTCTCAGTTAGACTTCGTCTTCGACCGCCTCGATGTTCCGTCCGCCGATCTCTTCCAAAAACCTCTTGGATTCCGCCTTCGAAAAAACCGGGTCTCCCGCCTCGAGCGAAATGAAGAAGAGATCATCGGAAAAGCGCGTGAAATGCCGCGAATTGAACAGCGGATGATGCAGGCGCGGCAAGCCCATGAGGGCCAAGCCCCCAAACAGCGCCGTGAATGCCGAGAAGAGGATTGTCAACTCGAACATCACAGGAAAGAAGGCCGGAACCGTATAGATGTTGGTCGGTTTGGCTTGGACGATGGTGGGATAGAGTTCGACCTGCGTGCCGTATTGCAGCAGGAAAGCCGTAAGCAGACCGGCCGCGCCGCCGAAAAAAACGATGTAAGGAAGGATGGAACGTCGCAACCCCATGGCCTCGTCCATCCCGTGAATCGGGAAGGGCGAGTGGACGTCCCATTTGGTGTAACCCGCGTCCCGCATCCGGCGAGCCGCTTCATAGACCGCGGCCGCAGTGGGAAACTCGGCCAGGTATCCGAACATGATCTTCACGAGGTCTCGGGTGCGATGGGTTCAGGGTTGCAAAACCGCCTTCGGTCTCAGTGGGCCCCGCCGCCGGCGCGGTCGTCGTTGGCGGGGTGGTGGTGCGGGTTGGATTGCGGCAAAACGCCTTTGACTTCGCTCATGGCGATGACCGGCAGGAAGCGGAGGAAGAGCAAAAACAGACCCAGGAACAAGCCGAGGGTCCCGGCAAAAGTCCATTTTTCCACCCAACTGGCGCGGTAGAAGTCCCAAGCCCCGGGAAGGTGATCCTGCGCGATCGACGTGATGATAATGACGAAGCGCTCATACCACATCCCCGCGTTCACGCACATGGCCACGGCCATGACCATCCATACGTTGTGACGGCACCAACTGAACCAGAAGACCTGCGGCGAAATCACATTGCAGAAAAACATCGCGTAATAGTAATAGCGGTAGTGCCCCGAAGTCCGGTTGGCGAAAGCCGCCGCTTCATACTTATTCCCGCTGTACCAGGCGACGAACAACTCCATGATGTAGGCGTAGCCCACGATCGATCCCGTCAGCAGGATGATCTTAGCCATGTTGTCGATGTGCTTCGGCGTGATCAGGTCATGCAGCCCGTAAACTGCCCGCGCCGGAATCATCAGGGTCAAGACCATCGCAAAGCCTCCGAAGATGGCCCCGGCCACAAAGTAAGGCGGGAAGATGGTGGTGTGCCAGCCAGGCACCACGGAGGTGGCGAAGTCGAACGACACCACCGTGTGCACGGAAAGCACCAGCGGTGTGGATAGCGCCGCCAACAGCAAATAGGCCATTTCGTAGTGCCGCCAATGCCGGTTGCTCCCCCGCCAACCCAAAGCGAAAATGCCGTAAAGGGCTTTGCGGACCCCAGCCCGGCAGCGGTCGCGGATCGTCGCCAGATCCGGCAGCAGACCAAGGTACCAGAAGATCACGGACACCGTGAAGTAGGTCGAGACGGCGAAAACATCCCAAAGCAAGGCGCTCTTGAAGTTCTGCCAAATGGAGTTGGCATTGGGAATGGGGGCCAGGAAATAGACCATCCAGAAGCGGCCCACGTGAAAAGCCGGAAAAATCCCCGCGCACATCACGGCGAACAGAGTCATGGCCTCCGCCGCCCGGTTGATGGATGTGCGCCACTTCTGGCGGGTGAGAAAGAGAATCGCCGAAATCAGCGTGCCGGCGTGACCGATGCCGATCCAAAACACGAAGTTGGTGATGGCCCAACCCCAACCCACCGGATGGTTGTTGCCCCACACTCCCACCCCCGTAGACACCAGATAGCAGAGGCAAAAAGCCAACATCCCCATCAACGCCGCGCAAGGCAAAAACAGCAGCCACCACAAAAGCGGTTGCCGGTTCTCCACGATCCCGCAAATGCGGTTCGTGATCCAATTCATCGAACGCTGGCGGAGCACCAGCGGCTCGCGAGGGAGCGCCTGGATTCCTGTCTGTTCGGTCGTGGTTCCGTTGGGCATGATGCGAAACGCCGAATCTCCTCTCTCAATGCATGTGTTTGGTCATCTGGCCCACGTGACGGCCGCCCGGCATTTCCCGGTTCGGGTTCTTGATCCGGGCCAGGTAGGTGGTGCGGGGCCGGTTGCCCACGTATTTGAGCACCTCGTAATTGCGCGGCGAAGCCTTCATGGCGTTGACCGTATCGGCAGGCTGTCGCAAGTTGCCAAAGACAATCGCCTCAGCCGGGCAGGCCTGTTGGCAAGCCGTCCGCACCGCGTCGACGCCGACCTTCACATCCGCCGACCCGCGGGCCGCTACCTTCGCCGCGATCTTCGCCGTCTCCACTCGTTGAACGCAGTAGGTGCATTTCTCCATGACCCCGCGCATTCGCACCGTCACGTTCGGATTCTTCTGCAACCCCAACACGTCGGAACGCAGTTTCTCGCCGAAGGGCCCGGCGTAGAGGTTGCCGACTTCAAACGGCCCGACCTTGGTCCGGGACAAGGGATTGCGTTTGTTGTAGTCGAAATAATTGAAACGCCGCGCCTTGTAGGGACAGTTGTTGGCGCAATACCGCGTGCCGATACAGCGGTTGTAGGCCATCGCGTTCAACCCGTCGTCGGAATGCACCGTGGCATTCACCGGACATACCGTCTCGCAGGATGCGCTCTCGCAATGCTGACAGGCAAGCGGCTGCGTGATCATCTCGAGATGATCCTCATTCAGCAAACCCACCCCACGCTGTGGATTGGACGTGCCCTTGGCCGCCTTCTGCGCCGACTTCACGGTCTTCTTCAATTCCTTGCGCTTGGCGTGGTCCTCCGGGGCCGTATGCTCCGCTTCCTCCTCCAATTCGGCGATGCCGGAGTCAGCAAAATAGCGGTCCATCCGGATCCAGGCCATTTCCCGGCCGATCAACACCTGCTCACGCCCCACAATCGGGATGTTGTTTTCCGCCTGGCAGGCCATCATGCAAGCACGACACCCAATGCATGCGCTCAGATCGATCGTCATCGCCCACTGGTGATTCCGGTCGAGTTCGTTGAACGGCGTGCCGTCTTTTGTCTCCGGCTTGTAGAGCGAAATGTTCTCCGGTATGTGAGAATCCATTCCCCGGTAACGCGAAAACTCCGGGTCCTCGTGGAACTCATCGAGCCCGCCGTCCCGCGCCAGGGCCCGTCCTTCCATGCTGTTGTGCTCCTGGGTGAGCGCCAGCTCTTCCCAGCGCGCCACGCGCACTTTCCCATCCCGGTCCGGCGCGCGATTCGCCTCGGGATCATCGGCTTCCAAGATCAAGTCTTCCTCGATCACTTCCGCAGTTGCGCCGCGGGCAAAATAGGTCGTCTCCGAAGTCCTCAACGGGTAGGCATCGAATCCGGCGCCGTATCCCACCTCCCCACAAGCCGTCTGGCCGTATCCCACCGCCACCATCAAACAGTTGTCCGCCACCCCCGGAATGGCCTGGGCCGGAAAATAGGCGCTGCGTCCATTGACCACCACCCGGATCCGCTGGCCGTCCCGCTTCAAACCGAGGGCTTTGAAGGTGGCCACGCTCATAACCGCCGCGTTTCCCCACGTCAGCGAGGTCACCATATCCGGCGTTTCTTGCAGCCAGCCGTTGTTGACGAACCTCCCGTCGTAGACCTTCGAGTCCCACTGAAAAGCAATTTCGAGCGAATCCACTCCCGCCGGCGGCTCGGGAAGCGGTCCGCGGATTCGCACCGGCGCGACCGCCGGGGCCTCCAGCGGCACATATCCCGATCGCGGAAGGAAACCGTCTCGCAACGCATAGTTCCAGGCCGTGCCCGCTCCCTCAGAAAACTCGCCTCCCAACTCCTCGAACGTCTTCCGCACCGCAACGAGCGCTGGAGAGGGCGCCTCGGTCGAAACAGCCGCGGCATTCGTGGCCCAGGAACCTTCGTCGCTCGCAACCGCAGCTTCTTCCGGCCCCAGAAATCGCAGCAGCAAATCCAACTCCGAAAGCCCGCCGTACAAGGGCAGGATCAAGGGTTGCGTCACGGAATAGGTCCCGTCTGACGAGCGCAAGTCTCCCCAGGCCTCGAGGTAATGCGCCGCCGGGATATGCCAGGTCGCCGCCAGCGCCGAGAGGTTGCGGTTCATCCCCAAATGCACAAACTCCACGCCTTCCAGCGCCTCCCGGAACCGGTAATTGTCCGGCGCATCGTAGAGCAAGTCCGCAGGCGTCGTGCTGATCAGAGTCCGGATGCCCTTCTGCCCATCCTCACCGGTCCGCAGATCGCGCCACAAGTCAGCCACTCCCAGAAAGGGGATCGACTCATTTTCGGGGGCCTCGAGAAGTTGCAGCGTCTCGCCGAACGCGCCTAACTTCTCGTTGATCACAGCGGCCAAATGATGCACTTCTGCGGGTTGCCGGGTCCCCGCCAAGACCAGCGCTTCTCCCGGAAAACGACGCAAATCCGCCGCTGCCGTCTTCAACCATTCCACCCTCTCCACATTCAATCCCGCTGGCTCCACCTCTTCCACGCCTTCCACGCCAAGTTCCCGGGCCAGAATCAGAGCGGCGCGCAAGACCTGACTCAGCGGCATCCGCAGGCGATGGTCGGCCATCCCGCCAGTGACGCTGTAGGCCGCTTCGACCGCGTACAGACGGTTCATCTCGTCTTCACCTCGCGGCTTCCACTCGTAGGTCTTGTGACCGTCTTCACCATCATGGACACCCGCCAGTTTCTCGGCCCGCCGCCCGCTGACGAAACCCCGCACGGGATTACCCCCAACCCGGTCCATCCCCAGAAAATCGCAGTCCAGACTCAAGATCCGCTTGGCTCGCTCCAGCCGCGGAACAACCGCGATCCGCTCCGAGCCCAAGGCGGCCGCCCAGCCGGCCCGCGCCTCGTCCCGGTTGATCACTTCATAACGGTAAAACTTCGCTTCGGGGTAACGGATCTTCAGATCGCGGATAATCCGCGCTCGCGTGGGAGAACTGGTCTCGCCCACAAGGAATCCAACGCCGTTCCCCGAACCGGCCTCCGCCAACCACTTCTCCAAATACCCGTCAAACGACGAGGGATCCGACGGAATTCCCTCGTTGAGAAACGAGCGCGACCGGTCGGGATCATAGATATCCAGAACGCTAGCTTGCGTAAAGTGATCGGTCCCTGACGTGGATTTCTCTTCACCGTCTTCAGCGAAACGCTGGCCGGGATGCAGGGGATTGCCGTCCACCTTCGTCGGCCTGCCCTCATAAGAAGTCACCACTAAGGGTGTGCAACCGTCCAATCGTGGCATCGCCGTGGCATAGAGAACCGGCTTCCCTGGCGTCGTCCACTCTACATTGTGCGCAAACGGCACGATGTAGGCCTCGGGACGCCGGCAAGATGCCGCTCCCAAACCCGCCAGCGCCGTGGATGCTCCCATCAACCGGATGAAATTGCGCCGCGACACTTCGTCCCCGCCAAACTCCGAGGCGCCCGCCGGAAACTCCCGCTCCAGCCATCCGCGGAACTCCGGCCTGTCCTCCAACTCCCCGAGGCTGCGCCAATAGCGTTTCCCGGTCGCAGGTGGTTGCGGATGATGCCAGATGCGTTTCATCAGTCTCTTGAAAGCTCCCCCATCAGCGATGACAAGCTGAGCAGTGTTCCGGCGGATGGATCCCCCAGGCCGACTGCAATTGCTGACCCACCTCCTCCTGTTTCATCGTCTCCCCAAAGGTCTTCTCCGCCAACGTCATCAAACTCCCGAAGTCCCCACTCCCCGACGGCGCCAGTCCGTTTGCCCGCTCCAAAGCCGCAATGAGTTCCGGAGCATCATGCCCCTCCGCCATCAAGTCCCCATAGAACGCTTCTCGTTCCAGCGACGCCGGATCGTAGTCGAAATTCACCACCTCGCCCAGCGGCCGCAACTTCTTCGAGGGGTTCCGGTGACACTCCAGACACCAGCCCATACTGTGCGGCTCGGCCTGGTGGACCACCTCCATTTCATCCACCCGTCCATGGCAGTCCTGACAACTGATGCCCCGGTTCAAATGCACCGAATGATTAAAATAAACGTAGTCCGGCGACTTGTGGACACGCACCCACTCGACCGGCTTTCCCGTCGCATAGGCCTCGCGCACCGGGGCCAAATTCGGACTCTGAGCCTTTACCTGCCGGTGGCAATTCATGCAGGTCTCCGCCGTCGGCACATTGGAATGGCTCGATGTCTCTGCGAAACTGTGACAATACCGGCAGTCCATTCCCAATTCGCCCACATGAATCCGGTGACTGTAGGGCACCGGCTGCCCAGGCTGATAGCCCACCCGCGTGTACTTGGGCGTAAAGGTGATCCAGACCGCCGCAGTCACGCCCGTCCCCAATAAGACCAGGCATATCACGATCTTCAGGGGCAGCGTATTGGTCCAGCGCGGGAAAAACTGAGGCATGAATCGTAGTCCTATAGGGGCTTGTGAAAAATTTCACAAGCGGAATTATCGACTTCTAAACAGAATTCCGCCACGCTCGGCCGTATGCGGTTGCCCAATTCGGATGAGCGACCCCTTTTGCACCTGCCCTTGCCCGTTTGGCAACAGCAAAATGTCTCCAATGCGTTCTCTCGCGCAATCCAGCCGGATTTCATTATTCAGGTCCCGCCATCCCCACTCCGGCCGCGGCCGGAACGCGAGCCGCATCTCTTCGCGAGTAACCGGCGGACCTCTCCCGGACCTGTCTCCGCTGTCTTCGCCGCGCCGTCTCGGCCCGCGAGACGATGCCCAGCAGGACAAACCAGAGCGTGGCGTTCTTCAACTGCGCCATGACCCGTTCCAAGTTGCTGTGTGCGTAGGTCAGCATCAGCACCAGGGCGATCGAGGCCAGAGCATAGCCCATCCAGGAGGAGCGCTGCGCCCAGGCATTCCGCAAGGCCAACCACAACGTCCAGATTAAAAACGCCGCGAAAGCCACGAATCCGGGATAGCCCATCTCGGCCAGAATCACCCAGTAGTAGCTCTCCGCCAGCCCGTTGCGTTCGTAGCGCTCTTCCCGGAACGAAAAGCCCATGTCCCTTTCGCCTTCCTCCCGCACCGCGCTGTAGCGCAACACGGGCCGGCTGGCCGCCACCGTGTAGTTGTTCCAGCCCACACCGAAAAAACTGTCGTCCAGCATGGTCCGGGCCTGGTCCGCCAAGATGACGCGCAGATTGTGCCCGCCCCGGATGTCGGTCTTGGCCTCGAACATGCCCGCAATGGTGTCGAAGGACTTGATCGCCACTCCCCCGCCGGCGGCCAATGCCGCCAGCACGATCACGATCGTTTTCCACGACAAGTGCCGGAGCACGAACACCCCGGCAATGAGGACGGAGCCGCCCACCAACAGCGCGATACCGCCGCGGGAGATGGTCAATGCAATCACCGCCGTCGCCGCCCCGTAGCCGGAAACCAGCCACAACGCCGTCCGCATCCGGATCCCGGGAGCGAGTCCTATGGCCAAACAAGTCAACCCCGCCATGTAGGCCCACATTGCCAACTGGTTCTGATGTTCGAAGCCTGCCCGGACTTGATACCTCCCGTCCAAGTAGCGCTGCTTCAGACTCGCCACGAGGGCGAAGAGGAGGACGCCGGCAATGACCCGGAAAAGGAAAAGGACGTCCTCCCGCTTGCGGATCCAGGCATGGGTGGCCAGGAGCGGCAACAGAAACTTCGGGAACTTCACGATCGCCGTCCAGATCCAGAACGGCTGGATCCACGCTCCCTGATCTTCCAGGCTGTTCAGAGAGGCAGGCAAGGTGAAGGGCATCGTTAGGATCAGGGTGAGAGCGCCCATCGCGCAATAAAACAGCCAGGGCAGCGCCAGGGGAGGAGTCAGCGTTGGCCTGCCCCGCTCTCGCCACACCGCGCACAGGATGGCGATGGCAGCCATGTCGATCAGGGAGAACTCGAAACCCCGCGTGTGGCCGAGATAACCCGCCTCTCCGAATGGGGTCAGCGTGAAAAGGTCGGGATGCAAGGCCGTCAGCGCCAACATCAGCACGAACAAGCACTTCTGCGCCGTCCGCGATCGCGCGGCCAGCATCCCGGCTGCTGGAGCCACAATGCAATAACCCCCAAGGCAAATGCCCAGTTTGACATGCTCGATCATGTGCCGCCAGCCGCCGCGCGCATCACGCCGGCGATTTCCCCAAGACTCCGGGGGACCGGAAGGCCCTCGGCGTTCGTCAGCCACGCCGCCGCTGAATCCGGATGGTCCGGGTCGTAACCGTGCATGGCCTTCACCCAACTCTGGTTCATAAAGGACGGCACAAATAAGCTCCCGGCCGGCAGCAGATAAAAGACTTCCCCATAGCGGCGATCCGGAAACAAGCAGCCCCAGCGAGCCAGACTGGCGTCGTCGACGACTGCCCCGTCAGGCTGATCGTGCAGCCATCCCAGCGCTTGCCGCCTCACCTCTTCCGCGCCAAACCAGAAACGGGCCATCGTGGAGTCCCACACCGCCACATAATCTCGCCCGTACCGAAGCCCCAGCGTTGCCCAACGTCGAAAAAGGTCCGACCCGCTGCGCGTGTCGCACATCCCGTGATCGCTGAACACCGAGATCCGAACCCTCCCATAACGCCGCTTGGCCTCCTCCCACAGCTCCCGGATCGATCCCTCCAACTTCTCGATTAAGGCTCGCGACTCCGGCGCATCCACGCCATAGCGGTGCATCGCCGCATCCGGACCCGCCGTGAACAAATAAATCAACTCGACCTCCCCCTCCCCGATCACCGCCCGCACCTCGGCGATATTCTCCCGGTCTCCCTTCCTCCAGTCCGAGCGCATCCACGGGCGTCCGCTGCGTTCCCAGGCCGCGAAGACCGTCTCCTGTCCCCCGAGGATGCCATTCGGCTCATAAATATCCCATTTCTCCGTGTAATCGAGATAAGGCAAACAGCGAAAGGGCACACTGTAGAGTTGGAAGTATCCAGTAAAACCGTGCCTCCGCGCCACCAGCCGGCTGAGGTGATGCCGCAACCGGTGATGTCCGGCAATGCGCTGCGGAGCCCAACCCCATCCGCGCATTCCCGCGAAGGGCGACTTTCCCTGCGCCTTGACAAAACACGAAAAATGTCCGTGCTCGACCGGCGGTGCTCCGGTCAGAATCGTTGGATCGCAGGCGGAGCTGTATCCAAAAACAGTCTCACAACGCGACTGGCGAGGCAGAATGTCCCGCAAAAAGGGCCGGCGGGAAACAATCTCCCAGCCCAGGGCGTCGACGAAAACGAACAAATCCAGCGACTTCACCAAAAAAGAAAAAGCTCTGGCGACGTCCTACTCTCGCACGGTCTGTCACCGCACTACCATCGGCGCTGCCGCGTTTCACTTCCGTGTTCGGGATGGGAACGGGTGGGGCCACGGCGCTATGGTCACCAGAAGCCCGGCGGATCGCTTCTTTTCGGA
>DATKCT010000042.1:0-9025 GCA_035513055.1 Verrucomicrobiales bacterium | reverse complement strand
TCCCAGCACTGGTGCTTGAAATAGGGTCCGTTGCGCTGGGGAGTGCCGGCGGAGGAACTTCCCTCCCTGTATTCTTCGGAGAGTGTGCCCCGTTCCATGGAAAGGATGGCGGCGAGTTGAGAGAGGATGGCCTGACGTTGGCTGTGAGGAGAGAGAGGAGGATTCATGGCGGTGTTGTGTCTAGTCTCCGAGGCACAAAACCGGCCAGTTGCCAACTTGTTTCCAGCCCTTCTCTCACTTTCTTGTCGTGCACCCAGGGCACTCTTAACCGCTAAAATCATCTTGACTGGCTTCAAATAGTTTGATCGGCTCACGGGATTATGAGAAGGTTTTTGGCCCTACCTGGCGCCGCCCTCGTGATGGCGGCCACCCTGTCTTTTCAACCTGAAGCTTGGTCGGAAGAACCCTATGACACGCTCAAGGAAATGGGGGTGGAGTTCACGGAAAGAGAGTTTTATTCCGGAGACCCAGACGGCTTCGGAAAGGGTGAATTCGCTGTCGTGCGTGATAGCGATCGTTTCGAACTCCAGGCTGCAATCCCTTATTTGAGCCAGTAAAAGTCTTTGGCCGGCCTGTCCCTCGAACGATGTTCAAAGATCACGAATGTCGAGAGTATTCAGAAACTAAGGACTCTTCGAGCGCTCAACATCATGCAGTGCGAGGCCTTCGAAAGGCTGGGTGGATTGAAAGGCCACCCCTCATTAGAATCTCTTGATGTTGGCGGCTCTAATGCCATCAAGGATGCCCATGGATTGGCGAATTTGCCGAAGTTAGTCCACCTGGAGTTTGCCTATTGCAAGAGCCTTACCCAGATCAACGACTTGAAGAATCTTCCGAAGCTCCGCTCGCTTGCGATAGAAGTCTGCCCGTCGGTAATCGAATCAGGCCTTCGCACCGTCCAAATGAGAACTCGCAGGGGATCCGTATGCACCTCGACCTGCAAACGCCCCACCGTCTCGGAGACCGGTTGGCTGATGTCTTTTAATCGGATGACGGCCTCTCCGTATTCCCGCTCGACCAAAGCCGGCGTGTGGGGAAAAGTTCCGTCGAACTCGAGTGAGCCTCATTGCTCAGCTCGGCGGACACCTCGCCTCGCACTGCGCCAGTAGTCTCTACCCGCTATTCCACGGACTTGTCCGTCTCGAGCCCGAGTTCCTCGTACTTTTTCGCGCGCGCGGCCTTGTCTTCGTCGATGGTTTTCCTCGCGTAAGAAGCGACCTCACGCGCGTGGGCGCGGGGAACGACAATGACGCCGTCGCCGTCCGCCACGATGATGTCCCCGGGCTTGACGAGGACGCCGCCCACGACGACCGGAGCGTTCACCGATTCGATCTCGTTGCGGCCGGGACGGATGCCGCGTCCCGGATGCTTGAAATAAAGCGGGATTTTTTGGGCGATGATTTCGTCGGTGTCCCGTGCGGTGGTGCTGCTGACGACGCCGACGCAGCCCTTTTGCTTCCACAGGAGGATGTTGTTGGAACCGATGGAGCCGGTGTCATGGCCGGTTTCCTCAATGATCAAGGCGGCTCCTGGAAACAGTTCGTCGACGAAAGGTTCGCCCGATTTGTTTCCATACCACTCGCCAACCCAGCGATCGAAGGCTTCTTCGGATGCCACCTTGCCCGCCGGCGGATCCTGGGTCGGGACGTAGCGGGCCGTCACGGCGATGCCGACGAAACGGTGGCTGAAGTCGATGGTGTCCTTCCAAAGGGGTATGATGGATGGGTCAACCAGGCCGATGTCCTGCAGGCCCGCTCGGTCCATGCCGTCCGAGACATCGGCGACACGCAAGGGCGCGAAGAGGTCCAGGAGTTCTTGATTCTCGTCGTCAGAATACGTTTTCGTCGGAATGAAATGGCGGGCGGCGGATTCGGAATCCTGGCCCGGCGCGGTGGAAGTGACGATGAGGAAGCAAAGCAGCGCGGAAGCGGAGTTGCGGAGGGATTGGCGTCGCGAGTGCATGATTGATGGAACCACAAGCGCACGATTTTGTCACCCCGCTTCCAGTCCGAGTCATTCCGGAAAGAAAAGGACACCCACTGAGGAAGCCGTGGCGGCGTGGCACGGGTGTGCCGAAGAAAGCCGCCGTGGGACGGGAATCTGCTCAGAAAGCCACTCCCGATGTGCTTTCGGCCCCCTGCCCACACCAGGTGCGCAGGCCTGACCAGAGATCGTCACGGATCCCTCGACGGCGGCGGGTGCGGCTACGAATGGCAGCTCCGTCCTTACCCCCCCTTCTAAATCCCTTCTAAATCGCTAAATCGGCAAACCGCTAAACCCCTTTCACGCTTGTCACCACCTCACTCCTTCCGCTTCACTTCCGACGATCTCCCACCTTCCGACCCATGAAAATGCTCGAAGACTTCAAAAAATTCGCCATGCGGGGCAACCTCGTGGAACTGGCCATCGGCTTCACCGTGGGGGCCGCCTTCAGCACAGTGGCGAAATCCTTGGTCACGGACATCATCATGCCGCCGACCGGTCTGCTGTTGGGCGGTGTGGACTTTGCGGACTTGTATGTGGTCCTGCGAGAAGGCAGCGAAGCGGCCGCTCCCTACGCGACGCTTCAGCAAGCGCAAGCGGCCGGCGCCGTGACGCTCAACTACGGTCTGTTCTTGAACCCCCACCAACCCTCGCCTCTGTGCAGGCGGGAAGGCCAGGCTTTGAGAAGCGAATTTGTATCAGTTAAACGGAACCACGGATGAACACAGATGAACACGGATTGAGAAAGGAGGGCTCGACGACGGCTGAAAGCGGAAAGACTCCGGAAGAGTTCAGGTGCATCGGGTGCAGGACTGGACGGGGCAACAGGGAAATAGAAACGCCCGAGCCTGAGGATCTATCCGTGTGGATCGGTGTCCATCCGTGGTTCGATACTCCAGGAGCGCCAGGAAGTCTTCCGGAGGCGAAGCCGGCCTGTGGGCTTAATCAGCCGTGGCTGCGACACCTGGCCGCAGAGTCTCCCGGGATCCATCTGGGTTCAAGCGGATGATCGTGCCGGGCTGGCCCGCTTCGGAGCCATACAGCGGCGCCCCGCGGGCGCTGATCTCTCGCACCCAGGCTCCGTCGCCGGACATTTGCCCCAGAAACTCGGCCAACACGGACCCGCCTCCTGCTCCACCCTTCGACATCGAAACGCTCGAGCCCTTAGATCACCTCGGGGCCCCGGGGGCGCCAGGCCACTGGGACTGGGATTCCCAAGAGGAAGCTCCGCTCGCCTGCTGGTGGAAAACCGGCGGCCCGGCCGATCCCGAGGCAGCCTGGGAAGCACCGCAACTCCTGCTGGGCGATGGCCGGCTCCTCATGCTCGATACCGAACCAGCCCGGGACGACGGGCTGCCGGTGTACCGTGCCGGATAGCGCTTACCCGGAATTAAAAAGGATAAATTATGAATTGTGAATTGCCACGAACTTTCATATTTCATACTTCGTAATTCTCACTTCCTCCCCGTGAACCCCCGCCAACCCTCACCTCTGGGCAGGCGGAAAGGCCAGGCTTTGAGAAGCGAATCCATCGCGGAAAGCGCTGTCTTCATGTTGCCGAACCGCGCTCCGTGGATCTCCCTCTTCTCGTCGCTGGCGGACGCGGTGGTCGCTCCGAACACGGAGGTCATCCTGGGCGGCGGGTTCCACGATCCCGAGACAGGCCTGGCGACCGAACCCATGCTGACCTGGACCTCCGACCGGCAAGGCCCGCTCGGCGTTGGGCCTGAAATCGCCACCGTCCTCGCCGAGGGCCCACATCGCCTCACTGCCACGGGGCTCGATGAAACTGGACTCACCGGCAGCGCTTCAGTGAGTATCGTGGCCGGCGACCACGCGCCTCCCGCCAACCGCAGCTTGGGAGATGATGGAGCGACCCGTTGCGTTCTTTTCCAATCTCGTCCTCAGGGAGAATCCCCCGTCCGTTGCGGTTCACCGCCTGAGCCGGACTATCTTGGTCTTCCTTCCTCTGTTGAAACTCGTCGCCGGACTTGAAACAACCTGCGGTTTCCCAAATTGACTTCGACTTCCGCCCACTCCATTCGCATGAACCTCCGCTTCCTCCCTCTCCTCGTCGCTGTGGTTATGATAGTCTGCCTTCCAGGCTTCACCGGCGCCGAGATCCCCCGGCACACCCGTGAGCTGCTGAGCCAGACGCCCCTCGTTTTCGAACCCGCCGCCGAGGGGGACCGCTTCGTGGCCCGAGGCGAGGGCTACCAACTGTCGCTCACTCTCGGGCGAGGCCACGCTCTACTTAACGAACCCCCAGACAGATTCGTGTTGCGGGCCGGCAGATGCTGCGCCCGCGCAACCCAGTGTCCTTCGGCTCAAACTGGCCGGGGCCAACCAGCGGCCTGCGATGGCCGGGTTCGGCAAGCTGCCCAGCGTCACCCACTACTTTTCGGGTGGCGATGCCAGCCAGTGGCGCACCGACGTCCCGAACTATGCAAAAGTGGTTCATGAGTCCGTCTATCCCGGCGTGGACATGGTCTTCTATGGGAACCAGCGACAGCTTGAGTTTGACTTCATCGTTGCGCCGGGAAGCGATCCCGCCCAGATCCAGCTCGAGATTGACGGCGCGATGCGTATGCGACTGGACAGGACGGGAAACTTGGTGATTGAAACCGAAGGCGGCGAGACCATGCTGCACTGACCCTTGATCTTCCAGGAGCGGGCCGGAGCCAAGGCGCCCGTCCCCGGTCACTTCGTTCTAAAAGGCGAGCGCAGCGTGCGGTTCGCCGTGGGAGACTACGATCCCGCGCGGCCACTCGTCATCGACCCGGTGTTGAGCTATTCAACTTACTTCGGCGGCAGCATGACAGAATACGCGAGCGCAATCGCAGTGGACTCTGATGGGAACATCGTCATCGCGGGGGCGACAAATTCCGCGAACCTTCCGACCGTGAATCCCCTCGCGGCCGCGGGCGGCGTCTTTGTGGCCAAGTTCAATCCCGACGGAGCCAGCCTTCTCTTTTCCACGTATCTCCTTAGCAATGTAGGCCCGCTGACGAACAGCACCGATGGTGAACACATGCCAAGGATCGCGGTGGACCAAAGCGGCAACATTCTCGTCACAGGCATGTGCGGTCGAGGATTCCCCACTACCGCCGGGGCCATTCAGGCTGAATTCGATCGGGGACACCCTAAAGCCATTGGCTCCGATGTTTTCATGGTGAAGCTGACGCCACTAGGGAATTCGCTGGTTTACTCGACCTACTTGGGAGGCGACCACTCCGATGAGCCCCGTGGAATTGCGGTGGACGCGTCAGGCAATGCCTACGTCACTGGCATCACCCGATCCATCAATTTCCTCACGAGCGGGAACGCGCTTTCCACCTCGATTCACGGGCCCGTCATTCCGGATGAATTCGACGACAGCCGGCCTTCGCTAGGGTATTCGGATGCCTTTGTCACCAGCCTATCGCCCACAGGCGCCCTACGCTACTCCACCTATCTGGGCGGTTCCTACTTTGACTACGGAACCGGAATAGCGGTGGATGCCGACGGTGTCGCTCACGTGGTTGGGAGCGCCGGATCGGACGATTTCCCCATCACTGCAGATGCATTTCAACGAGAACTCAGGCCTCCTCAGGATGCGTTCTACGTCAAGTTGGATTCGAGCGGAGGGAGCCTACTCTACGCGACTTTCTTGGGCGGCAACGCCGGCTTGGAGGTCAGCCCAACTACTTTGGCTTTCAATTCTCCCTCGAGATTTGACGCCGAGGACCGGGAGTCTGTCCTCCTTCTGCGGAACCCAAGTTCCAAGCAAATCACGGTGACAAGATTCAACTTCGGCGAAGGAGCCGATAATTTCGAGTTTGTCGAGGCAGTTCCCTTCTCGCTGGCGCCCGGCGAGGAGCGGCTCGTAAAGGTGCGTTGCTTTTCTTGCATCAGGGGCATTAGCAACTGGTATTCGATTAGCGCCACTGTCGATGGCTTGGACCCGCATCCATCAGATCTGAGCAATAATAACAGGTTACGCGTCGTCGGTTTCCTGAAAGGCGGAAGCGCATCGGATCGTGATGTGGCGCAACCTGCCTCGGCTGGCCTATCCGATGGGGATCTCGCCAATGCGGTGGCGGTGGATACGGCCGGCAATGCCTACATCGCAGGCACAGCCCAATCCTTTGATTTTCCCGTGCAGGGGATGCCGCGCCCGGCGCAGGATAATCTCTTTCCAAGGTTTGGGAAGGCGTTCGCTGCCAAGTTCAATTCCGCTTCCCAATTGCAGTATTCCAACTTTTTTGGCGGTGCTTTCCACGAGTCGGCAAGGGGTATTGTGGCGGACGATGCCGGCAATGCCTATATTGTTGGCATAACAACGTCGGGCGATTTCCCCACGGTGGATCCTTTCCAGGCGGCGCCTGGCGGGCCGGTGCACGAGTTTGGCTCCGACGGCGATGCCTTCGTGACCAAACTCAGTCCGAGTGGGGCCACCCTATTCTCGACCTATCTCGGGGGAGATCGATATGAAATGGCCAATGCCATCGCCCTGGATCGAAACACGAACATCTATGTGAGTGGAGGCACGGGATCCACGAATTTTCCAACCGTCAGCCCGCTGCAACCGGCGCTGGGTAATCCTCCGGAAGAAGAATTTTTCTCGGGCACGGACGCCTTTGTGGCGATGATCAGCCAGGGGCAGGCTTCCCGGGAAGTCGAACTCTGGCAGAAACTCGAGATCCCCGCGCCGACGGGGAACGACGGTCCGGCGAGTTTCAAGGTCGAGTTCGTCCGCATGATCAATGGATTGGAGACCCGGGTGGAGGCGGAGATCCTGGAGGTGCGGCCGGGGTTCGTCACCGTGCGGGTGCCGCCGGGTTTGCTGGGGCCGGCGGACGTAAGCGCGCCTCCCCTGGGAGTGGACAACAACGTGCGGATCGAGATCTTGCGTGCTTCCAATCGGCAGGAGATCGCGCGGCAGGGGTTGATCCTGCGGATGCCGCAGCCGATCATCGTGGACGAAGTGGACGTGCGCCGAGGTCCTCCGCCTTCCCCGGGGCTGCGCACGCTGTCGCAGTTCGTGTTCAACACGGGTTCGCCCAACATTCACACCTTTGCCTTTCTTGGGAGGAGTACGGACGGACTGATGGGCCTGCGAGTGCTGAACAGCGAGTTGCGCTTCCCCGCGCCCCTGCTCTTCGATGCCGAGGATGTCGTGGTCTTCGAGCCCGGCGGGGGCTCGGCGCCGCTGCAGCGCATCGGCGCGCCCTTCCACATCCCGAATCTCGGCCCGGGGAACCAGGGGGTTCAGTTCAATGTGTCGAGGAACGGCCTGTACGTCATTGCCATCGAGCCCAATGCGGGTTCGCCAGGTCCGTTCCCGGCGCGCTACCAGTTTCACCTGACGGGGAACGTGGGCTTGCCGCGCAAGCTGGTCAACGAGGTTGCCGAGGCCCCGCGGGGCACGAGGTTGGACACGCTCTTCAACCACTCGGCCCCCCGCCCGCAGAGCCTGCTGAGCGTGACCGGCGCGGAGGCCCGCACGGCGATGTTCAAGTTCACCAACGTGGCGAGCATCTCGCCGTTCGCGCGGGCGGTCCTGCTTCCTCCCGCCGGAGGATTCGCCAGCGGCACGCGGATCGTCCGGGCCGCCGATCCGATCGCGCCCTTGGAACTGACGACGCCCACGGCGCGCACACCGGACTGCGAGGCGCCGGTCATCGGCACGGTGATCGACTTCACGCAGATTCCGGATCCGGCCTCGGTCGCGGTGCCCGGGGCGGCGCCGTTGTCGGAATCGGTGTGCGCGGTGATTGGGGAAAACGACGGCCACGCGGTGACGCTGCCGAAGACCTTGGCGGGGGGAGGAGGCGTCGTCGGCAGCCTGATCCTGGACATGGGGTCTGGGCATGAAATCGTCGATGGCGCCGGGGCCGACTTCGAGGTGCTGGCGTCCGCCGGCTCCTACAAGGTGCAGGTGGGGAACACGCCCTTCGCCGGATCGTTTTCGGAGGCGCTGGGTCCGTTCACCGCGGTGCAGCAGATCGACCTGGCCGCGGCGGGGCTGACCTCGGCGCGCTACGTGTGGATCACTCCGTCGCCCAACGTGGTGCTGGATGCGGTGCGGGGATTGAACCTCTTTGCCGACGAAGTTTCGGCGACTATCGGGCCGATCACCCACGTGACCTCGGCGACGATCACCGCGCGCCGGGTGAAGGTTGCGGCGAACAAGCTCGATCCGTTCCTCCAACTGATCGCGCCGAATGGCGACCTCTTTGCTGAGAACGAGGCGGGATTCGGCGACGATCTCACCCAGGATCTCAGCGACGCGGCGCTGGTCAACCGGATCCTCCCGCAGGACGGCTTCTACCGGTATCTGGTGAAGGGGTTCGACAAGCAGCCGGACGAGCAGTCGATGGGCGCGTTCCTGACCCGGCTGGAAACCGCGGGCGCCTATGACCCGGTGGAACTGGTGGTCGGCAACCTTGGCGAAGCGCAGACACCCGCCCAAAAGACCGGGAACTTCTCCACCAGCCGTCAGCGGGATTCCTACCTGTTCCAGGCGGCGCCGGGACAGACCGTCAACATCGTGGTCAATGCGACGGGCGACGGGCCGAAGGTCAATCCGGTGGTCGAACTCTACGATCCGGAGGATTTTCTCATTGCGGCCAACGACGATTTCCGCGATCGGGAACTCAATGCGGCGCGGACGGCGACCTTGCCGGCGCAAGGCTTGGCCGTGGGGACGTATCGGATCGTGGTCAGTGCGGTGGACGGATTCGGGACCGCGAGCGGATTCAACGGAGGCACGGCCCACATTCGTCAGGCGGCCACGGGAGGCTACGAACTGAAGGTCTTCACCGGGACGATGATCCAGCCGGAGGGCGCGCCTCGGATCGTATCGCTTCAACCGGCGCAAGGGGCGCCCGGCGCCACGGTCGTCATCGCCGGCGCCGACTTTGGCGACACGCCTGGCGCAAACCCCGTGCGTTTTGGCGCGGTCCAAGCCGTCGTCGCGAGCGCGACGGCCACGCGCTTGGAGGTCACGGTTCCGGCCGGCCTGGCCGCGGGTCGAGCCGACGTGACGGTGACCGTGGGC
>DATKCT010000041.1:0-9126 GCA_035513055.1 Verrucomicrobiales bacterium | reverse complement strand
TCCCAGCACTGGTGCTTGAAATAGGGTCCGTTGCGCTGGGGAGTGCCGGCGGAGGAACTTCCCTCCCTGTATTCTTCGGAGAGTGTGCCCCGTTCCATGGAAAGGATGGCGGCGAGTTGAGAGAGGATGGCCTGACGTTGGGTGTGAGCAGAGGGAGGAGGATTCATGGCAGAAGGGTGTCTAGCAGACTAGACGCCCTTCTGGCCAGTTGCCAACTTGTTTCCAGGCCTTCTCTCACTTATCTTGTCGTGCACCCTTATGGTCTTATGGTCTGCCTTCCCCTATTGCACCTTGACGCTGGGGAAGCCCCTTCCTATTCTGGCCGGTCCCGTCGGCTCCCCGGCTGGGAGCCGCAGGAATGGACATTCACGAATACCAGGCCAAGGAACTCTTTGATCAATTTGGAGTTGCAAATCCACCCGGAGTAGCGGTGGACTCACCCGACGGCGCTTTTGATGCCGCCTGCCGGCTCGGCGGAAAGGCACTCGTCGTCAAAGCTCAAGTCCACGCCGGCGGTCGCGGAAAAGGCCGTTTCAAGAACGGATTCCAGGGCGGCGTGCACCTCTGCAATTCCCCTGAATCCGTGCGCGAAACCGCCTCGAGAATGCTCGGCCAGATCCTCGTCACACACCAGACCGGAAAAGAAGGCAAACTGGTCCGCCGCGTTCTCGTGGCCCAATCAGTTGAGATCACTCAGGAGTCTTATTTTGCCATCCTGGTCGACCGGACCTCGGAAGCCGCCGTCGTCGTCGCCAGCGCCGAAGGCGGTGTCGATATTGAGGAAGTCGCCGCCTCGAAGCCAGACCGTATCATCCGGCAGCCACTACACCCTTTACTCGGCCTTCAACCCTTCCAGGCCCGGAAAATCGCCTTCCAATTGGGGTTTTCCGGAAAGCCCGCAGCCGCCGCCGCTCAGCTCTTTCTTTCTGCTTGGCGCCTCTTCTCCTCCTGCGACTGCTCGCTTCTCGAGGTAAATCCACTCGTGCTCACCCCCGGAGGCGACGTCCTGGCTCTCGATGCGAAGTTCAATTTTGACGACAACGCCCTGTTTCGACATCCCGAGATCGCCAGCCTGCGCGATCGCTCCGAAGAAGATCCCCGGGAAGTGGAAGCCTCCGAGTTCGATCTCAACTACATTGGTCTGGACGGCAACATCGGGTGTATGGTCAATGGCGCCGGCCTAGCCATGGCCACTATGGACATCATCAAGAGCTGCGGCGGCGATCCTGCCAATTTCCTCGACGTCGGGGGAGGAGCCAACGAAACCCAGGTCCAGCAGGCCTTTCGCATCTTGGTCAGAGACCCCAAGGTTAAAGCCATTCTGGTCAATATCTTCGGCGGGATCATGCGCTGCGACGTCATCGCTCAAGGAATCATTGAGGCTGCGCGTGAAATCGAACTCCCTGTACCGGTCGTCGTCCGGCTGGAGGGCACGAAGGTCGAAGAAGGGCGCCAGCTTCTGAAAGATTCCGGTCTGAACCTCACAAGCGCTGCCGATCTCGCTGGAGCTGCCCGCGAAGTCGTCGCCGCCGCAAAAAGAGGGAGTTCGACCTGAAATCGCGACGCTCCAATCGCTGGCTCCTTTGTCCTGCAACTTATCTTTCATGGCCATCCTCGTCAATCACGACACGCGCCTGCTGGTGCAAGGCATTACCGGCAAGGCCGGATCGTTCCACGCCGCAGCTTGCATGGACTACGGTTCCGCGGTCGTCGCCGGCGTCACGCCTGGCCGCGGCGGAGAGACCTTTCGGGCCTGTGTCCCCGTATTCGACACCGTATCCGAAGCGCGCGAACAAACCGGCTGCAACGCCACCATGATCTTCGTGCCCGCCGCCTTCGCTGCGGATTCGATCCTCGAAGCCGCCGACGCGGGTATCGAGGTCATCGTGGCCATCACCGAAGGCATACCGGTCGCGGACATGATCCGGGTCAAAGCGGCCATGCGCGGCGCTTCTTCCATCCTCATCGGCCCTAACTGCCCAGGCATCATCACGCCGGGGGCCTGCAAAATCGGAATTATGCCCGGCTACATCCACGAACCGGGCCGAGTCGGCGTGATCTCGCGCTCCGGCACTCTCACCTACGAAGCCGTGTGGCAACTCACATGCCGCGGTCAAGGCCAATCCACCTGCATCGGCATCGGAGGCGACCCCGTGCATGGAGTCACGCACCTTGAGGCCGCCAGAATGTTCACCGAAGATCCAGGGACCGACGCCTTTGTTCTCATCGGGGAGATCGGAGGCTCCGAGGAAGAAGAAGCCGCCGCCTGGATCAGGGAAAACTGCGACAAACCGGTGGCCGCCTTTATCGCCGGAGCAACGGCTCCTCCCGGACGCCGGATGGGTCACGCCGGAGCCATCATTTCCGGCGGCAAAGGCACGGCATCCGCCAAAAAGGACGCCCTGCGCGAGGCCGGAATCCACGTTGCCGAAACTCCGGCGGAAATTGGTGAAACCTTACTCAAAGCCATGGGCGTCTGACTCGCCCCGTGATAGGATCGATTTGCTTTCCACGCTGGAGCCTAGACCAACCGACAACGCAGACCCTCAGAATTCCTCCATGACCGTAGCAGCGAAAGGACTGGAAGGCATCGTCGCCAACGAATCCGCACTCAGCAAGGTCGAGGGCGCACAGGGAAAACTCAGTTACCGGGGTCACACCATCGATGACCTAGTCAAGGGCACTACCTTTGAAGAGGTCGTCTATCTCTTGCACCGCGGCCATCTCCCGGACCAGAGCCAGCTCACCAAGTTTTCTCAGGCCCTCCGGAAGGAGCGAAGCCTGCCTCCGGGGGTTCTCGACTTCCTGCAGTCGGCGCCCAAGGACGCCCTGCCGATGGATGTTCTCCGGACCGGCATTTCCATGCTCGGGCTCTACGACTCGCGCGGCAATGACCAAGACCGCACTCTTAATGAAGAGCGCGCCATTTCCATCTGCGCCCGTATTCCCCTCATCGTCGCTTATTATCACCGGGCACGCCACGGACTTTCCCTGCCACCCGCTCGGGACAATCTCGCGGAAGCCGCCCATTTTCTCTACCTGATGACTGGCGAAGTTCCCACGCCCGATACGGCCAAGACCCTCGATGTCGCCTACATTCTGCATGCCGATCATGGCATGAACGCCTCCACCTTTAGCGCCCGGGTCACCATCGCGACGCTCAGCGATCTCTACTCGGCCATTACCTCCGCCATCGGAACCCTCAAAGGGCCTCTCCACGGCGGAGCCAACGAAGGCGTCATACGCATGCTGCGCGAAATCGGCGACGAGGACAAAGTGGATGCCTGGGTCGAGGATCGGCTGTCCAAGAAGAAAAAAATCATGGGGATCGGCCATCGCGTCTACAAGGCCCTCGATCCCCGGGCTCCTCACCTGCGGCGCATGGCTGTCCAGCTCACCCAGGAACTCGGCGAACCCAAATGGATCCGAATGTCCGAACGCATCGCCGAGATCATGCTCGAACGCAAAGGTCTCAACGCCAACGTCGATTTCTATTCCGCCACGGTCTATTACTCGCTGGGCATACCCACCGATCTTTTCACTCCTATTTTCGCCATCGCCCGCGCCGCCGGATGGACGGCTCAAGTTCTCGAACAACTCGCCGATAACCGGCTCTACCGTCCTCTCACCGAATACATCGGCCTCGAGCCGCCCCAACCGGTGCTTCCCATCGACCAGCGTTGAGTTCGGAGCGGAGCCTCTGAGAAATGCGGGCTAAGTCGCCACCGGCCACTTGAATGTCGAGCTGATCTCGATGCGCTTGCCGGTTGCCGACGACTCCCGCGCCGCGGTGATGATCTCGATCACGTGCAATGCGTGTTCGGGAGTAACCAGAAGCTCATTGCCGGTCACCAGGCACTCCGCGGCCAAAGCGGCTCCGATGGGCCACGAGTAGCCCCCGGCATCCGGCACGTGCCGCATGAGCGCGCGTTCTGCTTCCGTGGCGAGGTCGACGCCCCGCGGCGCCCAATCGTAGCCCACCATTCCCATAAATCCTTGCGAACCTACCACATCGATGGTATAACGCTTTTCTTCGCTACCATCGTGCCCGTGCGGATTGAAATAATTGAAGCCTGATTGCACGTGGGAAATCACTCCCTGTCCGTGGTCGATGAGCACCATGGCGTTGTCCTCCGCTTCAACCTGGATGCGGCCTTTGTCGTCCACGGTCCGCTCCGGTGTGACAATGCTCAGCATCGCGGTCACCTGCTTTGCAGGCCCGAGGAGACCGGTCAACGAAGTGAAGTTGTAGACCGCGAGGTCGGGCATGCTTCCTCCTCCTTCTTCGTAGAAGAAAGCCGACCATCCCGGGCCCTCGTGCCCATAGTGGGCATGCGCCGCCGCCACGCGACCGAGCTTTCCGGCCGCGAGTTGTTTCGCCATAAAGGCGAACTGTGGACTTTCCACCGTGATCGGCGCTCCCCAGAGGCGGAGGTTCTTAGTCTGGGCGATGCCCAGCAAATCCTGTCCCGCGGCCAATGAGTTAGCGATCGGCTTCTCGCTCCAGACGTGTTTGCCTGCATCGAGGGCTTGGCGGTTGAGGCGCTCATGCTCCTGCATGTCTGTCAGGGTAACAAGAAAATCGAACGGCTCGCCCGCCAGCATCTCATCGATGTGCGGATAGGACTTGGCGATCCCAAATCGCTCGCCCTGCTTCCTGGCGCGTTCGTGGCGGATATCGCAAAGGCTGACTACCTCCACGAAGGGCGACTCCGCCAGCACAGGCAAATAGGAGTGCGAGACGCTTCCGCAACCGATAACTCCGGTCCGGACGCGCTTGATCCCGGCTTGCGGGCCCGCCGGACTTACGGGGCCGGCGGCGACAGCCGCTCCGGCCAGTAAAGTTCTCTTGGCGAAGACACGGCGGCTCCAGGGAAGTGATGCGGGGTTGTTCATGTTGGGGAAAGGTTGGATCTTTTCGTCTAACGGATAAGGATGCCCGGAGCAAGCGTTCCCTTGATTCGATGACTGAAAAAGAGTCGTGATAGCCCCGTATCTCATCCAAGATACGGGCTTTCCCGGGGCGAAACAGTGGGTTGCGACACCCTGCGGCCCCCTACGCCATGGAATTGCCCAGCGCTCGATCATGACTCAAGTAGCTGCCGCCAGGCCTGCGCAGCCGCCCCCATCCATCCGGCGTCTGCGCCGGTCGCCGCCTGCAAGACAGGCAGTCCGCGGCTTTTGCAGGACCAAATGCTCCGGCGAGTCGCCGCCGCAAAGTGATCCCAATAGGGGCCCACGCTCGATCCGAGCCCGCCGCCCAGGATCACAGCTTCCGGGTCGAGCACGTTCACCAGGAGTCCGGTCTGCGATCCCAAAGCCTCGCCCGCCTCCTGCACAATCCGTCCCGCGACAGCGTCTCCTCCGATCGCCGCGGCCAGCACCCGGCGACCCGAGCCGGCCTGACCGCGCAACGCTTCGAAACGCGCCGCGAGTGCGGGTCCGGATGCTATATCTTCCAACGTGCGGGTATTTACGTGATGGCATCGTTCACACCGGAGTGGGATCGGGCTGCTGGCCATGACGCCGGTCATTCCCTCGGCGCCGAAGAAAGGCCGTCCCTCCACCATCAGGCAGCAGGAGATTCCGGTGCCGGCCGTGATGTAGAGAAACGCCCCGTAAGGTTTGCCGGCTCCAAAAAGCGCTTCCGCTAGTCCCGCCGCTCGGACGTCGGCCTCGACGAGGGCTGGAGCGATCTCGGAGAGCGCTTGGCACACAGGAAGTCCATCCCATTGCAGGCAGTGGCTGCTGGCGATGCGACCCTGGCGGTCCACCAACTCGCAAACTCCGAGACCGATGGCTCCGACACTCTGCTCCAAGCCGGCGGCTTCGGACGCCAATGCGCGCGTCAGTCGAAGCACATCCTCTAAGACGGCTTGGCCTCCCCTTAGGGGCTGCGTTGGCACGGCGCGCTTGGCGAGCGCCCGCCCACCGGGAACCGACAAGACACCCGCCGCGATCTTCGTCCCGCCGACATCGATCCCGATGCAACAAACGCCGGTCTTCACAGAAACAACCCGGGCGAACGAAGCCTCGTTTTCACGCCGTCCCCTATCTTTCTTTTGAGAACTCTCATCGTATCATCGTTCCATCATGCTGGCCGCAGCGCTATCCAAGAAGACATTCGCTCCGGAGTGACCTTGGAGCAACGACGCCGGGCATTCTGGACTGCGCGGTCCCTCCAGCATGGCCTTCACCGCTGCCGCCTTGTGAACCCCATAAGCCAGAAGCACGATGCGGCGCGCGGCGAGGATCGTCCTCAATCCAAGCGTGGCTCCCCGCGAAGGGGCGTAGCGGCAGCTAAACCAGGCGCGGTTCGCCTCGATGGAAACCGGGTCGAGATCCACGACGCGGGCGCGGGAATCCTCGGCGCTGCCGGGCTCGTTGAATCCGAGGTGCCCGTTCCCGCCGAGGCCGAGGACAGCCGCGTCCACGCCTCCTGCGGCGGCTATCCGCTGTTCGTGTTGCCGCAGGCTCGCCACCGCACCGGCCTCAGTGGAACTTAAGCAATGATAACGCTCCGCGGGCACGCCCCAGGGCTCGACGGCGGTCCGGCGGATCAGGTTGGCGCAATTGCGCGCTTCGTCGCCGTCGACACCGGCATATTCGTCCAGAGCAAACACGTTCAGATGCCGCAGAGACAGACATCGTTCGCCGATGCGCCGGTAGAGATCGAGCGGCGTATTACCGCCGGCCAACATGACATTGCGGACTCCGGACGCAGTAAGCCATCCGGAGAACAGTTCCGCCGCCGCCTCGTTCGCGGCCGCAGCGTTAGGATGGATCGCTACGCGCATCTCACTTCCCTGGTTTCTCCGCAAGTCCAGCAGCGAGCGCGCGGATGTAAGCCGCATTGCAGCCACAACAGCCGCCCACGTAAAAGACGCCTTCTTTCCTGGCGGCCTC
Organism: Verrucomicrobiales bacterium; assembly: GCA_035513055.1. Taxonomy (GTDB): domain Bacteria; phylum Verrucomicrobiota; class Verrucomicrobiia; order Verrucomicrobiales; family DEV007; genus DATKCT01. The sequence continues at coordinate 2,220 of DATKCT010000041.1, read as the reverse complement.
GCCGAAGCCGACGAACTCGCGCCGCGAAACCTGAATCGTTTCCAGCTCGTTAGGAAAAGCCGGAAGCCGGGTGAATGAATGGCATGTGTCCGTGGTGCGGAATGCGGCAGGCTGCGCCGCCAGAGCCACATCCACCGCGGCGCGCATCTCGCGCAGCAAGGGGAGCATCCGGCGCGGGTCTTGCTCGCAATTTGCTCCGACGGCAATGGCTCCGAGGCCGGCCATGACCTTGGCGCATTCGGCGGGCGTATGGCCATCGCTGCATTGGCTGCGCAGAGGCCGGAAGCTCATCGTCGCGATGGCGGCCAATCCGGCGGTGGCAGCGCATTCGAGAGCAACTTTCATTTCGGCCAGATGAAAAAACGTCTCGAGGATGAGGAAATCCACACCGGCAGCGTCGAGTAACCGGATCTGCTCGGCGATGTCATCCCGAGCCCGATCGAGCGACCCCATTCCTTCTCGTTCGATGAGCTGTGTGCGCGACACGCTGCCCGCCACGAGCGCGCGATCGCCCGCGACCTCCCGGGCCAGGCGCACGGCGGCGTGGTTGATGCGCTCCGTCTCCGCGCCATAGCCCGCGCGGTTCAATTTTTCCCGGGCGCCAAAAAATGTGAGCGCCTGCAACACCTGGGAGCCGGCCTGAAGAAACTCGCGATGCAATTCACGCAAGGCGCCGGGATCCTCTATCGCGACCTCGGGGGTGAATTGGCCTGTTCCACGCCCGGTTCCGACCGGCTCGCGCCGCGAGCCACTGTCGACAAACCCGCGCCGCTCGAGTTCGATCAGATAGCCGCCGTCGCCCAAGACAACCACGCCGGATTGCAGGAGTTCCGTGATAGTCCTCATGACGTGAGTTACATGAGACTCTGTGGAAACGAAAGACCCAGGACGATCCATTCTCGTGGGAGTCCTGGTGTCCCACATCTCCATTTATCCCGCGTCTCCATTGGAATCGAGGGGTCGAGTCCCAAGGTCGAGGCACGGACCGTCGCTCGCGCTCCCGCACGCCACAGTTTGTTCTTCGACAGATGACCGGACAACCAGGCCGGTATTCTGGGAGTCCCACTTCCGTTCATTGGGGAGAACGTCTTTCCAAAGACAATGCTGCCACAGCAGCGAGAGCGCAGGCGATGCCGGCTGCCTCCCGCTTCTCCACGGTCTCGTCCAACAAGAGAAACGCCAGGCCGATGCCGACGACGGGAAAGAGGTTGACCAAGGGCGAGATCACCGCCGCTTTGCCGCCGCGGGCGAATGCCGCGAGAACGGCAAAGTTGCCGAACGCCAGAAAGAACCCTAATGCAATTACGACAATCCACGTTTGCACCGTGACACTGGCCGGCCACGGTTCGCTCAGGCCGTAATAGACGCCCATCGGCAGGAATGCGCCGAGATAGACGAGCGCGGATGCTTCCGCCGAGACATGATTCGTGGCGGCCTTTTGCAGGAAACCGGAAAGGCCCCAAAGCACAATAGGAGGCAGAGCCACCAGCACCGCGGGCGAGAGCAGACCCGCGCCATTCGAAACATTGAACAGCCAGATCGCCGTCACAGCCAGAATCAAGCCGGCGCACTGCAGCCAGTTCAATCGCTCCCGCAGAAAAACGATCGCCAGCAACACAGTTACCACCGGAGCCATGGCGGCCAGGGACACGACCGTAGCGAATTTCTCCCCGCGCCCGACGGCGGCGTAATAAGGGATGTTTCCAAGGCAGGAGACGGCTCCGCCCGTCAGCGCCAGAAGCAGGCCCTTCCGCGAAGCTTGCCGGAGCACACTGCGGCCCGATATGGCCAGCGGCAGGACGATAGGGAGGAATCCGATCGTCGAGAAGGCCTGGCTTTGTCCGGGCGAAAGCGCTGGACCGAGCACTTTGGACAGAACCGCCCACCCGCCCCATGAGAAAAGCGCGACGAAAGTCCAGAGAAGCCACCTCGGCATGACAGGAGTCTTGAATGCTTGCGGCTGAATTCCAAAGCGCTCAGACAGCTCCGTCAAGCACCTGGTCAGACCAAGCATCGGCCTTCCCGAGGATGGTCCTCCATCCCGCCGCGGTCTGTCCTCCAAAAGGAAGATTGCGCGCGGCGCCATTAGTGTTCGGCATGCTCCCTGCTAGTCGGGCGTCGAGGCGGTCTAGCAGGCGTATTGTTAGATTGCGGGGTGTGACAAATTGTCTCTTGTACGATTCCCGTACTTCTGGTTTAATCCGCCCCGTGCCGAAGAAC
>DATKCT010000040.1:0-14622 GCA_035513055.1 Verrucomicrobiales bacterium | reverse complement strand
TGCTAGCCGCGCTCCTCGGCCTCTGCGGGCAGGATGAAGGTGCACCACTCGATGTAGGCCATAGGGGCCGAATCGGAGGGACGAGGTCCGAGCTTGAGGATCCGGGTGTAACCGCCTGGTTGTTCAGCGAAGGCTGGAGCCACTGTGCCGAAGAGGCGGGAAACGGCTAGCTTTTGCCGGTTCGGTTTGGCCTTTCCGCGCACCATGGTCGAGCGAGTCTGGCAAGTTTTAAGGATGGAAGCCGCGCGGCGCCGGGTATGCTGGCTGTCGACCCGCGCCAGGGTGACCAGCTTTTCGACGAAAGGCCGGAGCGCCTTGGCCTTGGCCAAGGTGGTGCGGATTCGCCCGTGCTCGATGAGGCTCAGAGCGAGATTGGAAAGCAAGGCATCGCGGTGAGCCGCGGTCCGTTGCAGTTTGGGCTTATTCCTGCGATGTCTCATGCGGTGCTGTGCGGTGCTGAGGGAGGGAAATCAATCGTCTTCGCCAAGATTCTGGTTGATGAGATCGGCCAATCCTAAGTCGTCCCGGTCCAACCGTGCGGCGGGCATCATGGCGCCGGATGCGGAGGCAAAGGGAGCTTCCAGAAGCATGGGATCGATCTGCATACCCAGAGCGAGGCCGAGTTCTTGGAGCTTGTCTTTGATCTCGTTGAGAGATTTCTTGCCGAAATTGCGGTATTTCAACATTTCCGCCTCGGTTTTCATCGCCAATTGACCGACTGTGGTGATGTTGGCGTTGTTGAGACAGTTGGCGGCGCGGACGGACAACTCGATCTCGTTGACCGACATGTTGAGAAGTTTTTTGAGTTCGGCGCTTTCTTCACTCGGGGCGTCGGGCCGCTCGTCGAACTCGATGAGGCTATCGTCATAATTGACGAAGACGTCGAGGTGATGCCGGAGGATGGCGGAGGCCTGGATGAGGGCGTCGTGCGGGCTGACGCGTCCATCCGACCAGATGTCGAGGATGAGTTTGTCGTAGTCGGTTTTTTGCCCGAGCCGGGTGTTCTCCACGGAATAGCGCACTCGGCGCACGGGCGAGAAAATGGAGTCGATGGGGATGACGCCGATGGCCATGTCCCCGCGTTTGTTCTCCTCGCCAGTGGCGAAGCCGCGGCCGACCCGGACTTCGAATTCTGCGTTGAACTTGGCCTTCCGGTCGAGAGTACAGATGAGTTGATCCTTGTTGAGGACCTCGTACCCGGTGTCTTCGGTGATGTCGCCGGCGAGCACTTCGCCCTGCTTGTTTACGGAGACGGAGAGCAGGCGCGGCTCTTTGGTGTGATGCTTGAAGAGAACCTTTTTGAGATTGAGGACGATGTCAGTGACATCTTCGACGACGCCGGGCAGGGTGGAAAACTCGTGGGGAGCGCCTTCGATGCGCACGGAAGTGATGGCGGCGCCTTCGAGAGACGAGAGGAGAACCCTTCTGAGGGAGTTTCCCAGGGTGTGACCGTAGCCGCCTTCAAAGGGCTCGGCGGTGAAGCGGGCGAAGTTTTCTTTGGCGGCGGACTCTTCCTTGGTGAGTCGATTCGGCTTTTCGAAGCGGGCTAGCTGTAAGGACATGTGGTAGGGGGGCGGGCCGGGTTCCCTCTGGCGAGCTTAGCGGACCGGTCTGTCGACCGGCGCCCAGAGACCGACGGCTCGTTCAATGGCTCGCGGAGCGGGGACTTTGCACGCAAAGCCCCGCTCCGCAAACATTATTTCGCCCGAATAAACGGTGGCGCGCCTTTAGGCGCCGGATTCCGGACGCTGAGCTTCCCAGAAGGTTTCCCAGGCGCCGGGCTCATCGCCGCCGGTCCCGACCCGGTAGGTTCCGAAAATCCGGTTGTCGCGGACGCGGCCCTTGTAGTGTTGGGTGATGCTGCGATCGCCGAAGCTTCGTTCCACACTGAACTGGATCTCCCCGTTTTCCACTTTTCCATTGGAAATGGGGGTGTCGCCGCCTCGGCCCGATATCGTTCCGGTAAGTTGAGTTCCTTCGACGTTGAGGCGAAGGGCCGGGCGATCCTGAGCCCCGCCAACGTCTCCACCGCGGCGTCGGCCGAATCCACCGACGGTGATGACCCATTCGCCGGCGGGATCTCCGGCGGGAACAACGCGGGCGGCATCCCAGATCATGCGGAAGGGGCGGTCTTCCCGGCCCGCTTTGATGAGTCCATGGATGGCATCACCGTCGATGCGTCCCTCGAATTGGGTGGTGAAAGAGCCGTTATCGGTTTCGCGGTCGACGTTGGCTGTGAAGAGATCGCCGGTGAGGGTGACGCTGGATGCTTGGGACTCGCCAAAGGGTCCGTCCAGAGTAGCGACGAGGGATCCGTCGGCCCGGGAGATGACTTCGAGCGTATTGCGAGTGGTTTCTCCGTCCCGTCCCGGGGTTTCCCAGGACCAGACTCCGAGCGGATCGACTTCCGGGGCGGCCCGGGTCGCTTTCCAGTCCTCCGTGACGTCTCCGTCCCGGGTGGGCCGGGTGACCGTGCCTGTGATGGCGTCTGCGGAAATTGTGCCTCGGTAGGAAGTCATGCGACCTTGATTGCCCTGATTGCCAAAGCCGCGGCCTCCTCCGCCTCCGCCGGCGACGCGGAAGGAGAGTTCGTTTCCTTTGAGGGAAACCTCGGAAAGCGGGGCTTGACCGCGCTCGATGATCCACATGCCTTTGACCGCTCCTTCCTCGAGACGGAGTTTGAGCTGGTTCGTGCGGACGATGCTTTCATCGCGCCCGGCGGTGGTGGTCCAGGTCCAAGAGCCGCTGGGATCCACCGCTGGCTTCCGCCAAGCCTTCCAGTCAAGGGTCTGGGGACCGTCGAAAGTCTCGGTTTCGATCGATCCGGTGATCCGATCGCCGGAGACGCGGCCGCTGTAGGCGGTCGTCACGGTGCGGTCCCCGAAGGTGCGGCTGACTTTGAAAGAGAGTGCATCTGCTTCCAGAGCAGCGTCTTCGATGGGGGCGTCGGGGCCGAAGCCGCCGGAATAGGTTCCGGCAAGGGCTCCGTCTTTGCTCTCAAGGGTGAGTGTGGCGGGGCTGCGGAAGCCGCCCCGCATCCCGGAGCCGACCCATTCCCAGACGCCGGTGATGGATGCCAGCGCTGACGGATCAGGACTGGGAGCAGATGTTTCAGAATCGCTCTCCTGGCCGGAGACCAGACAAGGAAACCAGGCCAGAGCGAGGCCGATGGTGGAGAGAAGGAAGGTTCTCATGACGTTGGCAGCTTAACGGTTATTGGGTGGCGATGCAGTAGAGATGTTTGGCGCCGCGCAGAAAAATCTCATCGCCGGCGATGGCGGGGCTGGCGTCGAATGCGTCGTCCAGGGAGTTCGTGGCGAGGATTTCGAGGGTGTCGCCGGCTTGAAGGACGGCGCAGTGGCCCTCCCGGTCCATCATATAGATGCGGCCGGCGGCTGCGACAGGAGAGGCGTAGACGTTGCCGAGACCCTCGATCCACTCCCGGAAATGCAGTTTTCCGGTGGCGGCGTCGACGCAGGAGAGTCTGCTCTCGTTGCTTTGAGAGAAATAAAGCCTCCCCTGATACAAAAGGGGCGACGGAACGTAGGGGGTCGCCTCGTCTAAGGACCAAGCGACGGCATCGGTACCGGCAAGATTACCGGTTTTCCCCAGGCGAATGGCCTCCAGCTTGCTCCCGCGGTGGCCGCTCATGACGAAAACCATCCCATCCGCACTGACGGGCGAGGAAATCACGTTGGAGGTCAGGCTGCCCGCTTCCCAAACCACGTCCCCGCTGGCGAAATCGTAGGCTTGGGTCTTACCGGAAGCGGAGGTGACGATGATGGGCTTGCCGTCTTGCTCGACCACGATGGGGGTGGACCAAGAAGTCCTTTCGTCGCGATTCTTTTTCCAACGGACTTGACCGTTCTCCGTGTCGAGCACGGCGAGGAAGGAGTCGCCTTCGTGATCCCATTTCACGATGAGATTGTTCCGGTAGACCGTCGGGGAACAGCCCTCGCCGAAGCGGTTGGTGATGTTCATGTCGCCGAGATCGGTGTCCCATTTGAGATTGCCATCGAGGTCGTAGCAATAAATGCCCTGCGAGCCGAAGGAGACGAAGAGGTGCTTTCCGTCGGAGGCCGGCGACGCTGAAGCGAAGCTGCCCGTTCGGTGATGGCCTTCGTGAGGCAATTGTTCGCGCGCGATCTTGGACCAAAGAACCTTGCCGCTGCTACGATCCAGGCAGATAACGGTGAACTTTTGGACTTGAACGGGAGGACCGCCGCCGAATCCACCCCTGCCGCCTCGGCCTTCACGGCCACCGGGCCCGCGGCGACCGCGGCCTTCAGTTCTCCGCGGCGGACCATCGTCGCCGCGCTCCTGAGCGACGCGAGGGGCATCGGCAGGCGGAGCGTCCGGCGTCGTCGCCGCGGCGGGCCGCGCCGGGGCCGTCTCGCCCGCCGGTGTGGCGCCCTCGACGGGCACCGCAGTGAGAACAAATACCTTATCGTCCACGATGATTGGCGTGGCCGAGCCGCGCCCATCGATCGGGACCTTCCATTTCACGTTTTTGTCTTCGCTCCATTGTGCCGGGGGATCGCCCGAAGGCGCTTCACCTGTGGCGATGGGACCTCGCCATTGGCGCCAATCGCCCGCGAACGCGGACACGGCGAAAGCGACGAGGAGCAAGCCAGAGACGGCGATCCGGCGGGTAAGTGAGTTCAGTGGACGCAAGGGATTCATGGAAGAGTAGGGTTGACAGCCATGAAACACCGGCACGCGCGCAGAGTCGCGGGCGCGGGTGGGGGAGCGAAAAAGTCCCAAAGAATGCTGGGAACGTCTGCTCAGTGATGGATGTGATAATAGAGGCAGTCGGGGAGGAGTGGGAACGATTCCGCCGAGGCGAGAGCCATTCGGGGGTAACCGTTGGCGTCGAGGGCGGTGACGGTCAGGGCCCCGGCGCCGGGTCTGGTAAGGCGGATCACTCCGGTGAGCCAGCGCACTTGCCAGGGATTGACGCCGATGGACTCGATTTGTAGAAGTCCTCGCGAGGTGGATTTGGTCCGGAATCCGGTGGTTTGTTCTTCAGACATTACCTGCAAGAGCATGCTTCGGGAGCGGTCCAGCGGTTGGCTATCGAGCGAGACCAGGACGATGTGTCCGAGGTCCAATGGACTTTCCACGTGGAGCCAGCGGGTAGCCAACGGACCGGCTGCGGCGAGATTCCCCGAGAAACCCTGGGCGCGGGGCGCGTCTATCCGGAGGACGCCGCGTTCGTAGTCGAGTTGGATCTCGCCGGTGGAACTGCGCACCCGGCGGCGTTTCCGGTCGATGAGATCTTCGAGGGAGAGCGCGGAGACCCGGGTGGGGCCGTGGTGAAAGCGGACTTCACAACGGCCGGCAAAATGCAGGAGGGGATCCAGGCGAGCGGCGCCGGACAGGGACGGCGCGGCGGGCAAATCGGCGGCGCGCAGCTCGTCGAGGGCGGCGTCTTGTGGAAGGGGTGTGCCGCGCAAGGCGAAGAGGTCTTCGAGGCCGAGGTCCACTTCGGCGAGGACATCGCCGGTGCGAATAAGGCTCTGGCGGTAAATGAGGGCGGCGGCGGGGAACTGTCCAGCCATGGCGGGGCTGAGGAGAGTCCAGGGCTGCATCCAAAAGCGGGGCTTGACGTCCCAGGACTCGCCGTCGAGCGCAAAGTGGACGATGGCATTGCTGTCTTGCAGGGCTCCGTAGACGGCGTAGAAAAGAGGCGCTTCGGAGCGGTGGCGGTTAGGGCGGTTGAAGGTGGTCTCCGAGATCATCGAGGGTTTTCCCGCATAATGCGGATCCATCGCCGGGTGATTGAACTGGCGCGGCTCGCCGCTGGCGCCGGGATCGAAGCGGAGGGCGCTGCGATTCAGGTAAGTATGACCGTCGCGGATAGACCAGGCCGCGTTATCGCCTTCATGGGAGCAGGAAAAATAGCCATGCCTGTCGATGAAATCGCCTTCCGCATAACTGAGCTTCTCGAGCGGGCCGAAGCACTCCGGACTTGCCGTGGTCCAATTCGACGCGTTGATGACGCCGCGAAATCCGAGTTCGCGCAGGTAGGCGATGGTGTCGCGGTAGAAGTCTCGCTGGACTTCGAAGAGAAAGCGGGCGGTGTCCTGATCGCGCGGCGTGCGTTCGTTGAACACATTCCAAAGTGGGCGAAGGGCGAAGCGGCCTTCCTCTGCGGCGTCGCCGGGAAGATCCAGGCCGTTCCAAGCTTTCCGAGCGGCTTCGACGCCGCCGTGGTGGGCGAGGCCCAGGCGTGAAAGCGCGATTCGATCAGGTTGCGCAGAGCAGCCGGCAGGTTGTCGTCCTTGAATGTCCAGAAGAAAAGGGAGTCTTCGTTCTGGACTTCGAGTCCGAAGACCGCGGGCTCCTCGATGAGGCGGAGTCCCGTTTCGGAATCCGGAGTGGTGAGGAGAGTTCGCCACCAGGCGCGGTAGCGTTGTTGGAACTCCGGGTGGAAGAAGAGGGCGGCGAAAGGATGTTGGCGGCCGTCGTAGCCTGACATCCAGGCCAGGTCCGGCTCCGGTTGGAACCAAAGCGGAAAATAGATCGAGAAGTGCGTATAGATGCCTTCGGATTTCATGGCGCGCACGACTTCCTGGCTCCATGCCACGATCTCGGGATCTACCTGACCTTGTTTGTCGAAAAGGGGCCGGTGGATGCGAACGAGATTGACCCCGCGTTTGGCCAAGGAACGGGCGAGCCTGCCCAGCGCCGGGCCGCGGGTCTCGTGGGGAGGGCCGTTCACGGCCCAGAAACGCAGCGGTTTTCCCGTGCTGCTATGGACGAAGCTTCCGTCCTTGGCGGCGATGAAGCCGTTTTCTCCGGCGAAGGTTTCATTCAGACTTCGAAGATCGATAGGGCTTGGATCGAAGCGGTCTGGCGGAGGATCGAAAGCGAACCATCCGTGATGGGCGGACGCGGGTTCCTGGGCTGCGGCCGGAGGCGGGACCGGTCCAACGACCAGAGCAATGGCGGCTAAAGCCGCGGCGGTGAGTGGCGAGGCGAGGATACGGGTCATGGCTGCGCGGGCAGTGAATCAGAGACGGCAATCAAGCAGGGATCTCCGGATCCGTCGACTCTGGGCCCCGGCGATCACCAGCGCGTCTTTCCGTCGACGGGAAGGTTGACAGGAAGCCGATCCCGCGAGAGGAGATGGCGCATGCGTGAAGACTCCCGGATTCCGGCCTTCTCGCTATCCTCTTGGCTGGTGCGATTGGCCTGTGTGCTGTTGCTGGCGGGACAGGCCTGGCTGCACATGGATGTCGGCGACATTCCACTGCGCGAGCTGTTGTGGAACGAAGAGATGATGACCGGGATTGTGCACAAGCGATTGGGCATGACCTGGAATGAATACGTGACGAGCCCGGAAATCGATCGCGGAATCAGCCGGATCATCTTCGGAATGGGAGTATTCTACGCCGTCGCGGCCTTGTTCGCCTTGGTCCTGCGGCCGCGAACGGTGGCCGCGACGGTGCTGTGTGCGGCGACGGTGTTGCTCGTTTTTCTAGCCTGGTTGGAGTACTTGGATCAAGCGAGGCAATGGACCGTTTTTTGGGAGCATGCCCTGCAAAGCGCGACGCCCTTGCTGGTGGTGTTGCTGTGTATTCTGGAACGTCGAGGTTGGGGGATGCAGGCGCTGCTCCGCTTGGCGTTGGCCGTCACTTTCATTGCGCACGGAGTCTTTGCTTGGGGGCTTTCGCCCGAGCATCCATTGCCTTGGATTGGGCATCTCGGATTCGATGTGGCCACTCCGGGCAGCTTCGTGGAGATGACGTTAGAGTCGCTGGATCTCGAGACCGAGGAGGAAGCGTTGCAGATTCTCCACTGGGCCGGTCTGGCTGATTTTATCGCGGCGATTCTCTTGTTCCTCCCGAAACTGTGGATCCTGGGCGCCGCCTACATGACGGCGTGGGGATTTCTCACCGCCTTAGCGCGGCTGTGGACCTATTTTGAATCGGAGGTTTGGGCGGAGACTCTCCGCACGTGGGGACCGGAGTTCTTGGTGCGGGGTGTGCATTGGCTTGTGCCCCTGGCGCTGCTGGTTCTGTGGAGGGAACGGGTGGCGCAGGAACGGCGATCGGGACTGCTGCGGGATTAGGCCGCATTTTTCAATCCATCGCTGCAAGTGGGGCCCGCACCCATTCCGCCTGGCTTCTGCTCGCCTCGGGCTTGACCAGGGTCTGCTCATCCGGCTCTGCGGCCTTTACTGCGCACGGCCTGCCCAGCAAGGGGTTCACAGCGCCTCGAAACGAAACGGTATGAGAAATGCGGACTAGGGCTGAGGTCTGGGACGGGTTTGCTTCGGCCCGGTGACGATAGCGTCACCGGCGACTGGGGAGTTCCCCGGGTTGACGCCGCGTAAGATCGGATTCAGCGTCTACCGATGAACCCCTCCCTTCGATTTTTATTTCCCTGGCTGGCGACCGTGATTGCATCGAACGTGATCACCGCGGAGGCGGCGACCAAGCATTACCGTTTGATGTGGAAGGAAGATCCGGCCACGACCATGGTGGTGGGTTGGACGCAGGCGGGAGGGATCCTTCCCGCCGTGCATTATGGGGAAGAGGATTTTGGCGAGGATTGGGAGCGGTATCCCCTGCAGGCCGAGCCTGAGCATGTGACCAAGCATCTGGATCTGGACCACTGTTTTGTGCGTTTGCGAGGCTTAAAACCGGCGACAGCCTACTTCTTCGTCGTCCGCGATAGCGACGGAGTTTCGGAACGGCGATGGTTTCGGACCGCGGCGATGGACGACCGCCCTTTCGCTTTCCTGGGAGGAGGGGATTCCCGCAACAACCAAGAGGCGCGTCAAAATGCCAACCGCATCGTGGCCCGGTTGCGGCCGCTCTTCGTGGCTTTTGGCGGGGACTACACGGCGAGTTCGACGAAAGAGGAATGGGAACAATGGTTCGAGGACTGGCAGCTCACGGTGGCTGAGGACGGCTTGATGATCCCCATCGTGCCTGCCCGGGGCAATCATGAGAAGGCCCATGACGTGCACCGTCTCTTCGACACGTTGATTCCGGAAGATTATTTCGCCTTGGATTTTGCCGGCGGTAACTTCCGGCTTTACACCTTGAACTCGAATATCCCGCGCGGAGGAGGACAGGCCCGGTGGCTGGAGAAGGATCTGGAGCAGCACCGCAATATCCGCTGGAAAATGGCCCAGTATCATCATCCCTTCCGGCCGCACACATCAGGGAAGGCGGAGCAAACTTTGCAGTATCAAGCCTGGGCCCATCTGTTTTACGGGCACGGTCTGAATCTGGCGCTGGAATGCGACAGTCATACGGTAAAACGGACTTGGCCGGTGCGGCCTTTCCGCGGCAAGGGAAGCGATGAGGGATTCATCCGGGACGATCGATTTGGAATCGTGTTCATCGGGGAAGGCTGTTGGGGCGCTCCGCTTCGGAGCAATGATGACGATAAGGAGTGGACGCGAGCTTCAGGACAGTTCAATCAAGTGGGCTGGATCGTGGTGAAACCTGATGCGATGACGATTCGCACCGTGCAGGTCGACAACGCCCAGGAGGTCGGATCGGTGACGGACGACGACCCTTTCAGCGAATCGCCGGGACTGGCGCTGTGGAGGCCGGAGTCCGGCGCGGAGATCGTCTTGAGTCCGAAGGCCTTGCCCGGTTCGGCTTTGGCGAAGGTCACGGCGCTGGAAGTGCGCCAACCGGAGATCTCGATCGATCCGCCGGTGGTGTTGGGGCGATCGAAAGTGGAGATCCGCAGCGAAGAGATCGGAGGCGAGATTCGCTACACGTTAGACGGAAGCGCGCCGGGTCCGCAGGCGCATCTGTATGAGGCGCCATTCGAGGTGGAAGGCGATGTGACCGTGCGCGTGGCGCTCTTCCGCGACGGGGAGCTTTTTAGTCATGTGACGCATGCCCGGGCGGTGGCGCATCCGCCGCTCAATCCGGAGCCTCCGCGACCGGAAGAAGCGCTTGCGGAGTTTCGACCCGTGAGTGCGGAAGGGCCTCGCCGGGAGTCGGGACGGAGGTTTGAGCGTAGGAACGTGCGGCTTCGGGGCGAAGACGCCGGCAACGGGATGCTCACGAAAGCGGGCGTCCGGCTGGAGTATGCGCTGGACCCGTCGCTGGGCCGTTTTGTCGCCGTCGTGGGGCTGCCGGATTCCGCTGCGCGCGCTGGCAAGGGCGCCGTTTCCGCCGAAGTGTTGGTCGACGGCAAGCTTTTCTATCGGACGCCTGTTTTGTCGCCTTGGCAGATCGACCGGATCAATGTGCCGTTACCGGAGACGGCCAAGCGGATGACCGTGATTATCAAGTCTGTGGGCGAGCCGTCCGAACACGACGAGATGGTTTGGGCCCATAGCGGTTTTACCAAGACTTGACCGGCCCGGGCGCAATCAGGGTCCGGGCGGCGCGGCGGTGAAGCGGAAAGGCGGCTGTCCGGTTAGGCAGGCGCTCAGGACCGACGGGCAGCAATGACGTTCTACGTGTTCGACGACGAGGCGAGTTCCCTCGAAGTGACTAACACGGGGGCTGCTGCGCGGATTGTACATGGTGTCGGTGAGGTCCCGGACGAGGACGACGTCGCGTTTGAAAACGAGGAGTTGACGGATGCCCGTGGGGCGGCCGAGAACGCACATATTCAGGTGCACCCCCATGACCAGGACGTGACGGATGTCGCGATGCTGGAAGAGGTTGTAGAGTTCTTGTCCGTCGTCAGTGAGGGCGTCGCCCTCTTCGATGCGGATGGCGGGGATCTGGCGAGTCCAGGCTGCGCGAATGGGGCACGGGCTTTCGCAATCGCAGCCCATGTCGGTGTCGTCGATGGGTAACTGCGGCTCTCCTTCGGGATCGGGCCAGCGCCAGCCGGTGCCCCAACGACGGTCGGGCGGGAGCGGAACCGGGAGTTCGGCTTCGGGCGCCGATTGGGCCAGGGCGCGCTGCGGCGCGCCTTCGTAGAATGCCGTCACGCTGCTGGGCGCGTGCACGATGAGGATGCCCCGTTCGCGGGCGACTTGAAGAACGGCGTCGATTGCGGGCGCCAGCTCCACGACGCGGGCGGCGGCGGAGCGGCACCAGTGATCATCCCACATATCGATGACGACAACAGCGGTGTGAGACGGCGCCCAGCGGAGGACGGATTCGCGCACGCCTTCGTGCAGGCGGGATCTGGCCTCGAGGACGAGTTCTGGGGCGGATTCGCCGGATCCGGCTGCCAGCAGAGCGGGCAGGAGCGGGGAAACGGCGCCGAGTAGAAGCTGAAGGAACCGCGTCATAAGTGTATGATGATCTGGCCTGGGGGTCTTGGGCAATGCGAAAGAGGGGGACCGACAAATCAGTTAGGGTCAGCCGGGTTGAGCAGGTCGGGGCGGTTTTGGAGAGTGCGTTGATGGGCGGCTTCGCGGCGCCACTGGGCGATGGCGGCGTGGTTTCCGGAAAGAAGGACTGCGGGTACGGCCAACCCCCGGAAAACAGGGGGACGCGTGTAGTGAGGTGCTTCGAGGAGAGACTCGGAAAACGACTCGACCTCGGCCGAGCGTTCGTCTCCCAGCACGCCCGGCAACAGCCGGATCACGGCATCGGCGACCACGGCCGCGGCGAGGGTTCCGTTCGTCAGGATGTAATCCCCGATGGAGATCTCGTCGTCGACGAGGGCTTCGACGACGCGGTGATCGACGCCTTCGTAGTGGCCGCAAAGCAGGATGAGGCCGGTGGATGCGTTGGCAAGACTTCTGGCGGCGGACTGGTCGAAACGCTTTCCCTGCGGTGTCATGAGGAGGACTCGGGCCCCAGGGGATTCCCGGCGGATGGCTTCGACGGCGGCGAAAAAGGGTCCGGGGGTCATGACCATGCCGGGTCCTCCGCCGTAGGGTTCGTCGTCGACGCTGCGATGCCGGTTCCCGGAAAAATCCCGCAGGTCGTGGATGTGGAGGGAGAAGAGACCGCGGTCCCGCGCCCGCTGGAGAATGCTTTCACCGAGGGGGCCGCGGCAGATTTCCGGGAAGATGGTGACGATGTCGATGCGCACCGGTGCTGGGCTGCGTGGATCGGGGCGGATCAACCGGTAGGGGATTGTCGCTGGGCTTTCAGTTGCGCCTCGATGAAGCGTTCGAGATTGCCGTCCATGACATCTTGAATGTTGCCGGATTCCACAGCGGTTCTGTGGTCCTTTACCATTTGATAGGGCTGGAAGACATAGGAGCGGATCTGGCTGCCCCAGGCGATGTCGCCTTTCTCTCCGTAAAGCCGCTCCATTTCGGAGCGTTTGCGGTCTTCTTCGATCTGAAAGAGCTTGGCTTTGAGGAGTTTGAGAGCCATGCTGTAGTTCTTCTGTTGGCTGCGTTCGTTTTGACAGGCCACGACGACCCCTGAGGGAAAGTGCGTGAGGCGGACCGCAGTTTCGACCTTATTGACGTTTTGTCCGCCCTTGCCGCCGCTGCGGTAGCGGTCGACGCGAAGATCGCTTTCGTTGACTTCGATCTCGATTTCTTCGTTGGTTTCCGGGACGACGTCGGCGCTGGCGAAAGAGGTGTGGCGGCGGTTCTGAGCATCAAAGGGCGAGATGCGGACGAGGCGATGGACGCCGCGTTCGCATTGAAGGTGGCCGTAAGCGTAGGGCCCCTGGATGTGGAGAGTGGCGGAGCGGATGCCGGCGCCTTCTCCTTCTTGGAGGTCCATGATGTCGACCCGGTAACCCTGACGTTCGCCCCAACGCTGGTACATGCGCATGAGCATCTCAGCCCAATCGCAGGACTCGGTGCCGCCCGCGCCGGCGTGGAGGGTGAGGAAAGCGTTGCCGCTGTCGAGTGGGCCGGAGAGGAGTTGGCGCATCTCAAACTCCTCGAGCGCCGCTTCGACCTCCCGGAATTCCTTCTGCACTATCTCAGCTCCGGCAGCCTCGCCTTCCTCAAGGGCGATCTCGAGGAGGACCTCCAGATCCTCGACGCGCCGGGAGAGTTCGAGATAAGGGTTGAGGCGGCCGCGCACAACGCCGGCTTCGTCGATGGCCTTCTGGGCGGCCTCGCGCTCATCCCAAAAGCCGGGACGGCTCATCACCGAGTCGAGAGCCTGAAGCCGTGCTTCCAGGGCGGGGACGTCAAAGATACCTCCGGAGTTCGCCGAGGCGCGCCTTCAGCGCTTCGGTGGACATGGAGTTGAGTTCCAAAACGGCATCCTTGGATGTTGTGGCCATGATGCTCGTTGTGTAATCCGGAGCAGGGAAGAAATCAACCGGGGAAAGTCCGGGTTCCGAGCCTCCCCATGCAATCGGAGCCTGCGCCGCAGGGCGCGCGCCGTCACGGACCGGCGCCAGTTTTATTCGGTGATGCCGCGCGGGACTTGTTGGGAAGATTGGCACGACGAGGAGGGAGCGAATTGAAAGTCGTGACCGGCGAATACCAACACCAACGTTTTCAACAACTTCCGCCCTTAGTGGTCCAGGGCGTAAATCCGGTTACTTTTGTTGCGCCCAATTGGGCTTGGGGCAAGGCGCGAGGAGGGAGCATCCCCCGATAGTGGGACCACCGTGCCCCGGTCACAGTCCAGTTCCCGGGCGATTTTGCGGTGGGACCAGCCCGCATCCCCGTGAAGGGCGCGGATTCTCTCTATTTCTGCCATGGTCAGTAGGTTTGCCATGGCCTACAAGGCTCCAGAGAACCCCGTTCAGCCACCGGCCTTTGCCGCCCAGGTGGCTGGTTTTGAGTGACCTTCGACACGAGGACAGCTTCGGGATGGCATCGGCGGAGTGGCTTCTCACAGGATCAGCGGACACGCGATACTCTGTGCCGCCTGGGGCGAGATCAACGCACCCGCGGGCTACCCGCCTCGAGAAGCTCCTCCAGGCCGACGAAGTAGCGCCAGTGGGTCCGATGTAACGCGTCTCGACTCTCCGCCTCCAGAAGGACCACCTCATGGTCTACACCTTCGCGATTGCGCTCCATCTCGATCGCGAGCCGCGACTTTTCGGCCTCGCCCCGTTCTGAGCCGCCGAAGGCTCGAAAGGTGACGATGCTTCCTTTGCGCCGGTTGTATTCGATCAGGAAAATCATTGCCTCTGCCCCCTCTAGCCCAGCGATTGCTCATTGCAACAACAGGTGGTCGGCGATTTTTTTCCTCTGGCTTAAGAACTCTTGCCTCACTCCTTCAAACTCCTGTTCCATGAGGGCAACTCGACGTCTCAAGCAATTCAGTTGTTGTCGTGCTTCTTGTTCATGATGGTCGGGTCTGTCGTGCTCAGACGCGAGGGAATTCTCGATCTCATTGAGGTGTCCCACCTCCTCCTCTATGAGCCCCACATGTTTGTGAAGCTTTCTCTCGATCGCCTCGTAACTCGCCACCAATTCGGAACGCTTTGAGAGGAACTCTCGCCACCTTGAGGGGCCACCCCCATACTTGATCGCTGGATCCAGGACGTCCGCGCATTTCTCCGAAAGCTCCGCCCACAGGTGTTGGAGGGAACTTCGGATCTGGATCTCAATGGGCTTCCCTGACATCTCCGCGACGATGTGGACCGCTCGGTATCCGTGGCTAGAGCTGGGATTGTCGCGGCGGTCTATCACAGACGCACTAGGGAAGTCCGTTGCCAACGACGCAACGAGTTGATCTTGTCGCACAATATCTGCTACGACTACCCTACACCCAGCGATGTCCTGCATTTGGCTGAGTCGGA
>DATKCT010000039.1:0-37052 GCA_035513055.1 Verrucomicrobiales bacterium | reverse complement strand
CACCTTGGAATCGGTGCTGAGGTCAATCAGCAGGTCGGGCGGCGATTGCGCCAAACTGGTGAAAATGCCGCAGGCCAGGACGGCCGCGCAAAGAAGCAGCCGTCTTTTCACAGGGCACATCCGAAAACTGCTTTTTGGAGTTGGGTTCATGGTGGCGGTTTCGTTTTCATTGACGCCGCTTTCGTAGCGACACCTTCCGTTCACACATCGACGGCGTTTCATTCTTTGTCATCAACCGGTTTTTTGATCTTCGCTTTTCAGGCGGTCCGTAGTGTGAACTTCTCCACGTCGGCGTCCACCTCGCCGAGAAAGGCCGGGACCGTCCGGATGCTGACTCCCTCCACGGCGGTCAAATCGACGCCGGACTTCTCGAAGAGCAGCGTCTATCGGGTCTCAGCCGCAAACTGGCGACCGACTCGCACTTGGCTTCGATCCGATAGACGCTGCTCTCCGAGATGATGTTCAGGAACAAAAGACTGGAGTATGTTAGAAGTTACCGGAAAGCTCTGGCTTCCCGGCCATGCCGGTTCTTATGTGGCAATTCCTCCGCACGCTCATGGACGGAGCCGTGGATAGAGCCATGGACGGACTGGTCCAAACGTGTAGCCCTCAAAATTGTAGATTGCGTTACCCAAGCAATGAAGTGCTAGAGCATTGCTAGCGTCTTATAACTTCGATGTGACAGGGAGGAGTGTTAGATTGCATCGTTAACTAACAAAAAAGATGGCATGTCAATTGTTTCAGAATGGAGAAGAGAGTAATCGTCATGCCGTCGACGTAAGCGCCCCGTTAATAGCTCATCGGCTACGGACCTATAATAAGAGGCAGCGGTGGTTTCCCCTTTGCTAGCCAAGCACAGTCTCTCTTCCATTAGCAACTACCATAGCAATCCCTTGACAAAAAGGCCTAACTCGCTAAGGGTTAAGGAAGTACGCGGGCTGGGACTCGAACCCAGGACCAATTGGTTAAAAGCCAACTGCTCTACCAACTGAGCTACCCGCGCAAAAAACTGGGCGCAACTTGTAACACCGCCCGCGAAGCTTGCAAGCGGAATCCTCAGTCCCCATCCCAAATTACGTTTTCACGCTCAGGCAACCTAAAATTCCCGATAAATCGTTGGCGCCGCGGGTGAGCCGGAACACACGGAGCCCCGCCGCCGCCGCTCCTTCCCAATCCTCGTGGGGGGAATCCCCGGCGTGCATGGCCCGGGCCGGATCCGCGATTCTGCAGCGCCGCAAGGCCTCCCGGAAGAGCGCCGGATCGGGCTTGCAGGCCTCCACCGCACTCGAGACGACCACGGCGTCGAAGACGGCGCCGATCCCAAGATCCACCAGCACCCCCTCGAGCCGGGCGTCGAAGTTCGAGACTACGGCCAGCCGCACTCGCCCGCGCAAGGCGTCCAGCACGCCTCTCACCTCGGGATAAAGCTTCCAGGCGGCGCCCGTCCCGTAGTGCCGGAATACGTCGCGGAAACAGTTTTCGAAGCGCTCCTCCTCGAGCCCGGCTACTCCGGCTTGGCGGAAAACGCGCCATACGAGCCGGCTCCACCAGGCGCGATCCACCGCTTCCCCGCTACCGTGGCCTGCGCCCGGCGCGCCGTATGCTGGAGTCTCTGCCCGCGCAAACAGCGCCCGAAAGGCCCGTTCCGCCGCCGCCGGATCAAGGCCCATGCCGTGCCGGCCTGCGAATCGCGCGTACGTCGTGCCAACGGGTTCGCGGACCGAGATCAACGTGCCCGCAGCATCGAAAAAAACGCCGTCTAATTCGGGGGTCATCCTCATGGAGGTCAGCGGGGCCCGGCGGAAAACGTCGCCGCCAACAACAGGGCAAAGACCAGGAGTTGCAAGGCGGACAGGGCCAGAAAACGGTTGTAAATCCGGCCGGGCGCCTGCGCCCAGACACCACGCGCGACCACTATCCCCAGCGGCAAAGCCGCGACCGGCAACCAGAACGCACGGGGACGATCCGCCGCCAGCCAAAGAAGTCCCGCCAGGTAACAGCCCGCGATCAAGAACAGGATCTCGAGGCGGCCAAAACGAAGTCCGAAGCGCACGGCGAGAGTTCTCTTCCCGCTGGCCCGGTCTTCCTCGATGTCGCGCAGGTTATTCACGGCGATGAGGGCGGTGCTGAGCAGTCCGGTCTGCGCGCCCGCGATCCAAGCATCGGCTGGCCAGGCCCCCGACTGGACGAAGGCGCTGCCCGCCACGGCAATGAGGCCGAAGAACAGGAATACGAACAGCTCACCCAAACCCCGGTAAGCCAACGGGAGCGGACCGCCGGAGTAGCCATAGCAGAGATAGAGAGAGGGAAGTCCGATGGCGACGACGAGCCAGCCCCGCTCGCGGAACAACACCGCCCCGCAGACTACGGCCAAGCCGAGAAGCGCCAGGGCGCCCCCGATGACCTGGCCGGGGCTCAAACGCCCCTGCGCCGTTACCCGGTCCGGCCCAAGTCTTCGCGCCGTATCGGCGCCTTTGCGGAAATCGATGGCGTCGTTGAAGAGGTTGGTGGCGATCTGCAGACATAGGCATCCGGCGAGAGTCCACGCCGCCAAATCCCAGCGCAAGACGCCGGCGCAGGAAGCTCCGAGCCAGCTTCCCACCCAAACGGGGGCCAGGCTGGCCGGGAGCGTCTTGGGTCGTGCGGCGAGGATCCAGTCTCTCACGGCACGCGCGGGAACTTGCTGAAATCGGGAGCGCGTTTTTCAAGGAAGGCCTTTTTGCCTTCCTGGGCTTCCTCGCTCATGTAATAGAGCAACGTGGCGTTGCCGGCGAGTTCGAGCAAGCCTAACTGACCGTCGCAATCCGCGTTGAGAGCCGCCTTCAGGCAGCGGAGCGCGATTGGCGAATGCCGCAAGATTTCGCGGGCCCAGACCAGGGATTCCTCCTCGAGCCGCTCGAGAGGCACGACGGCGTTGATCAACCCCATTTCCAGGGCTTGTCGCGCGTCGTATTGACGGCAGAGAAACCAAATCTCCCGCGCCTTTTTCTGACCCACAATCCTCGACAAATAACTCGCCCCCAGCCCGCCGTCGAACGAACCGACCTTGGGTCCGGTTTGACCAAAACGAGCGTTCTCCGCAGCGATGGTTAGGTCGCAAACCACATGCAAGACGTGTCCTCCCCCGATGGCATAACCAGCGACCATGGCGATGACGGGCTTGGGAAGGCTCCGGATTTTGCGCTGCAAGTCGAGGACGTTGAGGCGGGGAACGCCATCTTCGCCGATGTAACCCGCCTCCCCCCGCACGCGCTGATCGCCGCCCGAACAAAAGGCCTCCGGGCCTTCCCCGGTGAGGATCACGACTCCGGTCTCCGGGTCCTCGTGAACCAGATCGAAAGCTTCGAGCAGCTCGCGCACGGTCAGAGGCCGGAAAGCGTTGTGCACTTCCGGCCGGTTGATGGTGATCTTGGCGACGCCGTCCCGGGATTTTTCGCACCGGATATCGCTGAATTCCCGAATGGGCTCCCACATGGCCGCATGCTGGCCGCGGCGCCGCAAGATTCAAACGGATTCCATCGCCTCCTCCAGCGCTTGTGCGATCGCATCCGGACGCTCGATGGGAACACGGTGACCGCATCCCTCCACGATGCGCAACCGGCCGAGGGGCAACCTTTGGACAGCCTGCTCGGCGAGCCGGACGAATTTTCCGTCCTTTTCCCCCACGAGCCAGAACACGGGAAAGGAGATGTTGGAAAGGCGGGGCCTGAGATCTTCCTGCCGGCCCAGCGACCAGGCGTCGAGCGCGCGCGCCATTCTGCCGAAGCGGCGAGGAACCGCGGCCGTCGCGGCCTGGGAGGAACGCAGCGCCGGACGGTTTCCCCAGGCATCGAGGAAATCCGGCCAGGGCGCCGTCCGGAACTTTTCTAACCAAACGCCATCTGCGCGCAAGCGGCGCGACCGGGCCCTGGCATCGGCGAAACCGGGATGAGCGGAGATGACGACGCCTCCCTTCCACAAGTCCGGTGAGTCACAAAGTGCGTGCAGCGCCAACCGGCCTCCCAGAGAGTAGCCGGCGAGAATGGGCCTGTCGTCGCTCTGCCTGACATGGAGGCAGAAGCGGCGCGCCCAACCCGCCAAACTCTCCCCGGGCATGTCCCAGAGACAAGGCGTCTCGAGCAGGGATCCAGGCGGCAAACAGCGCCGGAGCGGTTCCCACAATGCTCCGGATTGAAAAGCTCCGTGCAATGCCCAGATCATCCCTCCGATTCGAGTCCGCTGGCCCGCGGATCGCGCATGCCTTCCCAAAACTCCTGGGTCTGGGCGGGATCAGGCCGGATCTCGATGATTTCGTCCCGGGCTTTATCCGACTTCCAAGAACTTCCTGGCAAGCCCAAAACATCCTCTTGAGCGCGTTCGCCGGCGATGAGCCGGTATCCGAGGTTCCACATGCGGGCCCAGGGCTCGAAACTCAGATAGTGGCCGCCGTAGAAAAGATCTTTTTCCCCCTCAGACAACCCGCGCAAGGAAGGCAGATGGCGGAAGATTCCTCCACCGCCATTGTTGAGAACGACAAAACGCACGCGCAAATCCCTTCTGGCGTGGCGCAACGCCCATGGGGCGGCGAGATCGTAGAGGGTGGTGAGGTCTCCGAAGACGCCCCAGTTTTCCTGACCGTTTTCGCAAAGGCCAAGGAAAGTCGAGAGCGCGCCATCGATGCCATTGGCGCCCCGCAAGGCGAAGCAGCGCAGACGTTCGGCCTGCTTGCGTTTGGCGGCGAGATTCCACTCGCGCAGGGGCAGGCTGTTGCCCAGGAAGAGCGTGCCGGGTCCATCGATGACTTGGCTGAGGTCATGCAACAGGCTGGGTTCGCTTCCGGGAAAGCGTTGCAACAGCCCGGTGAGCCAGTGGGTGGCCATGATATCCCGGATCTCCCAGCCCGCAGGAACTTCCTGCCGGACAGGCTCCATGGTGGCCGCCACCGCGGAAGGTTCGCAGGCCAGACATTCCGAGGGCCGGGCCAGACCGGGAAAGCCCGATGGCGCCATGGAAAAAACCTCGACTCCACTGGTCTCGAGGTCGCGCCACCAACGGCCGCTGGGCACGCCGCCCAAGCGAAGAACCTTGCGGAAAGGCAGATCGCGCAGGACGGCTTCCCCCCCTTTGATCAGGAGATGTTCCAAAGCGGGATGGCCCCGCAGGCCGGAGGTCGCTTCGGCCAGGATCGGCGCCCCGATCCGGTCGAGGAAGCGGATTCCAACGGCTCCGTCCATTCCCCGGCATTGACCAACGGCCACCACGCAGGGTCCGGGCAGGCGGAGAAACCGGCGGAAAGAGGCGAGTTCCTCGCGGGGAAGCGGAACCGGCTCGGTGTCGGGAGGCCGGAGGAGCATGGCGACCTGGCCGGTTTGCACGGTTTCTCCGGTGGGTTCCTCGAGAGGAACATTGAGATGCAGAGGATGCCTCCCTTTCCAACCCTGACACGCCCATTCCGCGTCGCCGGGCTTGGTCACATCGCCGCGATAATCGGCATACGGCCCGAAGAGATGACTCTGCTCGATGGCTTGAGGGGCGCCAGTGCCGCGAAAACGCAGGGGCCGGTCGGCGGTGACCAGCACCAGAGGCAAGGCCTGATAATGGGCCTCGATCGCGGCGGGGAGAAGTTCCGCGGCGGCGGTCCCGGAAGTGGTGAGGACCGCCGCAGGCCGGCCGCCGGCCAGGCAACGCCCCAGAGCGAAGAAAGCCGCGCTACGTTCCTCGAAGAACGGCAGCATCTCTCCCTGCCAGGGACCGCGCAGGAGTTGAAGGAGGAGATCGTGATTCCGGGAACCGGCGCAGACGCAAAAGGTGCGGACCCCGAGACGGCCGCAGGCGGCGATGACTTCAGCGGCGATGCGGGCGTTCATCAGGTCAGGTGCAACATAGCTTTGACCACGTGCCGTTTCAGGGCGAGTTCTTCCCACTCGCTTTCCAAGCGGCTTTCCCTAACGAGTCCGCATCCGGAGGGAAGCAGGAGCCGGTCGTCCTCCCAAAACACGCCCCGGATAGCGATGACGCTGTGAAAGCGCGCGCCGTCCCAGAATCCAAAGGGCGCCCCGAAAGCCGGCGGCGTCCCGGTTTTGCGGCGATCTTCCATGAGGAGATCGAGAAAAGCGCTTCGACGCGGCAAAACTCCCATCGCGGGCGTAGGATGCATGTTTTGGATGACCTCGTTCAAATCGAGGGGATTGCGGACCGGAACACGGATCTCCGAAAGATAATGAATCAACCCCTGAAGATGCAGAATGCGGCGGGGACTACGTTGCACGGCGCCGGTTTGAGCGAGGACGCTGCAAAGATCATCGACTACCAGTTCGTGTTCCCGGACCTGCTTCGGGTCGTTGAGAAACTGCTCTTCCTTCCCGGGGCGCGAGGTCCCGGCCAGGGCCGCCGTCGTGAGCAGGCCGTCCTCCCATTGCAAGAAGCGTTCCGGCGTCAAGCCGAGGAATCCGCCTTCTCCGCCAAACCAGCCGTAGGCCCACAAAGGCAAGGTGGCCACGGACAGCAATCGGGTCCAGGCGCGGGGCTCCCCCTCGGTAAGCCGGCACATCTCGGGCAAGACCGGAACCACTTTAAGGAGATGTTCCAGCTCGAGCAAAACCTTCCAACGGGCGAAGATGGCTCCGAACACCGCCGGATCCGGCCCCGACCACGCGCTCAATCGCGGCGCACTTCCCTCGCCGGCCAGGCTCTCGAGTCCGGGCGCAATCCAGACTTGAGCCGGACGCTTCCAAGGATAGGGATCTTCCAATCCGAATCCATTGACGTAAAAGGCGCTGTCGTCCGGCGGATCAGGCAAACCGGTGAAAGGCCCGGCTCCAATGGCAAAGGCGTCATCACGGAGCCGGAGAAAAGCGAATTCGGGCATGAGGCAGATGAAGAAGGCAGCACGAGATTCCGGTGACTTCGCGTCCGGCGAAAGAGACCCCCAGTTTCCCCGGTTGACCAGTGCGGAAAAACAAGGCGTTGTTTCCCTGTCCGGACGCTGGCGTTCGGACCCGGCCGGCTGCAACCTTCCGGGTGGTATAGGGTTGAACCCCTGCGCGATTCATGGATAGGGCCTTCGAAGCTCCAGAAATTTCCGGAGACGATGCGCCATCCACAGCGCCGGACGAAGACATCCTCTGCATGTTGCGGGTCAAGGAAGGAGACGAGGTCGCATTCGAGGAACTCGTCCGGCGGCATCAGGGCAGTGTCGTGGCTACGGCGTACCAGATGTTGGGCGACCTGGACGAGGCCCATGACATCGCTCAGCAGGTCTTCATCCGGATCTGGAAATCGGCTTCCCGGTGGGAACCGCAGGCGCGATTCACCACTTGGATGTTCACGATCGCTCGGAATCTCGTTTTCAACGAAAGCCGGCGTCGCCAGCGAAAGCCCTCTCAATCCATCGAAACCCAGCCGGAGGATCAAAAGCAGCGCCTGTCCAACTCCGGAGAAGCCGGTCCCGACGAGCTCCTGCTTCAGCGCGAGATGCAGGAAGCCATCGATCGCGCCATCGAAGCATTGCCCGAGCAGCAGCGGCTAGCCATGGTGCTGCGCCGATTCGAGATGCTGCCCTATGAGGAGATTGCGTCGGTCATGTCCACCAGCGTTCCGGCGGTCAAGAGCCTCTTGTTTCGGGCCCGGACCCAATTGCGCCGCGATCTCGGCGGGTATTTGGATGGGTAAGATTGAGCCCCCTAACGAAAAAAGCGCGTCTCCGGGGGCCGCTCCCCGGTCTGTTCTTTGCCGGTGGCGTCTCCAGCAGACGCCTTCCCCGGGATCGCGTTCGAGGCGTCTGAGCGCTCATCTCCAGCGTGGTGACCGGAACTGTGGGCGGCGTGCCCAACGTGCAACGCCCGGGTCTCTTCCCAAGAATGTCTCTCGCACGAGCCACAGAGGCCAACCACCACCAACCCGGAAAGCACAACGAAGCGTTTCATGAGGCGAACCTCATAGCAGTTGCCGCCGCGAACGCAAGCATGCGGCGACACTCACTGTGCCCGGGTTTCTATGAGCGGCCGGGAAGCGCCTTCGAGAGACACCTTGGACTGCGGACCGGGCGGCGGGCCTGCAGCGGGCAGGCAGGCCCTCTTTTCTGAGGCAGGAGCATCACGGAAACGGCATGGGTTTGCAGCGGCGGCCTGGAGTTCCGGCTTGAGGGCCTGTCGGAGGAGGGCTCCCGGGCTTTCAAACCCGTGTAAACGAGGTTACCTGTCCCCGGCATGGAACGTGAGCGGATCTCCTCCGAGGCGCAGGGAGTTCTGCGACCAGAGCGACCAGAGATTCGCTCCGCCCTGCCCTACTCACCCAAGTTCGGTTGCGCGATCGCTATCATTGCATTGGTCATCGCGACCTTGCTCGGGACGTATTTGGTCCACACCGGCCTCGAACAGAACCGGCAGATCGACGGGTTCACCGCCGGCAACCCCCTCGCCCTGCCTGTCGACTACAGTTCTCCAGAAGAAATGGTCATCCTGCGCGCGAAACTGGAACATTTCGCGAGTGAGGCCGAAGCCGGCCGCGAAGTCGCTATCTCTCTGTCCACCCAAGACATCAACGATTTGATCGGACACGAGGATCGCCTCTTCGAACTGAGGGGGAAAGTCGTCTTCACCGGAATCTCCGATGCCCTCGAAGCGCGGATCAGTTTGCCCATGCGCACCGTCTTCCAGGGAGGCCGTCACCGCTGGCTCAATGGCGACATCCGGTTGCAACCCGCGCTGCGCGATGATCTGGTCACCCTGGATGTGGTATCGCTGAATCCCGACCATGGCGCCGCGCCCGACGGTTTCGTCTCACTCCTGCGCAGCATCTTGAGCGAATACGGCAACTATCTTCGTCCCTACGCCGACGACAAGCGCCTGGGGCCAGTCTTCGCCAGCATCAACCGAGTTGAACTGGAAGCGGGTCAAGTGTGGGTCCATAGCCGGGGTGTCCGGGGAGGCCGCCGCTGAGAGATGGTAGCCTTGCTCGAACATGCAGCCATCCTTCTCTTTCTTCGGTCTCCATGTGCCGGCTCGCCAGATCAAGAGTTCTCCAAGCGCCACCTCCCAATCCGCCCGTAGGGCCGGAACTTCCCCTCGCCGTCCGGAGCATCTTGAGAAACTCCGCCTGCCAAGAAAAGGGTCCTGCCGTCCTCGGAGAACAGGACGCGGGTCAGCCGGCAGCTCGTATTCAGACTAAATCGCAGCTTCCCGTCTTCCCTCCCAAAGGCCCCGACGTTCCAATTCCCCGCTTCCAAGCGGCCGGCCATGACAAACCACTCATCCGAGGGATGAAACGCCAGTGACTCCATCAATCCTGTTCCCCAACAACTCGTTGACCAACCGCTCTCGTTTTTCCGATTTCTTACTCCCTTCAAACGCCTCCAACTCTTCGAGAGCCGGAATTCGCCCGGCCAGGTCCAAATAGATCCGCCTAGCGAAGGCGCCATCGCCACAGCGCCGCGACGGCTCGACCTCCGCTTCCACCCAGCGCCGCTCGATGGCAAAATCGATCGCCAATTCCGGTCGAATGCCGGCCGGAAGAAGGGTGTGCGCCGCCCGGCGTTCACCCGTTTCATCCTTCCCGGCATCTCTGACCTCGCCCCCGGCGCCCGAACCAAGGCTCACGACCCAGAGCCGGATCAACTCGATCTCGACCTCGGCCAGGGAATCCCCCTTCGGCGGCATGTGCGGATCGGACCCCGGCTGAATCACGGCCAGCAGCAGACTTGTTTCCGCCTCTCCAGGAGTCACCGCTGCGCCGGATTCACCGCCCGTCAGAAGCGCCTCGACGGAGCGGAGATCCAACCCGGCCTTTTTCTCGACGCCCCCATGACATTTCAGGCAACGGGCCATTAGTGTTCGGCATGCTCCCTGCTAGTCGGGCGTCGAGGCGGTCTAGCAGGCGTATTGTTAGATTGCGGGGTGTGACAAATTGTCTCTTGTACGATTCCCGTACTTCTGGTTTAATCCGCCCCGTGCCGAAGAACCGCCGCAAGGGTGCAAAGCTTTCGAGCGCTCAGCTCGAGGGCTGGGACCTGCTCGGGGAGTTCCGCGCCGTGCTTGAGAAGACCACTCCCTCGAAGCGCAGAGTCCGGCCCAAGGGCGGGCCCGCCCGCCTGCTCTCCGAGGAGGACTACCTGTGCGCCTTTCTGTTTGCCCAGTTCAACCCGGTCCTGGATTCGATGCGGGGGCTCTGTGGCTGCACCAAGCTCCGGCGCGTGCAGCAGCAGGTCTGCTCCCGGCCCATCAGCCTCGGGAGCTTTTCGGAGGCCCAGGCGGTCTTCGGCTACGAGCGGCTCGCGGAGAGCTTCGAGATGCTCGTCAGGGAGAACCTCCGCTTCGGGATCGCCGGGCTCAGCCCCGCGCAGAAGCCTCCCCCCATCCTGAACCTCGTCGACAGTTCGGTGTTCAAGGCGCTGCCGCGCATGGCCTGGGCGGAGTGGCGCCATCAGAACACCACCCAACGGGCGGTGCGCCTCCACCTGCTCTTCAACGTGTTTGACGGGGAGCCATCCCGGGCCCTCGTCACCGAAGGACGCCGGTGCGAGCGCAAGGCATTTGCCGAGATGACTTCGGAAGGGGGATTCTACGTGGGGGATCGCTATTACGGGCGCGACTACCAGTTTCTCAACGCGCTCGCCGAGGGAGGGTGCGGCTTCATCTTCCGGCTCTGCGAGAACGCCACCGTCACGGTGCATGAGGACCTCCCTCTCGATGATGAGGACAGGGCGGCGGGGGTGGTGCCGGACCAGATCGTGCGCCTCGGGTCGCCGGATTACCTGCACCCCGGGCTGGTGCGGGTGGTGCGCATCGAGAAGCCGGAACTCGACGAGCCTTTGATCCTGGTGACCAACCAGCTGGACCGCGAGGCCTTCAGCGCCGCCCTGCTCGCCGAGATCTACCGGCAACGCTGGGCGATCGAATTGTTCTTTCGCTGGATCAAATGCATCTTCGCGCGCCCCGAGCAGTGGCACTGGTTTGCGGAGAGCCCCGAGGGGGTCCAGATCCAGATCTATCTCGAGGGGGTCCAGATCCAGATCTATCTCGCCCTCATCGCGGCGGTTCTTCTGACCCGCCGGCTGGGCCGCCTGCCGAGCAGGCGCTGCATGGAGATGCTGCGATTCCACGCGATGGGAATGGCCGACGACGACGAACTCGCGGCGTTTCTGGAGGGCGAAACGCGAAAAAAACCGCTCTGAAGCCCACGGTTGAAAAACCGGCCCCCGCGCCGGAGGGACTGCGCGTGCCCGGATGGCTCGAAGAGCGCGCCCAAGGGGTCCTCGCCGGCACTTGAAACGCGGACGAGATGTCAAAAATCCGACAAAAGCAGTCGCAAGCGGTTACCATGCCGAACACTATTGGCAACGGGCCTCGAACAAAGGCTGGACGTGGGCCTCCCACATTCCCCTGGAGGTCTCTTCCCAAGATGCCGGCGCGGATCCGGTCCAAGCCAGGCTGAGGCCGACCGCCGCCGTCAAAGGATCGAGCCGCTTCACGCCGCCCAAACTAGCGACCTCGACCCCATCTTGCAACTCTCTCCGGCCCTGGAAAATTCAGAAATCCGTAATATCTTAAGGGATCGCCTATAGTCTCCGGCAATGCATTGCGCTCTTGGCTGAAGAACCCCTGTGAAACGTCGCGACATCCGCTTCGCAACCAAGTTCGCTCCGGCGGCAGACCGGTTTCAGCTCGCCCACAACGCGGGATTCCGCCACGCCGAATTGCACCTCAAACGCTCTACCCTCGAGCACTGGCAACCAGTGGCTTGGCTGGCCTCCGACTACCCCCTTTCCTATGCCCTGCATTTCCCCAACGCCGGTTCTCTGCCGGATCACGCGCTGGCCAACGCCGTCCGGCTCTACCACGAACTGGGTTGCCAGGCCATGGTCATCCATCCCCCCAGGATCGTGGAGTTCGGCCAGATCCTCCGCGCCTTGTTGCCCAGCATCCGGCTCGGCGTCGAAAACCAACGCCTCAACGCCCTCGAATTCGAAGCCTGGGCCGCAGAAAACGAATTCCTCACGCTCGATGTCGAGCACCTCTGGAAATACACCTTATGCGACCAGCCCCTCGAGAATCTCGTGGTCTTCCTCGATCGCTTCCTCACGCGGTACCGCTCCAAACTGATCCACGTGCACCTTCCCGGGTACGTTCCAGGCAGTTTGGAGCATCATCCCGCTTCCCGGAATCCGGCATTGGTTCGCGCCGTCTGGGAACTGCTTTTTCAGGCGAAGTTTTTCGGACTTGTCGTCTCCGAAAGCCGTCCTTCGCTTCAAACCCGTCGAAATCTCGAGCGCGACCACGCCCTCTTCGCTACATGGGCCGGATTGCCCTTCGCCGGACTCGCCCCCATGGTTTGATCGCGGCGCGATTAACCCGGATTAAGGGCCTGTTGATTTATTCGGTGACGCCGCACGGTGCTTGTTGGGAGGGTTGACACGACGCGAGGAGGGTGCGAATGGAGAACTGTGACCGGCGAGCAACAGAGCCAATGCTTTCAACAACACTCTGTTTAAGCCCGAGGCAAGCGGAACGAAGGCAGGATGGGCGCGGCGCGCCCCAGCAGAAAGGGCATGAGAAATATGGGTTAAGCTCCGCCCAGCCCGGACTTGACCGGCCGATTCCCATGATTTGGCTTGATCGCGTATGAACGGCCACGAACGCAATGCCCGAGGCGGTCCCCTCCAACCTTGCAGCCTGGATCCCCTCACCGGCTTTTATCGCAACGGGAAATGCCAGACGGGATCCGAAGACGCAGGTTGTCACGCCGTCTGCGCCGTCATGAGCGCTGAATTCCTCGCTTTTTCCAAAGAGCGCGGGAACGATCTGAGCACGCCCCATCCGGAGTTTGGCTTTCCGGGCCTCGCCCCAGGCGATCGCTGGTGTTTGTGTGCGCCCCGCTGGAAGGAAGCCCTCGACGCCGGCAAAGCCCCCTCTCTCGTCCTTTCCGCAACCAGTGAAGCCGCGCTCCAATACGTGTCCCGCGGCATCTTGGAAGAATACGCCATCGACGACCCAGAAGATTGACGCGGCGTCATTCACCCGCGATCCCAGCGCCGCCGGCAGGATCACGTCGCAATGGGCCGGAAAGCCGGACCTGACCGGCTCCGGAGTGCCTTTCCCGGCCCTCGCGCCGATGTGACAGTCCGGTAACTTCGGAAATCTTGCTCACAGCCCGCTTTACGGTCTCTAGATACCCTGCTCTTTTTCCGTTATGAACGTCTTCGCCAAAACCGCGCCCCGCCCTTGCAAACCGTTCCGCTGGCTTCCCTGCGCTCTCGCCGCAGGATGCAGCTTCTCGATCGCAGCGCTCGGCCAGGAATCGACTCCCTGCCCGGAACCTGAAGTCCCCGATCCCCTCGATTCCCCGATCGTCCCGGATCCATCCGATGCCGGGCCTGCCGAAACCGTTCCCATCGAAAAGGCCCTCGTCGGCGCTTGGAAGTTCTCCAAACGCCCTTTGGACCCTGGCGATCCCGTCATCACCAGCGTGAACCGCTATTCCGAGGACGGCATCTACGCGTGCTCCATTCACATGGAGTTTCCCGAACGAGAACGGACAATCACCATCGCCGGCCGCTGGACCGTCGAAGACGGCGACGTGAAGATCACCCTGACGCAAAGCGATGCTCCGGAACTCTACAAACCCGGTCTCATCTTCGTGCTCCACGACGCGCGCATCGATGGCGAACGCCTCGTCTACAGAGATGCATCCGGAGTCCAGCAGACTCGCTTCCGGATCATCGAAGAAGAAACGCAATCCGAAGAAACCCTCGAACCGGCGCCTGCCGAATCCGGCGCCGAGTCCGATCAGCCCAGGGAATAAGCTCAGAACCCCTGGTCTGGAGGAATGAAGCTGAACGCGGGCAGGAGTGCCCGCGCCACAGTATTCCTGCCGGCACGTCTTGGCGTGGGCATGGAGTCCTTGCAATCGTTAGGCGGTCGCGGACGCCCGTCCTCCAGATCTGGTGAGCGGAGCCTGTATGAGGTTCCACCTTTAGGGCATGTGGATTTGGGCGCCTCTGTGCTTGTCCGCCACCGAGTCGCAAGTGTTCACGGGCAAGACTGCCCGCGCCACACGATTTTGCTGCCCACCCCATCTTGTTGCGACGCCATTGACTCCTTGGGGCTCTTCCGGGAATATGCACCGTGATCACGTCTCCCCGCTCCCGTCTTCTTAGCGTTTTTGTCCCCGCCCTCGCCCCCGCCCTCGCCCTCGGTCCCTGGCTGTTGGTCTCTTCCGCGCAAGAACCCAGTTCGCTGTGGAAAAAACATGTCGTCCACGAAGGATTTCACACCAACACGGCCGTTGCCGCCGACTTCTCCGGCGATGGAAAGATCGACATCATCGCCAATAGCGATCAAAAGACTCGGCTCTTCCTTGCTCCAGATTGGCGAGAGATCGTCCTCGACGCCACGCCAGGGCACGACTTCATCCACGCGGAAACCCTCGATGTCGACGGCGACGGCGACCCTGACTTCGTCGGCGCCCGCTACCAACCTGGATTGTTGGTGTGGCTGGAACGTCCGTCTTCGCCGCTTACCGATCCCTGGCCTCTCCACATTGTCTGCCGTGAACTCAACGGGATCCACGGCCTCCTCCAAGGCGACGTCGATGGGGACGGAAAAGCCGATCTCCTGGCCAACAGCGCACAGCCGGCAAACACTCCCCACCCCGAATCCTTGGCCTGGTTTCGCCTACCTGCCCATGATGGCGCAGAAAAAACCTGGAAGCCTCACATTTTCGCGCGTGGCGACGCCCCTGGCCTCACGCATTATCTGGGCCTGGGCGACGTGAACGGAGATGGACGGGCCGACGCTTGCACTGGGGCCAAGGGCATGCCTTCAGATGAAGGCGATTGGTTCGCCTGGTGGGAAGCGCCGGCCGATCCGGCGGAGCCCTGGCGCAAACACATCATTGCCAGCGGCCAAATCGGAGCCACCAACATCTTCCCAGTCGATCTCAACGGCGACGGGCGCTGCGATTTCCTGGCCAGCCGGGGCCATGGACGGGGTGTGGTCTGGTTCGAGGCTCCGGACTGGACGGAACACATCATCCACTCCGAGATCCAAGAACCCCATGCTCTCGCCATCGCTGATCTCGACAACGACGGCGATCCCGATGCCGCTGTTTGCGCCTTTGGATCGCGCGAAGCCTGGTGGTTCGAGAACGACGGAAAGGGCGGCTTTACAAATCACCTCATCGCTGTCGACCAAGCCGCCTACGACCTGCGCGCTGTGGATGTGGATGGAGACGGCGATCTCGACCTCCTCGTGGCCGGGCAGTTGAGCAAAAATGTCGTATGGCTGGAAAATCCCCTCCGGCCGGATTGAGATCCTCAGGGGCCCTCGCTCACAACGCTGCTGCTTTTTCCGCGCAACCAGTATACACTAAGACCGTGAACTTCGAGCACCACCACTCGCCCGAATCTGCTGTGCCGAGCGATTTCCATTCGCTTTACGAGGGACGGCCCTTCTGCCTCTGCACCGTTTGCGGAGAATCTCTCCGGCACTTTGCGGAGGGATACCAGGTCAGCCGGATGTTCCACGGAGAAGAGGTCGTCCTCGAATACGCCATCTGCGCTCCCTGCTACCACAACCTGGTGAAGGATTTTTCGGAGCACAGTGTTCAATCCATCCTCAGGTTTCATGAAGAGCGAGCGCGGAAACCCATGAATGACCCGGGCGAACCGGACTACGGATGCGAGTTCTGCGAGAATCACCGGTTTCAGCTCGTGGAATCCAAGAAACAATTTGTTCTTTGCGCGTTCTTCATCGGAGAGCGTTTGCTGCAAGGCCCGCTCTTTGCTTGCGAAGATTGCATCCTCGATCTCAACTCGTGTCTCTCCGAGGAAACCCGGCGGCGCAAGACAGAGTTCTTCGACGACCATTTCCCCGGCGTGCCCGCCGGTCTCCATCCCGATTTCGATCGCATTCCCACTCTCTAGCGTCCGGATTTCATGCGCATTCGGCGGTCCCTGACAACACTGCCGGCGCCATGCGGGCTGCGCATGCGCCATGTGTTGTTCTGCGCGGCCGCGGCGTCCTTTCTGAACTTCCAAACTGCCCCTGCTCAGCTCCGGATCAATGAGTTCGGCGCCGTCAACTCCGGGGAAATCCTCGACGAAGACGGCGAAACGAGCGATTGGATCGAACTCCACAACCCCGGGCTCGTCCCCATTGAGCTGGAAGGTTGGTCCCTCGCCGACAACCCATCCAACCCCCGGAAGTGGACTTTCTCGAACAGGACTCTCCCTGCTGGCGGCTACCTGATCGTCTTCGCCTCCGGCAAGGATCGCCAACCGCTTCAGGGACCGTTCCACACCGTCTTTCGGCTGAACCGGGACGGCGAATCGCTTTTGCTTACCGGGCCCGGCGCCAGCGGCCCCTCCCAGCCTTTCCAGACCCCCTATCCGCCTCAACGCGAGGGATTCAGTTATGGTCTCGCAGCCGACGGCTCTTGGCATTACTTTCCCGTCGCTTCACCGGGTCAGCCCAACCCTCCCACCGGCGTCCTGGGTTTCGTCTCGGATCCACAGTTCAGCGCCGAACGCGGGCTCTTCGAAGAACCCTTCGATCTGGCGCTTTCCTGCGACACTCCTGGTTCCGCAATCGTCTACACCACCGACGGAGATCTCCCGAGTCTGTTCAACGGGACGCGCGTCTCCGGGCCTGACGAAGACTCTGCGCCGCGAACAACCCTCCGGATGACCGGCTCAACCGTCCTTCGAGCCATGGCTCAACGCGCCGGCTATCAGTCGAGCCCCGTTCGCACCCATACCTATCTCTTTCCCAGCGATGTCGTTCGCCAGTCTCCGAACGGTCAAGCGCCTCCGGGCTGGCCCGCATCCAGTGTGAATGGACAGGTTTTCGACTATGGAATGGATCCGGAGATCGTCGATCATCACGACTACCGCGACAGCATTGTGCCCAGCCTCAGGGACATCCCTAGCCTTTCGGTCGTCACCGGGCTCTCCAATCTGATTCACCCTTTGCGCGGCATCTACGTCAATGCCCAAAAGGATGGCCGGACCTGGGAACGCCCGGCCTCCTTCGAATGGCTGCGCGCCGATGGTCTCCGGGGCTTTCAGATCGATGGCGGCCTCCGCATTCGCGGCGGGTTCTCCCGGGGAGATTTCAATCCCAAACACTCGTTCCGCGTGTTTTTTCGCCAGGAGTACGGCGCCGGAAGTCTGCGTTATCCGCTGTTCGAAACGGAAGGCGCGGACCGATTCGAGAAGATCGATCTGCGAACCGCGCAAAACTACGCCTGGAGCAACGACACGTTCAACGACGCGCGCCGCAACACGTTCCTCAGAGAGGTCTTTGCGCGAGATACGCAAGCCGCCATGGGCCAGCCTTACACTCGCAGTCGCTACCTGCACCTCTACCTCAACGGCCTTTACTGGGGTCTCTATATGACCCAGGAGCGGTCCGAAGCCGATTACGCACAAACCTATTTTGGGGGACGTTCCAGCGATTATGATGTCGTCAAGGTCGAGGCTGGTCCCTACACGATCGCCGCCACGGACGGAGATCTCGACGCCTACGCCAGACTCCACAGCTTGGCGCACCGGCCTCTCGAGGACGCGGACTTCTATGCGCTCCAGGGTCTCGATCCCTCCGGTAACGATGACCCCGGCTTGGAACGTCACCTCGATCCGAGCAATCTCATCGACTACATGCTGGTTATCTTTTACACAGGCAGCTTCGACGCGCCTCTCGCCGGAAGCGGCCGCGCCAACAATTTCTACGCCGTCCGCAATCGCAACGCCCGGGACGCCTGGCGTTTCTTTTGTCACGATCTCGAGCATTCCATGCTCGACGTACACGAAAATCGCCTCGGTCCCTTCTCCTCCGGTCAACAGTTCGAATACTTCAATCCTCAATGGCTGCATCAGCAACTCGCCGCCAGCCCGGCCTACCGCCTCCAATTCGCTGATCACGTCCGCAAACATTTCTTCCACAACGGCATTCTCACACCGGAGCAGGCCGCCGGCCGCTGGCAGGCGCGGCGCGCTCAAATCGAATTGGCCATCATCGCGGAATCCGCACGCTGGGGAGACCAGCACGAGACGGTCCCTTACACCCGCGCCGATTGGGCGGCCGAAGCCAGCCGCATGGTCGAGACCTGGTTCCCAGCGCGGACCGGCATTGTGTTTCGTCAGTTTCAGAACGCCGGTCTCTACCCTTCAGTCGACGCCCCCGACTTCAGCTCGCACGGCGGTTACATCGATGATCCGCAATCCTACCTTCTGCGGATGACCGCGGGCGCCCTGTTCAATCCCATGCGCGGCAATTTTTTCTACACGACGGACGGCAGTGATCCTCGATTGCCAAACGGAGAACCGAGTCCGGAGGCGCTCGTCTATGATCGAAGCGGTCCTGGCATCGCCATCCCTCAAACGCTCCGCCTCCGCGCCCGGCTCCTTCACGAAAGCGGCGCCTGGAGCGCGCTTACCGAAGCCACCTTTTACACCTCCCGCCCTGCCGCGCCTGGGTCGCTGGCCATTACCGAGATCATGTACCACCCCGCCGACTCGCACAGCTCGACCGAGTTCGACGCGGATGAATTCGAGTTCCTCGAGATCGGCAACCTTTCCCACGAGCGCGTCTCCCTGGAGGGCGTTCGCCTCGAAGCAGGCGTCGAGTTCGATTTCAGCGATAGCGGGATGCGGGAATTGGAATCCGGAGCTTACTTGGTGGTGGTCCGCAACGCCGCAGCCTTCGCCTCCCATTATGGCCAGGGCTTGCCCGTAGCCGGAAGCTACGGGGAGGCTAGCAATACCGCGCTCTCCAACGGCGGGGAGGGGTTGCGACTTTCCGGTCCCGGCGGCGTCCTCCTGCATGAAGTCTTCTATTCCGACGATCCACCCTGGCCGGCTGAGGCGGACGGAGGGGGATTCAGCTTGGTCAGCACCAGGGATCCCGCGTCTGGCCCTGACGAATGGCGAATCAGCGCCGAACGGGGCGGCAGCCCGGCCCGGCCCGAGCCCTCCGCGGCCAGGGGAATCTCCGCCTGGATGTCCGCACACGGCATCTCCGATCTCCGGGCCGATCCCGATCACGATGGATGGAATCATTTCGCGGAATACGTTGCTGGATCCGATCCTTTTCATGCCGATGGCGGTCCGGAGTTGGCGATCCGCGCCGCCGCGCCAGCGCAATACCGGATCGAGTACCTGCGCCGCGATGATCTCGACGGGGCCGCCGTCGCCGTCGAGACTTCGACTGATCTCCGGACCTGGGCCGTCGTGCCCCCTAGTCCCGGCGACGAGTCCGGCCCTGCCACCGGAGCACGCCTCCACATCCAGCGCCACGCGACTGCGGATCCAGACAGTCCTCAACGCTATTTCCGTCTCCGGATCTCCGCAGATACCGTGCAGCCCTGAGGGATGGGTGGACGCGAGCCCCCGGACGGCGGCATCTGAACGGCCAAGACTTTACGACGATACCGGGACAGGGTGAGGCGCTTGGGATGGGGTTGCCGGTCTGATCAGTTCAGTTGTGCAAGGCCGTCCACGCCTGAGGGCGAGAATTGTCCGGCTCTCGTAAAGGGACGGGACGGACCCGTGCAGGTCCTGGCCGGCGTGAGACTCGTTGCCAAGCTTCACCCACATTTCTCTTACCCTTTCTGCCGTGTCGCGCTGCATCCCATCCTGCCTTCGTTCCGCTTGCCTCGGGCTTGAACAGGGTGTACTCACCCAGATCGGTGCCCTCGGCTGCGCGTGGCATTCGCAGTACGGGGTTCGCAGCGCCTCGCGACGAAACGGTATAAGACATGTGGGCTAATTTCCCCAATGACTCCCTCCCTACGCCTCTTCCAACGCCTCGCCTGGACTGCACCGGTCCTCCTTTTCCTCTTCCTGTTGACTCAGGCTCTGGTCCGAACTCAGGCCGAGAACGACGAACCCGCTGACAAAAGGAAGATCTACATCGTCGCCGGGCCGCCGAGTCATCCGTCCGGTCAACACGAGTTCTACGCGGGGGCCATGATCCTCCAGCGGGCCCTCAACGAACAGAGCGGCCTGCCCTTGGAGGCGATAGTCTACAAACACGCTTGGCCTGAAGATCCAGCCGCCTTTGAGAACGCCGCCGCCGTCGTCATTTACTCCGACGGCGGAGGCGGCCACCCGGCTGGCCCGCATCTCGACGAACTCGACGCTTTGCTGGCCAAGGGCGTGGGTCTGATGTGCATGCATTACGCCGTCGAAGTCCCTAAAGGCGATTGGGGCGATCGCTTTACCCGCTGGATCGGCGGTTTCTATGAAGGCGGATTCTCCGTCAATCCCCATTGGAACGCGAAAATGGAGGCGAACCGGCACCACCCCGTCTCCCGGGGCGTCGGCGTCACCCTCGCCCACGACGAGTGGTACTTCAATATCCGCTTCCCTCAACCGAAGCAGGCCGTCGATCTCATGACCGCCCTGCCGACAGAGGAAGCCCTCACGCGCCGTATTCACTGGAATCCGGCCGGCGACGCCGCTCTCGGCAAGGATCAAGCGCTCATGTGGGGCATCCAAAGACCTGACGGCGGCCGCGGCGTCGGCTTCACCGGAGGTCATTGGCATTACAACTGGGCCATCGACGAGTTCCGCACGCTCGTGCTCAACGCCATCGTCTGGACCGCGGGCTTGGACGTGCCGGAAAGCGGGGTCAAGTCTGATCCAGTCGCTGAAGAACAGCTCAACGAGAACTTGGATCCCAAGGGAGACATGGTGCGCGTCCAACTCCCGGATCTCCCGGTCCCGAAGAAAGATTAGCCCACTGTCACAAGCCTGAACCCCGCTGCTGGGCGGTCACCGTCCCGCGGCGCTTTCCGGCGCCTCATTTTTGCGCCACCGGAAATAACCCTCCTTCCAGTCGCCGGGAAAGAGGGATCTCAGGCGGTTGCTGCGCTGCTGTTTCCAACTCGATTCGCGCTCGCGACTGGGTGAGCAGCCTGTGGATGCCCATGAAAACGGGTTAGGGGGCCACAACTCGTTCTACATCCAACCGGAGAAATCCTCTCGGCGGATCTGCGGCGCCTACCGGATTGGTGGATCGCACCGTCAGCCATTCGAACCCGCTGTCCTCCGTCTCTCGCCCCGTTTCTTCGGTGAGCCCGGCGCCGGGGAAAACCTGCTCGCCCTCATAACTGTGTCCCGCCTGCCAACGGTCCAGCGTCGAACCCACTCGCACGACGTAACGCACGTCGCGCGCCGCCGGATCCCTCCGGAATCGAAGCGCCGGATACCAGATGCCGTCGTCTTCCAGCAGAAATCCGTCCACCGGTGGTTTGGCGTTCGGGTTCAACGGGCTCAGACCCAATGCGTGCTCGCGAAAGTTCTCTAAACCATCGCCGTCCGGGTCCGCCGCCCTGCCCCAGGAAGTAGGTTCCAGCGACAAATCCGCCAGCGTATTCAACGGGAACCACTGCTCCAACCAGAGGTCAAAAGGCTGCGGCGTCGCCGGACCATAACTCCAGTTCGGCTGGGCGAAAGACCGCAAACTCGACGGAGTCCCTGGAGTCCGGACAAAAGCTATCGAATCGATGAGAATCCGGCTTTCCGCAGACCGCTGCCGGTAAGAGGGAGTCAAACCGACCGCAAATATCTCCTCCCCTCGGAGCAGTTCCTGTCCGAGATGCCGGCTCTTCAGATCCCCAGCTCCATAAGCCGAAGCGAAATCCGAGAACGGAATGATCACCGTGGTCCATTCCCCTCGCGGAAGAGCCCGCCGGGCATGATAGAAGGCGTGCGACAGCGAGCCCAGCCGCTGTTGGGAGAAGTCGTAATCAAAGCCGTTCCCCACCGGATCCGGCGGCGGATAACTCAGGGCTTCCCAAGGAAAGTCTCCACGCTCCGCAGCGGGAGCCGCGTAAGCAAGGAAATCAATGGATTGCTGCGCCAGTCCGCCGGGATGTTCGACCCGCATCCGAAACTCGACTGCGTTGGCGGCTGCTGGAGCGAAACCGCGAATGCCCGTGAAAGAACGCTCCTCGACCCCCCGGTGGCGGATCTCCAATGCCTTCCCTGTTCCGTCAGGCTCGACCGCAACCACACTGAGCCGGGGGGGATCGTAGTGCGGATCCAGCTCATTCCAGGAAGCCAGGTAGTCCGAACCGAAATGAGTAAAGGTAAAGGCTCTGCTGAAATCGATCGGCGCCTCGAATCCCGCGATCACGCTCAGTTTCTCGACCTGAGTCGGGGCGAACTGGGGCCATGGCCGTCCTTCCCCTAACGAAACCAACTCCACATCGTCGATCCCGAGCCGGACCGGAACGCCCGGCCTCACCAGTATCAGACTCATCGGTTCTTGAATCCATCGGGAGTAATGGATCGTGGTGGCCTGCAGACTGAACCCAGCCCGGCGGAAATTCCGCACCAAATCCCGGTTCAGCGGCATTGCGACTGTGACCCAATCGCCTCCCTCTTCCAATTCCACTGGACGCGTAAACGCATCGCTGTTGCCGAAGTAGACGGTTGGACTCCCCACGCTCAGGCTGCATACCCCCTGCATCACCCAAACGCGGAACCGCACCAGATCGGCCGTAGGCGGCAATAGACCATCGCCCAGGGAAAACACAGCGAATCCGTCGAATGGTCCCGTAAAGAGCGCCGCCGGGATGTCTGGCTCCATGGATACTTCCAGGTAGCGATTCCCCGTGTTCGCGTCCTCCCGGATGGCCCGGGATGAATACGTGCTCGCCGCGGCGGTCTGCTCCGGCGTCCACTTCCACACCACAATGGGTTCGAGCGGTCCAGGCGCCTTCGTCTGAAAATTCTCGAGCACAACTTTCCCGCTGAACTCCTGCGCCGCCAAGGGATCTCGCCCTACCCCGGTCATCAGACACGCGCCGGCGATCCAGACCGGCATCGAAGGCTTCACAAAATATAAAAGAGAACTCCGGGCGTGCTCGAGGGCTTTCACGGGCATCCTTATAGTGCAGATTGCCCCTGAACTCCAGCTCGAATGCGCCTATTCCGCGCTCTCAGTTCCCTTGCCCGCATTTCTCAGGGCGGGTTGGACCACAACACCACTGTCTCGTGGCCCCGCGGCGCGACGCCCCATCACGCCCGGCGCAGGAGCCTCCGCCAAACGGCGCCACCGCTCAGAGCGAGAGGAATCGAGCTTTTGCCCCCGGAACACGACACGGCCGAAAGCACAGTCCCCAAAGTGAGGGCCGCAGGGTTTCCGTTTTTCTTTCGCCCCGCATCTGAGATGATTCCTTTTGCCGGAGAAACCGCGCCTCTCTCGGAATGAATGCCAAAATCTTCATCAGTTACCGGCGCGACGACACCGCCATTTACGCCCAGGCGCTTCAAGCGACGCTGTGCCGTCATTTCCCTGAGAAGGACATCTTCATCGATGTCGTCTCGATCAAACCGGGCGTGGATTTCGTCGCCGCGATCGAAGAAGCGGTTGGTCAATGTGATATTCTCCTGGCGCTGATCGGACGTCAGTGGCTCACGATTACCGGCGAGGATGGGAAACCGCGGCTGGAAAACGCTGAGGATTTCGTCAGAGTGGAGATTTCAACGGCGCTTCGTCGAGGGGTGCGCGTCGTTCCTGTGCTCGTCCAGGGAGCCATCGTGCCCAAGGAAGAGGATCTCCCGGAACCGATGCGGCCGTTGAGTCGCTGCCTCGGGGTCGAGTTGCACGATAAACGCTTCCTCCAAGAGGTGGACCAACTCATCAGCGCCCTCCGGGAAGCGCTCGATCCTGACACGCCATCCACCGTGGACGGAGCGGTGGAGGCTTTGAAACGAAGGCTTCGATTTCAACGGACTTCCCTCTTCGCCGCCGCTTGCTTGGCTGTGAGCATGTTCCTCGTGGGTTGGGTAGGACTTATGGACCGGGTTTTCTTCGGCCTGCAAACCCAGGCCGAAATGCTGACCGTTCGCGTGGGAGATCTCTTCGCGGGCAAAATGTTCAGCGACCAGATCGCCCTGGTCCTGATCGACGAGGAAACCCGGAGCCAAGTGGGCGAGCCCTTTGAAAACTACGCCTTCTGGCGCCGCCACCACGCCCAGGTTCTCGCTCGCCTCTCCGAAAGCGGCGCCGCTGTGGTCGCCTTCGACTTCTTCTTCCAAAGGGACACCGCCGCAGACGAGGATTTCGCCGAGGCCATCACGGAGGCGCAAGGTCAGGGAACCGCAGTCCTGCTAGGCGCGCGCGCATATGGCGAAGGCAAACCGCGTATCGCGGAAAAGCTTCTCGAGGCCGCCAGCGGCTGGGGAGCCTTGTGCATTGACCGCAAGCTCGGTTACGCCGCCTCGGCGCCTCTCGCTATCGTCAAGCGGGGCGAAAACAACGAACGGATCACGATTCCCTCCCTGGCTTTGCAATGCTACATCGCTCACCGCGGCGGCGACGCCGGCGAACCCAACGCCGTCGAGCTGAACTTCTACGACCGCGAAGTGCGTGTGCACTTGCCTCCGCCGCCGGAGGGCGCAGGGACCACGGTTTTTCCCTGCTTCGATCTCGCTTGGCCGGTGCGACACACGCGGAAGGCCTGTCCCGTCATCGCCCGAGGCGACACCTACGCCGGACTCGCCCTGGACCTTTCGCCCTTGGCGCTGATCCGGAACCGCGCCACAACCTACAGGTACGAGGATCTTCTCGGCGAAGGGACAGAGCCTCTAAGCGCATTTGCAGGCAAGGTCGTCCTGATCGGTCACGCATTGCCTCAGGATGAGTTCGAGGTCGTCTGGCGGTTGCGGCCCCAGGCCCGCTATGGAGTCGAACTCCATGCCGATGCCCTCAACGCTCTGCTGCACGCCAAACCGATTCGCGAGCCCGGATTCCTAACGAAACTCGCGCTGCTCCTGGGTTGCTACTTCCTCGGAGCCTTCATTCGGACCCGCTTGTTGGGATTCCGGTTCCTCTGGCGCGCTGGAACCTTGGCCTCCCTTGTCCTGGCCTATTTCCTCCTCGCAATGTATTGCTACGCCCAGTTCCGCATTCTGCTCAGTTTGCTTGACGGATTTCTCGCCTTCGCCTTATCCTTCTGGGCCGTGGGCGTGATTAGGAGAAAGTGGTTCTCATGAATGCTGGAGCCGGAATCAGTCCCTTGGGGCCGCCCGGAGGGGGGGCGCGAAGGATCGTTCTCGGCCTTGTCGCCGGGGCTCTCGCAGCACTCAGCGGCTGTGCCGGCGTCGAACTCAGCAGGACCCTGGTCGATAATCGCGACGTCCCCGGCCCGGAATCGGGAGTGACGGTCTTCCGTCAAGGCGCTCGGATTCCGGTCAATCCAGGCATGGCCTTGCAGACAGACGATTCCGTCCAAACCGGCGGCCGTTCGACCGCTATTCTTTGGTTCGACGGCCGGCATGAGATCATCATGCTCCCTAATACCAAGGTCGAGATCCACTCTCTCTGGGTCGAATTCGGAAAGATTCTCGCGCGGATTCACGGAAAATTTCGCATCGAATCGGAAAGCGTGGTCGCCGGAGTGGAAGGCACCGAATTCCTTCT
The DNA here is from genome assembly GCA_035513055.1 of Verrucomicrobiales bacterium. GTDB lineage: Bacteria > Verrucomicrobiota > Verrucomicrobiia > Verrucomicrobiales > DEV007 > DATKCT01. The sequence goes on along the minus strand of DATKCT010000039.1, from coordinate 11,643 downwards.
GCAGGTTGGAGGGCCTGACGCCATGGGTGTCACCGTCGTGGAAGGTAAGGTCCGGCTCACCTCGAAAAGAACGGAACGGAGCATCGTAGTCAATCCTTTCGAGACCGGCGCCATCTCCCGCGCCGGAGTTCCCGCGAAACGCGCGCTCACGGACCGGGAAAGACGCCTCATCGAAGCCCAACTGCGTCAGTTTGATTCCACAATCCAGCCGCCTGCGCCGCCTCCGGATCTCCGGGACAGGCTCGATCGGCCCTCGCCATTCCCTCGCCGCCCCATGCGGCCTAACCGGCCGGACCGCAGCGACGAAAGGTCCCCCGATCGCACTCCGGACAGACCGGTGAAGCCGCCGCCGGACGGCTCGAGCGGCACCCCTCTCCGCTAAAACTTCAATCCCCTTCGTAGGGCGATATCTATTCCGCTCGCCATTCCGCGGCCAGGCGGTTCAGAAGTCCGGGCCGGACCGCGCCATCGAACGTCGCCACCCGGTAACGCAACTTCAGATCTTCTCCCCCTTTCAACCGGACTTCCGCAGGCGCCACAATACAGGGATTGATCATCCTCACATCGCGATGGTTATGCCAAAGCGTGGGCGGATTGCCCGGATGATTGATCACCGCCGCGCCGATCACCGATCCGTCGGCCAGCTTGAGTTCTCCCGCATACCAGGCCGCGTCCGGCCAATCGGACTCCGGATCGACGTGGGATGGGTTAGGCCGCTCCTCGACTCCGCTTGGAGAAAACAGCGTCAAATCGCCGTCGCGCCGCAGGCGCAGACAAAACCCGCTGAAAGCCCAACGGGACAAGGTCAGATCTGCGGCGGGAGTGATCGCATACTCCAAATCCAACACGTTGGCTTCCGACCCCGCCCGAAGAGTCGCCGTCAGCACCTCTTTCACCAACTCCTCGCCTTCCGCTTCCCACGCGTTGCGGACCCGGAATCGCAGAGCAGCTCCCTTTTCCTGCAGCAGTTCCGCTTCCCGATGCACGATTCGCCGGTCGCGGACCGGGGCATGCTCCCCCCAGCCCCAAAAATCGGCGTCCTTGGTCCCGTGCATCTCCACCCAAGCCAGAAAAACGCCGCGATGGTGGGGATGGTCGGGCGGAGCCAAGTCCGTAGCCACTGCGCCTCCCGGCGTGCTCAGCGGATGAAAGAATCCTCCACTCTCCACCGTCAGACCCGCATCGGGTGGGGCCTGCAGCCGGTATTCCGCCACAACCGGCCCCTGCGCCGTCCGCGCCACAATCCGATTCTCCTCTCGCTCGAGAACCAGGGTTGCCTCTTGCGCGCAGACAATAAGCGCCGTCATCAAGAACACGAAGGAAAAAGAAATCGCCCGGGTTTTCATCGGCCATCAAGCTCCCGCCGGAATCCGCAAAGGGCAACTCCTTGGGTGCGGCAGGTTGGCCCTCGCCCGCAGCCGGAAATACCTGCGTCAGGCGGCGGCGAGGGTTCAACCCGGATTTCTCATACGCCACGAAGCCGCCAACCCTCAGGGTCTCAACCGGACAAAGCCGCCGTCGATATCGTAGACAGCCCCAGTCACAAATGCGGCCTCATCCGAACACAAATACGCCGCCAACCCCGCGATCTCCTCAGGCCCGGCCATCCGTCCCACAGGCTGTGTTGCGGAAAGGCGCTCAAACATTTCTTCCACGTTGTCCGGATAATGCCGCTGCAAATACTCATCGACAAATGGCGTATGCACCCGGGCTGGACAGATCGCATTGCAGCGGACACCGCGCCGCACGTAATCGCAGGCCACTGACAAGGTCATGCTGATCACCGCTCCTTTGGTCATCGAATAGGCGAAGCGATCGGGAATGCCGACCTCGCCGGCAATGGAGGCCATATTCAGCACGACACCCCGCCCATGCCCGGCCATGGCCGGAACCAAGGCCTGCATCCAATGAAAGACTCCACAGACATTGACCCGGAACAAGCGTTCAAACTCTTCCTCCGTGGTCTGCTCAAGGTTTCCGATATGAGCAACCCCCGCATTGTTGACCAAAATATCGATCGCGCCTTCCCGCTGTCCATCCGCCGCCGCCGCCCGGACAGATTCTCGATCCGCCGCATCGCTGGGCAACACCGCTCCCGACCCGCCGCTTTCGGCGATCCTCTCGAGCGTCGCCGCGCCTTTCGCCGGGTCAATCTCGGCAATCCCCACCCAAGCTCCCTCCTGAGCCAGCCGGAGAGCGATCGCAGCGCCGATTCCCGATCCCGCTCCAGTGACGATCGCCCGCGTTCCATCCAACCGTTTGCCCATCATAATGAGACGCCGCGTTTCCACGGAATGAAATCCGCCTGCCCAAGACGCACGGCGGCCGGTTGCACGCGCCCGCTGGCGACGGCGATGCACAGGTCCAACAATTCCCCGCCGAGTTCGTCCGGACTGCGCTCGCCGCGGATCACCGCACCGGCGTCGAAATCGATGATGTCCGGCAACCGCTTGGCCAATTCGCTGGTCGTGGAAATCTTGATCACCGGCGTCACCGGGTTTCCGGTGGGTGTGCCTAACCCCGTAGAGAAGAACATCAGATTCGCCCCGGCCCCCGCCATTGCCGTCGTCGATTCCACGTCGTTTCCAGGAGTACAAAGCAAAGTTAGCCCGGGGCGGGTGATCCATCCGGGGTAATCCAAGACGTCCGTCACCGGCGCTGTTCCTCCCTTCTTCGCCGCGCCCGCCGACTTCATTGCGTCGGTGATGAGACCGTCCTGAATGTTTCCGTGAGAAGGATTCTGATGAAATCCGGAACCCACCGCGACCGCGCGTTCCTGATAACGCGCCATCAGATCCAGGTAACGCGCCGCCAGTTCGCGCGTGACGCAGCGATCCGCCAATTCCTGTTCGACCCCGCAGAGTTCGGGAAACTCGGACAGAATCACGCTGGCGCCGAGCGCCGTCAGACGATCGGCGACGGCGCCGATGACGGGGTTGGCGGAGATCCCTGAGAACCCATCGGAACCGCCGCATTCCATCCCGGCGATGAGCCGCTCGAGGCCGGCCGGTTCCCTGCGGCTGTCGCCAGCACCGGCAATTCCCAGGAAGGTCGACCGGATGGCGTCCTCCATCATGTTCCGTTCCGAGCGCGACTTCTGCTGCTCGAAGACGAGGAAGGGGCGATCGTAACCCGGCTCGCGCAAAGCGATCTCTCTCTCGATCAGTGCGATCTGGGCATGCTGACAACCCAGACTCAAGACCGTGGCGCCCGCCACGTTGGGATGAGTGATGTATCCGGCTAACAATCCGCACAAGGCCTGCGCATCATCCTGAGTGCCTCCACATCCGCCTTCGTGCAGCAAGAACTGAAGGCCATCGACGCCGGGAAAAAGGGGCCGCCGGCCGGATTCGGGTCCATTGGGTCCGCTATCGCGGAGTCGCAGCGCGGCCAAGGCTTCGGGACCGCCTCCGCTGCGCCACGTATGGATCAGGTCTTGAGCAAAGGCCTGATAAGGACCCGCCCGCGAGTAGCCCAAGGCATCGAGAAGAGCCGCCCGGATGGTCAGGAGATTGCGATTCTCACAAAACACCAATGGAACGACGATCCAGTAATTGGCCGTTCCGACCCGGCCGTCGCGGCGGCGGTAGCCGTCGAAGGTCGCCCCCGCCCAGCGGCTGACGCCGGGCGGAATCCACTCGCAGCGGGCCTCCCGCACCGCGCAGCCTTGGGTGGCGTGCTCGAGATTCCCGGTGTGAATCCAGTCCCCCCGGGCGATGTCTCGCACGGCCCGGCCAACGGTGACTCCGTAGAGTTTGGCCGTTTCTCCCTTCCGAAAGTTGCGCAGGGCGAACTTGTGCTTGGCGGCCACCGGCGCCCGCAGCACCACCTCCGCGCCGCCGACCGGCACGCTGTCTCCGGCGGCAAGGTCACGGAGCGCCACGGCCAGATCGTCGTGGGGATGCAGCAAAAGGACAGGGGCGGCGGACATCCAGTAGATTGATGCTCTCGACCATGCTCTACGCGCGGGCCGCAATCCGGCAAACAAAAACGCCGCGCCGCTCGCGACACCCTTCCCTGTCCGCCGGACACTCCCGCCTGCTGGAGCTGTCAACGGCTGATGGACTCGAGGCCCCGGCCCGTCTATGATCCTCTGAATTCGCCGCCATGTCGCTCCAGTCCCGGTTTCCGCTCGTCAGCGTCCTCCTTGGTTCCGCCTTCGCCAGCACGATGGCGGGCACAGCGGGAGCCGTGGTTCGCATCAACGAAGTCCTCGCCGACAATGGTTCCACACTGGCGGATCGCGACGGAGAGTACAATGACTGGGTGGAACTTCACAACACCTCCGGAACTCCAGTGCACTTGGAGGGCTGGGGCCTCACCGACGATCCTGAGAATCTCACGAAGTGGCGATTCCCCGGCGGAACCATCCCCCCGGGAGGCTACCTCGTCGTCCATTGCTCGGGGAGAACCAACTCCAACATCTTCAACCCGGAAATTCATGCCCTCATCCGTCTCGCCGTCGAGGGCGAATATGTCGCCCTGGTCGAACCCGATGGTCTCACCATCGCCGACGAATGGGATCCCGGATTTCCTCCCCTCGCCCGCGACATTTCTTATGGCCGCGTGCCGGAGACGGAGCATTTTGCCTATTTCTCTCAACCGACTCCCGGCGCGGCCAACACGACGCTCGCCGCTGCCGGCATCGTGGAACCGGTGCGCTTCAGCATTCCCCGCGGTTGGATCGATGCGCCGGCGCAACTCGCACTGAGCTGTGAGACTCCGGAGACGCGCATTCGTTACACTCTCAACGGCAATGTTCCCTCGCTCTTCACCGCCCTGACCTACACCGGTCCCCTGGCCATTGAGGAGACCACCATCGTCCGAGCGGTCGCGGAACGCACCGGTTGGATTACTTCGCCGCTTGAGACGGCTTCCTACCTCGCGCTCGACTCGGTAGTGCAAGAGCCGGTGATGCACCGCGGCATTGTCGAGGATCCGGTCTACGGTCCGCTCGTCCGCGAAGCTCTCATGGCCCACCCCACCGTTTCCCTGGTCAGTCATGAAGATGCTCTGGTCGCCACTCGCGAAAACCTCACCTCGATCGAGTTCATCGACCCGGCCGGCGTCCCTGGATTCCAAATCAACGGAGCCGCCAAACTCGTTGGCGGACACAGCCTCGCCAATCACCCCAAAAATAACATCCGGCTCTACTTCCGGCGCAGCTACGGAGAACCCAAGCTCCGTTACCCTCTTTACCACGGCCACCCTTTCACCAGCGTTTCAGCCGAGGAGTTCGATCAACTTCAGTTGCGCAGCGGATCCCACGACTCCGTGTTCTACTTGGGCAGCAACCAACAGCTACCCAGCAATGCTCAGTACTTGAGAAACCGTTGGATGAACGACATGCAACTGGCCATGGGCCACGAATCCCTTCGCGGCCGTTGGGTGCAGGTCTTTTTCAACGGCGTCTACTCGGGACATTTCCAACTCATGGAGCGGCCAAACCGGTCCTTCTTCGCCTCCTACTTGGGCGGCGACGAGGACGCCTATCTCGCCACCAACCGGGGCCAACCCACCGGCAACAGCAACATGGCGCCCTGGACCGCGATGATCGCCGCCGCCGACAATTACCCAGACTTCGTCCAGCGCGTCGACATCGAGAACTACCTGGATTACATGCTGCTCAACTATTACGCCGGCAACGACTGGGATTGGAATCCCAACCAGAATTGGACCGCCGGCGGCCCCCTGCTTCCCGGCTCGGGAGGCTTCAAATTCATCAGTTGGGACGCCGATATCGTGTTGCGCCGCACCGACGACAACAACCTTGGGCGGGCCGGCCCCGAAAGCCTCTTTACCCGTCTCCTTCGCCATGGCGCCTTCCGGCAATTGCTGGCCGACCGGATCTACCTGCACTTCGAGAACGACGGCATCTTCACTCCCGGGCGCGTCGCCGCCATCTACAACTATCGCGCCGAACAAATCCGGGTTTCCATTGTGGCGGAAACCGCGCGCTGGGGAAATAGAAGCTGGACCCGCGACCGCCAGTGGCAGGCTGAACTCGACCGGCTCAACCAAGATTTCTTTCCCCGGCGCACGCGGATCGTGCTCGATCAAATGCGTCAGAGAGGTTGGGTCTCTCTGATCGCTCCCCCCGCCTTTGGCGCGTCTTCGGGCAAGTTCGAGGAACCTTTTGAACTCGAACTTTTCCGGCGCTCGATCTTCGATCCCGGAGACATCCTTTTCACTACCGACGGATCCGATCCCCGGGGCCCGGATGGACTACCCTCGCCTTCCGCCCGGCTTTATCGCGAGCCAGTCCCGCTCTCCGGCCGCGTTTCGGTGTTGACCCGCGCTCGCCGCGAAAACGATTGGTCTCCCCTGAACCGGGCCGATTACCTGATCGGCTTTGACGATCCCTCGGCGGCCAACTTGGTCTTGGCTCGCTTTGACTATCATCCGGCTGCGCCTAGCCCCTCCGAACAGGAACTGCAGTTCCACGACGCCAATCTCTTCGAGTTCCTCGAGATCCTCAACGCTGGCCACCGGCCCGTCGATCTCTCCGGCCTTCGCATTTCCGAGGGCGTCTCCTTTGATTTTTCCCACGCATCCCTAACCGATCTGCAGCCTGGACAACGCGTCTTCATCGTGCAAAACATTCCCGCCTTTCAAGAACGTTATGGCACCGCACACTTCATCGCGGGCCAATACGAAGGCCGGTTGTCCAACAGCGGCGAACGCGTCTCCTTCACGCTCGGCGACGGAGCGCCGGTGCTGCAGTTTTCCTACGACGACAAGGACCCCTGGCCGAGCGCTGCCGACGGCGATGGGCCGTTTCTCGTGCTGGCCGACCCCTATTCTGCTCCGGACCCCGCCAACCCCGATTCCTGGCGGCTATCCTTGCCCGGTGAACAACCCGGCAGCGGCCTCACCGTTTCCCAAGCCTATGCCTCTTGGAGCGAGCAAAACTTTCCTGACGGCTTTCTCGCCCGCGGTCCACTCGACGATCCCGACGCCGACGGACTGACTAACCTCTGGGAGTTTGTCTCCGCCGGAGATCCTTTGTATCCTGGCCCGCCCCCGGCAAGCCATCCGGTCGAGGTTCCCGGCGGCAATCAATTGCAGTTCCGCCTCCAAATGCGCAGTGGGCTCGAAGGGGTCCGTCCCGTCCTCCAATCTTCAACCAACATGACGCGCTGGAGCGACCTGCCGCCGGACCAGATCCACTATCAGGGGATCCTCAATGACGCGGACGCCGGCGAGACCTCCGCCCACGGCTGGCTCTTCACGCCGCCCCAAGATGAGAATCCTCCAGCCCGCTTCTTTCGCTTTCGCGTCGGCGCGACCCTTCCCTAACCCGCTCTTCTCACAGCGTTTTGCCGCGAGGCGGCGCGCGCCTGGCGCAGCCGGTCGAGCCATGCGGATCGACGAGACCTCCGCTCACCCTAACGCAGCGGCCAGTTCCTTCAGATGGCGCGGCACCGCTACCCAGGGATCCTCTTCCGCTTCGTACTCCAACGCTACATAGCCCTGATAGGCTGCCGCGCGCAAGATTCCCGCGATGCGGTCCATATCGGCCGCCTCCCGCTCCCCACCGCGCGCCCGCATCTCCACCTTCACCTGGACGTTCACGGCATACGGCGCACAGCGCGCCAAATCTCCATAAGGATCCGTCGTATGGAAGTTGCCCGTGTCCAAACTTACCCCGAACCACGGACTCCGCACGGCTTGAACAATCTCGAGAAGCCCATCGGCCTCCGCCACGATTCCCCCGTGGTTTTCCAACCCGAGAAAAATGCCCTTCTTCCCGGCATAGTCACAGCACTCCTCCAATGCATTCACACACAGATTGCGCGCCTCGGCTTCGCCGGCCCCTTGCGCCCGCCCGGCGAAAACCCGGATGTGCGGAGCGCCCAACACCGCGGCCCGGTCGATCCATCCTTTCACGCCGGCGATCTCCCGGTCGCGCTCCTCCCCCTCGGGCAACGCAAAGTTATTGCCCACCGCCGTGCCGCTGATTCCGATCCCGCGCAGGTAGGCGTATCTCCGCAGCTTCAAAAAGTAAGCTTCGTCCGCGTCCTCCGGAAAATAATAACTGGTCAACTCCGCGCCGGGAATCCCTTGCTCCGCGCAGTAATCGACAAACCGGAACATATCGAGTTTATCCGGATCTCGAAAACTGTCCCGGAAGGAGTATGCCGCCAGGCTCAACCGAAAGGAAGGACGGCCCGGCCGCGCAAACGGCTCCGCCGCCCCCAATCTAGCCGCCAACCCACCCCATGCCGCCGCAGCCGACGCGGCTAAGAATCCTCTACGCCCAGCCCGTGTCTTCATGGTGGCATCCCAACAAATAGAACGCCCCATGCAAAGCCGGTTTTTCCACGATTCAGGCTGGTCCGTCGCCATTCGCTCCGTCATGATCAATGACGGCATACGGCCGCGACGGATCGATCCCGTCGCAGCCAACCCTATTCCCGTCATGAAGACATCTCTCCGCCCCTTGATCCTGGCCATTGCGCCAGCGGTTTCCTTCCTGAGTTTCGCCGGGCCTCCCATCCGTGCCGCGCTCCCATTGATTGAGACCGTGGAAGCTCAGCCTTTGTCGGCGCAGGCGCAAAGAGTCGCCCAGGCCCTCGAAGTTCTCGGCCGCCCGTTGCCGGAAACCGGACTCCGCGCCCTGGAAGATGCCGCCCGTCAACCTAATGAAGGCGACGCGGTCCGTATGATCCAGGAAGTTCTGGACCCCTATTGCCTGGTGGGGGTGCACATCAACCCCGAATCCCGGGTCAAAGCGGCCGCCGGCGCCGCGAAACCTGAACTCACCGAGACTGGCTGGAGCGTCTTCCTCGTCAAAGTGCACAATGAAGCCGGAGTCACCGCGCCGCTACGGGCCCAAAGCCCCAACGCCGTCAGCCACGCAGGCTCCGATCCGGACCAGATCCGCAACCGATGGCTCGATCTGGACACCTTCGATGATCGCCCGCTCCAGCCGGGACTCAGCGGCCTCGCCGTCGAGTACCGGATCCTGGAACTCTATTCCCGCGATTCGGGACGCAGGGAGGCAAAGCTCCTCTTCGACGTCGGCCAAGGCACCCAGGATCTCGGGTTTCGCAATGAGGTCGACCTTCTTTTCGATTCGCGGTCAGCTCACGAGGTCCGGCTCTCGGTAAGCGACGACCGTGGACAGCCCACCACGGCGGCTTTCGAGATCCGGGATGCCATGGGCCGGGTCTACCCGGCTCAGTCCAAGCGCCTGCCGCCCGACTTCCACTTTCACCCTCAAATTTACCGGTCTCATGGAGAATCGGTCCGCCTTCCTAGTGGTTCCTACACCTTCCAGGTGTCCCGGGGTCCGGAATCGCTGCCCGAATCTCGCGCCGTGCATATCGAAGATGGAAACATGGCGCTGGACTTTTCCCTTCGCCGCTGGATCGACCCGGCGGCCCGCGGTTGGTGGTCCGGAGACCACCATATCCACGCCGCTGGCTGCGCTCATTTCACCAAACCGAGCGAAGGCGTCCACGCCGCCGACATGATCCGGCACTGCGTCGGTGAGGATCTGAAGATCGGCGCCAACCTGACCTGGGGACCCTGTTTCGACTACCAGAAGCAGTTCTTCACCGGCCTGGATGACCCAGTCTCCGTGTATCCCTATCTTCTGCGCTACGACGTCGAGGTCTCCGGTTTCGGGTCTCATCAGTCCGGACACCTCTGTCTGCTCCGGCTTAAGGAACAAATCTACCCAGGCGGCGATTCCATGCACCATTGGCCCACCCTCTGCCTCAACACCCTTCGCTGGGCTCAAAAGCAGGGCGCCATTGCCGGACCCGCTCACTCGGGATGGGGTTTGGAAGTCAATTCGGATGAGTTGCCGAACTATATCGTCCCTCCCTTTAGCGGCATCGGCGCCAACGAATACATCGTCGACGTCACCCACGAAGTGCCCGGCCCCGGAGAAATCACCGTGCCCGCGGTCGATTTTATTTCCACCGTAGACACTCCCTACGTCTGGGAACTCAATATCTGGTATCACACGCTGAACTGCGGATTCCGCACCCGCATCAGCGGGGAAACGGATTTCCCCTGCATCTACGGCGAGCGCGTCGGCCTTGGCCGTTCCTATGTAAAGCTCGATGGTCCTCTCAACTACGACGATTGGTGCGAAGGAATCTCTGCAGGAAGGAACTACGTCGGCGACGGACGGAGTCATCTCCTCGACTTCCGCGCCGGCGATGTGGCCATGGGTGAAAACGGCAGCGAACTGCGGCTCGCCTCGCCTTCGACCGTAACGGTGAGCCTTGATGCCGCCGCCCTGCTCGATCCCCAGCCCCGGCCCGGCCTGCGTGACCGTCCCTACCAACAACAGCCATATTGGCACGTCGAACGGTCCCGGATTGGCGATTCCCGAAAAGTTCCGGTCGAGATTATCGTCAACGGCTATCCCAAGGCCCGCCGTGAGATCGAAGCCGACGGAACCACCCAGCACTTGACCTTCGACATCCCCATCGAGCGCAGTTCCTGGGTCGCGGCGCGGATTCTTCCCTCTTCTCACACAAACCCAGTCTTTGTCCTCGTCGACAACCAACCCGTCCGCGCTTCTCGCCGCAGTGCGGAATGGTGTCTCCAGGGCGTTGATCAATGCTGGAAAGAAAAGGAGCGCTTCATCGCCGCCAACGAAATGGAGGATGCCCTGGCTGCCTACGAACATGCCCGGGAAGTCTATCGCGCCATCCTCACCGAAACCGAAGTGGAATGAGGATTTCCGGCGCCCGATGAATCCTCTGCCGGGCGGCGGACACCGTTGTCCGCCAGTCGAGCCGCAAGAGTTCGCGGGCAGGAGTGCCCACCCCTGGAGTTTTTCCATTTCTGGCCTGCCCGGGAGGCCGAAGACGCGGTGATCCCGAAGGGATCACAGCTTGTAGCCGGTGGTGGCGCGCAGCGACCGCCGGAGACGGTCTATCCATCACCCGCACCCCGGCAGGGGTGCCAGCCCGCGGCCTTCTCCTTCGTTGGTCCAATCATTCAGTCAAGGTACCGCTCATCGAATTGGATCCCGGACTTCTGAAGAAACTCAATCAACTCCTCTCGAAACGATTTCCTCCGGTGTGCTCCTCCTGATCCGCCATATACCGCTGCACATCGCCTCGCACGGACGCACTCACCGTAATTCCTGCATAACCATTAGAGAAGATGAGATGCTCAAGCAGGCATTTTACTGGACCGAAATCGCTGCCCGCCGCTTCACAACAAGGATCAGGGCCGTTTTGGACTGCAAAATGTAGCTATGCATGAGAAGAAATACTTCCTGATTTATCAGTTGATATGCAATATTCCTTAGCCATGCGGACCCTCCATGGCAATCTCCACCTCGAAATCCAGACCTCCCGCATGAGCCCCGTCGGCCTGTTGCGCACCTCCTTCCGGGATGCCGCCACCGGCAAGATCCGCCACAGCCAGCATGGGCGCATCTCCGGCTGCACACTCGAGCAACTCCGCTTGCTTCAACGCGCCTTCCGCCAGGAAGTCATTCCCGAGGATGCCCCCGAGGCCTTTCGCATGCTCCAGAGCAAGGAGTATGGCGCGAGCCAGGCCCTCCTCTCGCTGGCCCGCCAACTCGGCCTGCACCGCATCCTCTACTCGCGGGCCGAATCCTGGGTGGAGTGTGCCCTGGCCATGATCGTGGGTCGCATCATCTACCAG
>DATKCT010000038.1:0-56183 GCA_035513055.1 Verrucomicrobiales bacterium | reverse complement strand
GATCGCCGTTGCTTTCCCTCGCGCCGCTCCGCCAGGGAACGAATCGTGGGACGGGTGGGGCGCCGTTTGCGGGGCACGACCGTGGCCGAACGGATCAAACCCGCCAGACGTTCCAAGGCAGCGCTGCGATTCTGCTCGCGGCTGCGATGTTCCTGCGAGCGGATCAGCACCACCCCATCCGGAGTGATCCGGTGATCGGTCCGGCGCAGCAAGCGCTCCTTGTAGAGGTCGGGGAGAGAGGACGCCCCGATGTCAAAGCGCAGCAGCACCGCCGTCGAGACTTTGTTGACATGCTGACCGCCCGGGCCGCCCGCCCGGACGGACCGCAACTCGATCTCCTCCATGGGTATGGCCACCCGCTGGGATATGCGCACCATGCCGAAGCCACGATAGCCGAAGTTCCTCTCGCCGCGACGCCTTTGCCCCCCGGCCAGACGCCGCCCCCGCGGGCTCATACGGACGCGAAGGACTCACGCCGGCACTTGGCAAACTCGCGCCGGCCGGCATCTTCTAGCTGTTCCGGCATGACCCAGGACGCCACCACCTCCTGCTTCGCTCAGGCCGACCGCCTGCGCGCCTTCGTTCTCGACCCGCTCAAACGTCAATTCGCCGGCAAAGACGAGATCGTTGAGTTGCTCGGGATCGCGCTCGTTGCCGCGGAACATCTCTTTATCCTGGGCCCGCCCGGAACCGCGAAAAGCGCCATCGTTCACCGGCTTGGCGACCTGCTCCACGGCGAGACCTTCGCCTATCTTCTGACCCGCTTCACCGAACCCAACGAGATCTTCGGCCCCTTCGATATTCGCCGCCTCCGCGAAGGCGTGCTCGTCCCAAACACGGAAGGGATGCTCCCGGAAGCCTGCCTGGCCTTTCTGGACGAACTCTTTCACGCCAACAGCGCCGTGCTCAACAGCCTGCTCAGCGCCTTGAACGAACGGGTCCTGCGCCGTGGTCGCGAACTCCGCCGTCTGCCCCTCATCACCGCGGTCGGCGCCAGCAACGAGTTGCCTAACGAGGAAGCCCTCTGTGCGCTCTTCGACCGCTTCCTTCTCCGGGTTCGCAGCGAACAAGCCCCCGAAGATCAACTCGACGACGTGCTCCAGGCGGGTTGGGCGCTCGAGAATCCGGATCCTCAGCCAGAATCCCCACTCAGCACCGATGACGTGCGGCTGATCAATGCCCGCATCCCCGGCGTCGATCTCGATGCCGTTAGACCGGCCTATGCCGCCCTGATCCGGCGGATTCGGCGCACCGGCATCGCCTTCTCGGATCGGCGCGCAGTCAAGATGCAACGCGTGCTGGCCGCCAGCGCTCTGCTCTGCCGCCGCTTGGTCGCCACGCTTTCCGATCTCTGGGTCTTGCGTCATTGTTGGGACCGGGAAGATCAAATCGAGATCCTCGCGGCTCTGGTCGACGAAACGCTCGCCGAAGCCACTTCCGATCCCGCCCGCGATCACCCGGGAAGTCAGGACGTCGCCGCGGTGTCGCCGGAACTGCTGGCCGCTCATCTCGACGAACTGCGCCGTCATTTCGAAACCCTTCCCGGCCATGGAGCGGGAGCCTCCGCTCTCCGCGATCGCCTCGCCTTGCTGGCCAGCCGCTCTCAGTGGATCGACAACCACGAACAACGCAACGCCTTGCAGGACCGCATTGACGCCTTGTGGAAGGACTTGGAAACACATCCGGCCTAACGCCGTCAGAGCATTCGCTGTCCTGGGCGCTGCGTTTGGCCCCGGATACCGCTCCCTCGCGCTTGGCTCCTCTGCGCAACGTTGCCGGAGTGTTGGCCGGAGCGGCGGACGGCCGGCTCTGGCTGCGCGGTATTCCGGGGACGACCCTCATTCCCCTGGCCGTCCTGAGCCGTATACCCGTCGAAGCCTGCTTCGTCCTCGATCCCGAAGGCCGGCTCACACCCCCCGGAGCCCGCTTGCCCGCCGCCCGGCTTCCTGAAATCTCCTGGTTCCCTTTGCGCGACTGGCTTGTCCCAACCCTAACAAAACCGGTGTCCGCTCCGAATCGCCCCGCTCCCGCGGCCCCGCTTCAACTCATTCCCGATCCCGCTCCCTTTGCGCCTCCCAATCTGCTCCTCGCCTCCTTGAACTCCTGGCGCCGCTTCTGCCAATCAGCCCCCGCTCTTCGCCTCGCGCCGCTGCGCTTCGCCGCGTCGGCTCAGGGCGAAGTCTTGGTCCTCGGCGCGCCCATCCCGGCGATCCCGGGATTGGCCTTTCATCTCGACGGCCGGATCGCTCTGCCCTGCGGATGGATGACGGAACTGCACGTCACCTCCGAAGCTCTCGCCCGTCGTTTTCGATTGCCGCCCGCTTCCTTCGCCTTGCTCCGGCCGGACCGGCCCGCCTTGATCCTCTCCCTGGAAGATTTCGTCCAAGCCAGTCGCAGCGCCGCCCGGCTCACTTGCGAACACCTTGCCCTCCGCTCCTCTGGAAAAACGGAGCCGTCCTGATCACGTGAGCGGCGCTTCTTCCGAGCTTTCCCCCCAAGACTACCTGCAAGAGCGCTGTCCCCGCTTTTGGAGATGGGAAGAGGACGCCATCGTCTGGAACTCAGGCTCGACCCTCACCTTCCACGAGGAGTTGCTTTCGATCTTGCATCGCCTTCAACCCCTTGGCTTTCCTCCCTTTCCGGCCCTTCTCGCATTTATCTCTCTAACACGATGCGACGACTCCGCGGCTCTAAGGACGCTCAGCAGCCTTGAGCGCCTCTCCGAATCGACGCCTGAGGGCTCGACGAGCCCTTTTCCCGCGCCGGGCCGCTCGCAGCGCGCCCAGTTTCGCGCCGTGAGTGAACGGCTTCAATTGTTAGCCCAGGAACCCGGATTCAACGCCCCGCTTCGAGCCGTGCTCGCCGAGATGGTGTTCGAAGACGCGCCGGGTCGCTTGTCTCCCGCCGCATCCCAACAGGTCCTCGACCTTCTCCGGCGCGGCTACCGCCCCCCGCCGCGCCGGTCCAACGCCGCAAATACCACGTTCCCAGGCAACCGCGGGACCAATCCCCTCGACGCCTTTCTCTGGGTAGACCCCGCAACACTCACTGGGGACCGTCTCCGGCTCCGCGCCAGCACCGGAGTCGACGGTCTTGTGAGCGCTCCGGTAGAAGGCGAGGATCCCGTCTCCTTACGAAGGCTCCTCGACGGACTCGAAGAAGATTCCGCCCTGGGCGGCCTGGCCAAGCTCGCCTGCGAATTCGCGGCCGCACTCTGCCTCCCCAGAAAACTTGAAGACTCAGCGTATTCCCCTTGCGGCGGATTCAGCGACCTCGCCACTCACGGTGAACCGCACCGGCTGCTGCCAACGGAACTGGCCTTCGACGATCTCGTTCTGGCCGCTCGCATCGCCCAGGGGGAGGCGCTCTACCTGAGGCGCGAGCGCCCGCCCGCCGCGCCGGACTTCGGCCGCTGGATCCTCTTGGACAATGGTCTCCGCCTCTGGGGCGTGCCGCGGCTCCGCGCCTTGGCGGTTGCGCTCGCCGTCATCGCCGCCGCCCCTCCCCATACCCCCTGCCGCATCTACGCTCCCCTTCAGGAGGAGATCAAACCACTAACGCTTTCTCGCCGGACGGGATTGATCCACGCGCTCTCCCTGCTTAATCCGCATCTGTCTCCCGAACCTTATCTCGAGCAAGTCGTTGCTCTCACCGGCGGTCGCGCCGGCGACGCCGTGCTCATCACCCACCGCGCCACAGCGCCCCAGTCGCTGCGTTCGCTTCCCTTGCTGGCGCGCTCCCCTCTGAATGGTTTTGTCATCACGGTCGACCGCTCCCCACTCATGGAGTCGTTCCGGCTCGGCCCGCACGGTCGCGTTCTTCTCCAGCGCGTCGAGCGGGCTTTGGATCTCGTCTACGAGGCGGAACTCAGTCATCCTCTTCTGGCCGGCGATTCCTCGACTGGCGCGTCCTGACAAAGATGTCGCACACTTTCCACATCGGGTTGAAACTCCTGCGGTCATCCGAATCCCGGACGCGACCCGAGGCTTGGTTGCTCCCTTCCCTCTCGAACCCGGCATCCATCCCGAAGGCTCTTCTTTCCATACCGGATCCCGACGGCTGGGAAGTGTTCTGGATGCCCGCGGACGAACCCTCCTCTCCGGGTCTCTCGCTTTTTGTGATCCCTCCGCTCCATCGGGCGCCGCAGCCCATCTCGAACGCCTTCCCCTACCATCGGCCTTACCCTGACAGAAACCTGTTCCTTCCCTGCGGCGCCGCGCTCGACGCCGCTCTCGAACCCCGGGAATTGGATCGCCTCTTTCCCTGGCCCGTGGTGATGTTCCATCCCCGGCATGGAGCGGTCGCCTTCGAAGAGCGGCAGCGCATGGCTGTTGTCGACCTCTTCGCCCTCCCTGAAGCGTCCGACGGCGGATTCCATCACGCTCACCCCGGCCTTCCGGCGCCGCCGCATTTCGTCTCCGCACAACCCAGCTTCACGGCGCTGACCTCTCTCAAGCGAGCGTTGAGCGTCCGGGAAGGCCGGAGCGGAACTCATCCGCTCGGCAATTCTCCTCCGATGCCGGGTCAAAAAGCCGGGCCCTGGTCGCAGCGTCTTCAACACGCATTGGGTGAGGCTCTCGCGCGACCTTGGAACAACGGGGAAGACCTATCCTCCATACCCAACTCGGCCCAGGGTTGGCTGCGCCGTCTGCGCCTCTGGGCCGGCGGTCATCTCTTGGATCTGCAGCGGGCCAAGGAGCGGGAGTTCGAACGGCTCCTCCACCACCTGCGCCATGATCCAGACGCGGCGCTGCATTGCATGCCCCCGTTGCGGCCAAACCCCGCGCGCCATGCCACCAGAAACACACGGCATCCAGCCAAAACCGGTGATCCGGTCCCGCCGTCCCGTCCGGAGTCCAGCCTTTCCCCGGAACCGCCCTCCGTCTCGACTTGGGTTCTCGATTGGCGGAAGCACGCCGAACTGATCTCAGCCTACCGCCAGACCGCCAACCGCGAACTGTCCCGGGGACGCCCCGCGCATGCCGCCTACATCTACGCCGAGTTGCTCCACGATTACCAGGCCGCCGCTGTGGTGTTGCGTCAGGCCAAGCACTACCGCGAAGCCGCAGTTCTCTATCAAAAACATCTCGGACAGCCTCGCGAAGCCGCTGAGTGCTTGTTCCAAGGCGGTCTGCTGCTGGAAGCCGCCGGCCTCTTCGAGCGCCAGCACGCCTACCTCGCCGCCGCAAACGCCTGGAGCCAGCTCGGCGACCGCCGGCGCACCCGCCTCGCCTTCCATCGCGCCGTCGACCGCTGCATCGTCGAACAGGATTTCATCGCGGCCGCGCACATCCTCGAAACTCACCTTGAGCTCCGGAGCGACGCCATCACCCTGTTGTCACAGCGCTGGCCTGGTTGTGGCGATGCGGAAAGTTGCCTGCGCGAGGAATTGCGCCTGCGAGCGAGGAGCCGGGATTGGAACTTACTGGGACGGCGCCTCGAAGAACTCTCGGAATCGCCTCCAGCTCAGTCGGCGCCTGTCCTCGTCCGCCTGCTGGCCCAGTTCGCCGAAAGCTGTCCCGATGGGGGGGCGCGCGAGCACAGCCTCGACTGCGCCTGGAAACTGACGGCGCGCTCTTTCCGCCGTTTCCAGCCCGGACTCCGCGAGCAACTCCTGCGCAGCCTTTCCGAGCTTGCTCCAGAAGACCGGCTTCTTCAGCGCGATGCCGCGCGTTATCTCGACCGCCTCACCGATCCGCAGAACAACCGGAAGGTCCAACGTTCCTCTCAGTTGCCATTGCTCGATTGCCTCGATCTTCCAAGCCGGATCTGCTGGACGCGATTTTTGCCCCGGGGCCGAAGCGGGATTTGCGGCTTGGGCTCCGGTCCCGAAGGATCCCTTGCCCTCCTGAGATCCACCTGGACCGGATCGCCGCAGTCGATCGTGACCCCGGCTCCCCTGCAGAACCACCCTTCTCCCCGATTCTCCTATGCTTGGGATCGCAACCCGGAAACGCTCAGCGTGCCCGCGGCGGGATCCCTTTGGTCTGCCGCCCTGCCCGCCACTCCGGACATTCCCAGGATTCTGCGCGGGGAAAACCCTGGCTGGATCGAGCGCCAAGGGTTTCTGGGAATGACATTCACTCCTCAGGGCGTCGCCTGGGTCCTCTTCCGAAACGATGACGAATTGGTCCTCTATTCCTTCTCGCCGCTTGGCGACCTCATCGCCAGTCATTCCGTAGGCCTGCTTGAGCCGCATCAGCCCGAGCCCGCCCCTGGCGACTACGTTCCCATGGCCTATGCACGGGGACAGCTTTTCTTCGCACTCGGCGACCGGCTCGCCCGATACTATCGCGATCAGATCTCCTTTGAGTCCGTTTCCGGCGCCATCCGCGATCTCACCGTCTCTCAGCCGGGCGCGCCGGTCCGGGTCGCTGCGGTTCTGGAACAAGGAGTCGCCCTTTTTGGTTTCCGCGAGCAATGGGGTCCCCCCCATTCTCTCCCCCTGACGGAGCCAGGACTCCAGGCCGGGTTTACCCTGTCAGGATCCGTGATCGCCGCCCTTCCCGGTCACCTCGAGCTTTTCCAGATCGACGGCGAAACGATTCGCTCCGTCGCCAGCACCGGCGCTCCCGATGACCCTCCGCTGGCCGTGGTCGCCACCGATGAAGATTCTGTGTTCGCGGTGGCTACGGCAAACCAGATTCGACGTCACCGGTTGTGATGCCCAGCCCGAAATTAAATAAGTCTTGCCCGGATCTCTCTTCGATCCCGGTCGCCTCTTGAATTCTTGGTCCATCTGTGGGATTGTTTCTGAATCGCGCCCGGGCACATCACCTCGCGCGCTCCAGTCTCACCATTGCCTCTATGAGCGATCCCTTTTCCCCCGCCGAATCGACCGCTGAATCCACTGCCGAATCCTCTGTCCATCGCAATATGCAGAGTGCACGGCAACACGTCCGTCAGGCCGCAGACGAACTCCGGGCGGCCACAGCCGCGAAGGCCCAGCAGTTCCGCGACGCGGCTGAAGACCGGGCCCAGCGGGTCAAGGGATTGGCTGAGTCCGGTTGGGAGGACGCCAAAGTCAAGGCCCAGGACTTCATCGCCGAAACGGAGGACTACGTGAGATCCAATCCGACGAAATCCGTGCTCACCGCTCTGGGCGTCGGCTTTGTCCTCGGTCTCCTGTTCAGGCGCTGATTAACCCGCGCAGCGTTCGTTCCCCCTTTCTATATGGCAAACCAGGCCCCGGAGATTGCCCCGCGCTCCTCATCCCGCGTCGCCGGGCCGTGACCGGCTTTCCCGTAGACGAGCGGAGTCTGTTCCAAAGGATAGCCGCCTTCCGGACCGCAGTGGCGTCGCACCTCGATGCCCGGTTCCAGCTCCTGGCTCTCGAGGCCGAGGAAGCCCGCGGGTTGCTGGCCAGGCAGCTCTTTCTTCTGGGCTCCGCCGTGCTGGCGCTTAGCCTCGGCTATTTGTTGGTCCTCTCGGGGGGCGTCGCCCTCATCGCCCACCTTCTCCAAACCCCTTGGTGGGTGATCGCTCTGGCCGCAGGCATCGCTCATCTCGCCCTGGGAACCCTCTTGTTCTTGCTCGGCCGCCGTCCCCTGGCGCGAAAGCTGTTTCCCGATTCGCGAATGGAACTGGAAAAAGACCGCCAATGTCTGACCCACAAACATTGAAGCCCACCCGCCCCAGCCGCGCCGAACTCCTCGCCACCCTGCAAAGCAGCCGGGCTGACTTGCTCGCTCTGGTCCAGCGCCGCCAAGATCCTCCGCCGTCCCGGCGGTGGCTGCGCCGGGTCCGGAACCATCCCTTGTTTTGGTCTGGCTGCGGACTGTGTCTGGCCTTCCTGATCAGCCCTTGGCTCTTCGCGCGTAAACCCAAGTCTTCGCTTGCCGCACGCCTCCCACTCGCTAAGATCGCCCTCCGCGACCTGGCCCTGCCTCTCGCCCTGACCGCCGCACGGCCTTGCCTGCAACGGTTTGCGGAACATCGCCTCGCACCGTATATGCCTCGCTGATCATGTCCGAAGAAGTCGCTCATTCGGAAATCGTCCAAACCCTGGGCCATGTGGATGATTATCTCAAAATTGGTCAGCAATACGACGCTTCCGACATTCACCTGCCCACCAATTCCAAACCGCACTGGCGCCGGCACGGTCTTCTCGGCCCCATCTGGGAGAACTCTGAGGCGCTTTCCGCCGAAGACACCGAGCGGCTCGCCCGCGGCTTCCTCAAACCCAAAGAAATCGAAGGTTTAGAGAAAACCGGAGACGTCGACTTCGCCTACGCCACCAACTTCGGGCGCTTCCGGGCCTCCGTCGTTCGTCAGCGCCTCGGCCTGGACATGGTCTTCCGGATCATCAATACCGAAGTCCGGAGCTTCGAGCAGCTCGGTCTCCCTCCCACCATCCGGCCCCTGACTCAATATCACAACGGTCTCGTGCTCGTGACCGGGTCCGTCGGCAGCGGCAAGTCCACCACCCTGGCCGCCATGATCGACCTGGTCAACCGCCAGCGGCAGGATCACATCATCACCTTGGAAGATCCCATCGAGTACATCTTCGAATCCAAGAGTTGCCATGTGAACCAGAGGGAAGTGCATACCCACACCGAATCTTTTGGCACCGCTCTCCGCGGCGCCCTCCGCGAAGATCCCGACGTCATCATGGTTGGAGAAATGCGAGACCTCGTCACCATCCAACTGGCCATCACCGCCTCCGAAACCGGTCACCTCGTCCTGGGCACCCTCCACACCGGAAACGCCGCTCGCACCCTCGACCGCGTCCTCGACGTCTTCCCCGTCGATCAACGCGAGCAAATTCGCATCATGGTCTCGGAATCGCTGCGAGGCATCATCAGCCAGCAACTCATCCCCCGCATCGACGGCGAGGCCCGCGTCCTCGCCGTCGAGCTTCTGGTCAACACCCCCGCCGTCGCCAACTGCATCCGCGAAGGCAAGACCTTCATGCTCCCAGGCATCATGCAAACCGGCAAGAACGTCGGCATGATCACCATGGATGACGCCCTCAAGAACCTCTACAACAAAGGGCTGATATCCCAAGAGGAATGCATGAGCCGCGCCGAAGATCAGATCGAAATGCGTAAACATTTCGAACACTGACGCCCAACGGTAGCGCGAACCCGACCGCATCCCATTATTCATGGCCGAGATCGACGACTACTTCCGCCTCCTCGTTTCTGAAGGCGCCTCCGACCTGCATCTCAGCGAAGGTCAGCCGCCGAAGATGCGGATTCACGGCAGCATCCACGCCATCAATGGAGATACGCTGACCTCAGAGCGCCTCGGCCCCATGCTCGAAGAAATCTGCGAGCCCCAAGCCTGGGATCGCTTCCGGGAACGTGGAGATCTCGATTTCGCCTACGAAATGGATGCAGACTCCCGCTTTCGCTGCAATTACCTCAAGCAAAGTAAAGGCTACGCCGCCGTCTTCCGGCTCATCCCCACCAAGATCGCCACCCTCGAACAGCTCGGCATTCCCTCCGTTGTCCGCGAGTTCGGCCACCTCCGCAGCGGTCTCGTCTTGGTCACCGGACCGACCGGCTCCGGGAAATCCACCTCGCTGGCCGCCCTCATCGACTACATCAACATCAATTTCGCCCGCCACATCATCACCATCGAAGAACCGATCGAATTCGTTCACAATAACAAAAAAGCGATCGTCACCCAACGCGAGGTTCCCATTCAAACACCTACGTTTTCCGACGGACTGCGGGCCGCTCTCCGTGAAGATGCCGACATCGTTCTCGTTGGAGAAATGCGCGACCTCGAAACCATCTCCCTCGCGCTCACGGCCGCGGAAACCGGGCTCCTCGTCTTCGGAACGCTCCACACCAACAATGCCCGCAAGACCGTCGACCGTCTCATCGACGTGTTCCCTTCTGATCAACAAGCCCAGGTGCGAACGATGCTCTCCGCCTCCCTCCAAGGCGTTGTCGCCCAGCTCCTCTGCAAGACAGCCGACGGCAAAGGCCGCGTTGCCGTGAACGAGATCCTCGTTTCCACTCCCGCTGTCGGAGCCATTATCCGCGAAGGAGCCACCCAGAAGCTCTACGATGTCATCACTGGCGGCAAATCGCGCGGCATGAAATTCATGGACGAAGCCATCCGCGAAAAGCTCAAAGCCGGCATCATCTCGCCGCTCGAAGCCTACATGAAGGCCATCGATAAGAATCGTTTCAAGGAATTCCTTTCCGCCGAAGATTCCGCCATCGGCTACGCCTCCGGCAGCGGTCTCGATCGCTAGTAAGAATCATTTCTCATACCGTTTCGTCGCGAGGCGCTGTGAACCCCGAGGGCGCAGAGCTGGGCGAGCACACCTTGTTGAAGCGCGAGGCAAACGGAACGAAGGCAGGATGGGGTGCGCCGCGCCACAGCAGAGAGGGAGTGAGAAATGCAGGCTAACTCTCCTTGCGCCGCTGCGGCGGCAGGCCCCCAGGCCCGGACCCGGTGTCCCGCTGGCTGGCCTAGCCCAGGGGAGGCAAGTTGCATTCGCCCTCACTGGCGCGTATCGAATCCGTATGTCCGATCCGGAAGCTGCCATCGTATTCGCTTGTCCAGAATGCGAGGTCGAGTTGAGCGTCGCCTCCGGCCGCGCCGGAGAGACCGGGCCCTGTCCCAGTTGCGGCGCCCGCATCACCGCGCCCTTGCCGCAGAAGAATCGCCCCAGAAAGCAGTCTCAAGCCGAGCCCGGCGCAGATTCCGGGCCAGAGCGCGCGTCTTCCCCAATTCCGAGTAACCGCCCGCCGCCGGACGGACCTTCCCATTCACCGGCTCCGGGTGGAAGCGATGACCGGACAGTCTCAGGTCGACGATCAATGTCCACCGAGAACCCAGGCGCGTCGACCCTTGCGGCAGCGGCTTCCGCATCTGCGGATTCCGCGCCCCCTGATTCCGATTCGGCAATCCGCATCTTTCGCGACGCCGCCAACACCGATGAACCGGCTCCATCCCTATCCGCCGCCGAAGAGCCAAAACCCTTTCCCGTCGCCGCAGCGGCGATCCTGGCTGGCAGCGGGGTCGCGCTTGCGGCAGCCCTGATCCTTATCTTCCAGTCCTTGCGATCCTCCGGCGACCCCGCCGCGCAATCCTCCAGCTCCGGTTCCTCCCTCGAATCGCGCGCTCTGGCGAATCGAAACTCCTCCGTTACTGTCCCCTCGCTCAGCCCTGGAGAAGACCCGGAAGTGGCGACGGCGCCCCCTGACCGGCCGGTGGACCTCGACCGCCTCGATGACCTGATCGGCGCCCCAAATTCTTTTGACGTTTCCTCGATTGCGGATGCCCCACCACCCCAAGATTCGGGGCTGCTCGATGCCGGTCCGAATCTGAGCGATGACCCGGCGGCCGAGATGAGCCATTTCGAGAATCCGGATTTTCCCACCGCCGGCGAAGGTAGTCTCTTGAAGGGGGCTCGCGATTTCATCCAGGCTTACACTTCCGCGCCGAATTGGGAAGACCTCATCCCCATGACCCGGGATGGGGAAAAACTCCGTTCCGAGATGAGCGCCTATTATGAGGCCCGGCCCCACACGCCCGATCCCGCTACCGCCCTGTCCTTCATTAACATGCACCCCGGTGATGATGGCCGTTCGCGGTATTTCATCTATATGGTTTCCACCAAGTCCCATCCGGAAGGCTTCCTCGTGAACGTGCGGGGCGAAGGAGACGCCTATTACACGAACTGGAAGGCCTTCATTGAGTTCAAGGACAAACTTTTCGAGGAGTTCGCCAGCAATCCCTCCGCTCAAGATTCACGCGAAGGATCCACCTTTCATGTTTTTCTGAGCCGCGCCCACTACTTTGGAGAGGACGTGCCCGATGCCGAGGAAAAACTGGCATTCGAAGCTTCCATCCCCGCCGGAGAACGAACGCCGTACCCGGTCTTCGTCCCGCCCTATACCGATCTCGGAAGAAAACTCGACCGAGACCTGCAGTGGGGCCGCAGTTACCTTGTCGTCGCCGATTTTCGCTGGTCTCAGGATCCCAGCGCCGCCGGCTCCAAACCCTACCTGAGGCTCATGCAAATTCGCCGCTTCACGTGGCAGCAAGATCCGGAAGCGGGCAGTGGACCCTAACCCGGGACTCCGAACGGAGGAAGATCGCGTTGCTGCTACAGTCCGGGGTTCCGCATTGATCAAGCATCGTTGGCTAACTCCCCACTGCCCGCCGCAAACCGCCGGCTACTTGAGCAGTTTTCCCGCCAAATCCCGGTGCGCCGCTCGCAGCCGCTCCACCACCTCAGGATGCTCTAAAGCAAAATTCCGCCGTTCCCCCACATCGCGCCCAAGGTGGGAAAGAAAGAGTTCCGGCAGCTTCACTTCCTCGCGTCCCAGGCTCGTGTCTCGTGGGTTGCCGATCAGCTTCCAGTCCCCTTCCATCATTGCCCACTGCGCCGCCTCCGGATCGAGGCCGGCCATCCAATGCAGCCGGCGCTCCGTCGCGGCGCTGTCGCCCTCGACAATAACTTCCCGCAGACTACGCCCATCCAATTCGCAACCCGGAGGCGCCACGCCCGCCAGCTCGGCCAAGGTAGGCAGCCAATCGCAACTGTGCGCCGCCGAAGCCCGTTGCTCTCCTTCCGGAATTCTTCCCGGATAACACGCCAGAGCCGGAACTCGGATCCCGCCTTCGAACAAACTAAACTTCGCTCCCCGATAGGGTCCGGCGTTTCCACCCCCGAAATGGGCCCGCTCCTCCGTGGAATGGCCGTGATCAGACTGAAAGACGACGATCGTTTCCTCGCGCAACCCCAGGGAATCAATCGCATCCAAGAGCTGTCCAATGCGCGCATCCATGCTGGACAGGAATGCGGCGTAAAGGTTTCGAGGATAGGAAAGCTCCCGGTAACGCTCTAACCATTCCGCTTCGCCCTGGTAAGGGTAATGGGGTGAGTTCAAGGCAAAAAACAAGAAGAAGGGCCGGTCCCGATGTTTCCGCAAAAATGCCGTCGCTTCCTCCACCATGAGATCTGGAAAATAGCGCCCTGGCGCATGCGTCTCCGCGCCGTTCCGCCACAAATCGTGCCGGTTCGGACCCTGCCAATAAAAAAAGTGCGAGAAATTGTCGATACACCCGCCCATGTGCCCGAAGGAATAGTCGAAACCTTGCCCGTTCGGTGTGTGCTCGGGGATAGAACCGAGATGCCACTTCCCGATGTGACCGGTGGCGTACCCAGCGTCTCGAAACATCTCGGCCAGAGTGATTTCTTCAGCCGGCATCCCGGGTTTTCCCTTTTCTGAAGACGTGTTGCCCGGAACGCCAGCCCGCACGGGATACCGTCCCGTAAGCAGCCCCGCCCGCGAAGGCGAACACAGCGGCGCAGCGGCATAAAAGCGGGTAAACCGGATGCCCTCGCGAGCCAATCGATCGAGGTTGGGCGTCTCCAAATCCTCCGATCCATAGAGCCGGGTGTCCACTGAGCCTTGATCGTCGCTGAGGATCACGACCACGTTCGGTGGGCGTCCCCAAGCCGAGGACGTCCAGGCCAGAACGATCCATACCCAGAAACAGCAGCGCGCCAGCATCTTCCCATCCCACCTGGAATCCAGCCCGGGAACAAGTCTGAAAGGCGCAGGACCACAGGACTCTTCTGCAGGGCTAGCCCGCGTAACGCGCTGCCAAGGCCTCCGCCACCCGAAACCCGTCCGCCGCAGCGGAAAGAATACCACCGGCGTATCCCGCGCCCTCCCCCGCCGGATACAGTCCCGGGTAATATTGTTGTGTCAGGCTACATAATGTGTCAGACACTTAATAAATACTGGGGAAGAACGGCCCGGAGGCCTCGCGGTAGCGCTGCGCTGCCGGGTGCGGTATTTCACCGAGGGCGTGGCGCTGGGGACAGCAGCGTATTTGGAGGAGTTTTTCCAGGCGCGGAGGGAATTGTTCAGCGCCGGACGAGAATCGGCGGCGCGAAAGATGAGGGGAGCGGAATGGGGCGAGTTGCGGTCCGTACGGGATCTGCGCGACGGCGGGATCGAGCCGCGCTAGCCCGGGCTAAAGGGCGTTTTTTCGCCTTCCCTCATCCGCCCTTGCCGCCTGGTATCCCCGTGCCTTAGAGTCTCCTCATCCCCAAGATCCCTCTACCGGACCACGCCATGAAACGCAGATCGTTCCTCGCCTCCTCCTCCGCCGCCTTTGGTTTCCAGGCCGTTCCCAGTCACATCTTGCGCGCCGCTGATGGTGAGAACACCCCGAACGCCAAGATCCGGATCGCCGCTATCGGTTGCGGCGGGCAAGGAGCCAGCGACCTCGGAGGGCTCACGCAGGAAGACATCGTCGCCCTCTGCGATGTCGACGATCGCCGCGCCGCCGAGACCTATGAGCGCTTTCCCCAGGCCCGCCGCTTCACGGACTGCCGCCGGATGTTCGACGACATGGCCGATGGCATCGACGCCGTGCTTGTGGCCACCCCGGACCACACTCACGCCTCCGCGGTGATGGCCGCCCTCGAGCACGGCAAGCACGTCTATTGCGAAAAACCTTTGGCCCATTCCGTCGCCGAAGTCCGGGCCATGCAGAACAAAGCCCTGGAAAAGAAAGTGGTGACCCAAGTCGGCAATCAGGGGCACTCATCGGAAAGCATCCGCGTTTTCTGCGAACTGATCTGGGCCGGCGCGATCGGCCCGGTCACAGAAGTGCACGCCGGTTGCGACGCCTTCAAGGACGTTTACTGCCAGATCCGCAGACAGGAAGAGTTGAAACAGAGACACGACCCGCCGGCTGAGTTGGATTGGGACCGGTGGCTGGGGCCCGCTGCGGAACGCCCCTATCATCCCGCCTACCTGCCCTTCAACTGGCGCGGCTTTTCCGCCTTCGGCAGCGGTTGCATCGGGGACTGGGTCTGCCACGTCCTCGATCCCGTCTTCTGGGCGCTCGATCTCGATCTGCCCACCGCCGTAACGGCGAAAACCAAGGGCTATGACCCCGCCGCTCACGCCGAATTCTACCCGAAGGGCGCCCGCATCACCTACGAGTTTCCCGCCAAAGGCGACCGCGGTCCCCTCAAGATCATCTGGCATGACGGCGATTTCGCCATCCCGCGACCCGATGAACTGGAGGAAGGCCGCAACGTGGTCGGAACCGGAGCTGTCGTCATCGGCGAAAAAGGCAAAATCATGCATGGCTCCCACGGGGCGGGCGAATGCCGGATCATTCCCGAAGCCAAGATGCGCGAGTTCGGGAAGCCCGAAGAAGAAATCCCGCGCGTCCGCGGAGGACATCAACGCGATTGGCTCGACGCCATCCGGGAGAGCCGCCCCGCCGGATCGACTTTCGCCTACGGTGGAACGCTCAGCGAGATCGGCTTGCTCGGCATGATCGCCATCCGCCGGAGCGGTGTGCGCCTCGAATGGGACGCCGAAGCCATGCGCTTCACCAACGACGCCGCGGCCAACGCCCTGGTGAATCCGCCCGCGCGGAAAGGTTGGGAGATCTAGCCCACAATTCTCATACCCGTTCTGCTGTGCCGCGCTGCACCCCGCTGCACCCATCCTGCTTTCGTTCCGCTTGCCTCTCGGGCTTGAAACAGGGTGTGCTCCCCCGCTCTGCGACCCTCGGCTACGCGCGGCCTGGGCAGTAAGGGGTTCGCAGCGCCTCGCGACAAAACGGTATGAGAAATCCGGGCTAACCTGAGTCCGGGCGCGCCTACACCTCGCACACCTGGGCCGGTGAAACGGACCTGGAAGATTCTCTTCTCCGCTCCGGCCTAACCTTTTGCCGGGTGGGCTTTCTCTGACTGTGGCTTCGCCCGGAGCCCGGAGTCAACCGCGCCGCGCCCGGAGAGTTGCCGTTCGGACTGGCCGCCCCGTTCCATCGAAGCGACAGCACCGGCCGGTAAGAGGCTAGGCCTTTTAATTCTATGGCATAGCCTCTCGTGCCCAGCCGGCTCAGCATCGCCGCCATACGGTCCAGTTCATTTTTTCGCCGGCGCCTATCCTTCTCTTCTAAAGCGTTGCCGGCGACAAGGTCATCTTGAATAGCCGCACACTCCAACGCAGATCGGCAAACATCCAACTTTTCGTCTCCTAAGGACATATTGTCTCGATTTCGATAGCGCTCCCGATTTCGATTTGGACGCATTTCTTCTCCCATTAGTCGCGGGAATCGTGGACAGGCCCGGACTCTTTCTTCCCGTAAAAGCAGCCACGCCGCCCAGGCCAGAAAACCGGCGACGGCGACTGTTCCGCTCCTCCTCACCGCGCAGGTCTCACTCGCCCCGTTGCTCCCCATCACTTCAAGGCGCCGCTGCCTGCGATCAATCCTCCGCTTCCACCCGCACGGGACACACCTTGAGTTCGGCTGTCTGCGTGACCGGATCGTATCCGGAACCGGTCAGCTTGTTGATAGGCACATCCGCGAAACTGAAGCTGGCGAAAACCGTCCCGCGCGGCGATTGGTCGGTGGCCCGCACCTTGATCCTCACCGATCCGCGCCGGCTGCTCAATTTGACCCAACTTCCATCCCGCAAACCCCAGGATGCCACGTCTGCCGGATGCACTTCGAGACTCTCTTCGGAAAGGAGATAGTCCATCCCTCGCGCCCGGCCCGTCTGGGTGCGGGTATGATAGGATTGCAAGCGCCGGCCTGTGGTTAGCCAAACCGGATACTCGCTGTCGATCACTTCGGCCGGATCCCGGTAATGGATTTGCCGGAACAGGCCTCGCCCGTTCTTGAACTCGCCCACGTGCAAGATTGGGGTGCCCGGATGCTCGTGGTCCGGCACGGGCCACTGGTATTCGCCGCGGTTGATGCGGTCCCAGTCTAGCCCCGCATAAATGGGCGACACGGAACACAATTCGTTAAACACTTCTTTCGCCGACTCGTAATCGAAACCCGGCGTCCCCATTGCCCGGGCCATGGCGGCGATGATCCACCAATCGGGCTGGGCGCCGCCGGGCGGCGAAACGGCGGCCCGAAGCCGTTGCACTCGCCGCTCCGTATTGGTGCACACCCCATCTGTCTCTCCCCAGGCCGTCGCCGGGAACACGACATTGGCCAGGCGCGCCGTCTCCGTGAGGAAAATGTCGATCACCACCAGATGATCCAAACTCTGCAGCGCGTGCTTGCAATGATGATAGTCCGGATCAGACACGAGCGTGTTCTCGCCGTCGATGAGCATGGCGCGGATACCGTCGCCACACTGGTCGAGCGCGGTGACCTTGGTCATCCCTCCCCCGAGATCCATCTCCGGCTGCTGATAAATCCGGGCGAACTTCGCCTGAAACTCCGGATCCGAAACCGGCTGAAAACCAGGGTAGTTCGTGGGTATCGCCCCGCAATCGCCCGCGCCCTGGATGTTGTTCTGGCCCCGCATCGGGTTGATCCCCGCGCCTTCCTTCCCCAGGTTGCCCGTCATCAGCGCGAGGTTGCAGAGGCTCTGCACATTGTCGACGCCACAGATGTGTTCGGTGATGCCGAGCGTGTAATAGATCGCCCCTCGCTGCGCGCTCCCATACCACAATGCAGCCTGTTCGATGTCCGCCGCGGGCGTCTCGCAAATCGGAGCCGCCCATTCCGGCGTAAAGTTTCTCAAATGCTCCCGGAACTCCTCCCAGCCGCTCGTCCGCGCCGCAATGAAGTCCTCATCCATCAACCTCTCGCGCGCGATGACGTGCGCCATGGCCAACAATAAGGCCACGTCGGACCCTACCCGTATGGGCAAATACAAATGCGCCATCCGGGCCAGCGGAATCCGCCGCGGATCCGCCACGATCATCTTGGCTCCTTTCGCCATCGCCTTCTTCAACCCGGTCGCGGCCACCGGATGACACTCCGTCATGTTCGTGCCAATGCAGAAGATCACGTCCGGTTTCTCCATGTCCACAAGGGGATTAGACATAGCTCCCCTGCCGATCGTGGCCGCCAGACCGGCGACCGTGGGAGCGTGTCAAGCACGACTGCAGTTGTCGATCAAGTGCGTGCCGAACCCGGCCCGGATAAACTTTTGCATGAGGTAGGCGGCCTCATGCGGAGCGCGCCCCGAGGCCACTCCGTAGACGCTGTGCCGGCCATGTTCCCGTTTCGCCTTGAGAAAGCCATCGGTCGCCACGCGGATGGCCGTGTCCCAGTCCGTCTCCCGAAAAGTCCCGTCCGGCTGGCGCAACAAGGGTTTTGTGAGCCGGTCCGCGTGCTGGACGAAATCGAAAGCGAACTGGCCTTTGATGCACAACGCTCCCCGGTTCGCCGGGCCGTCCATGGCCGGATGCACGCCCACCAGCTTTTCCCCTTTGGTCATGATGTCGACCGAACATCCCACCCCACAATAGGGACAAATGCTCCGGGTCTTCTCGACCGGTCCGGGCACATCCACGGAACGTATCGCCTTGCGGTCCGCCAAGGCGCCCGTCGGACAGGTCTGCACGCACTGACCGCAGAAGGTGCAGGCCGACTCCTTCAACAACCCATCAAACTCCGTCGTGATCTGCGTGTCGAATCCCCGGTTCCGAACCGAAATCGCATAGTCTCCTTCCTGTTCCGCGCAGACCCGGACGCAGCGATAACAGGAAATGCACAGATCGTAGTCGCGCAGGATAAAGGGGTTCCCGTCGTCTTCCCGGCTCTGCCCTGACCGGAGCCCCTGGAATCGGCCGGTCCGCGCTCCGTACCGGTCAGCCAAGGTTTTCAACTCCTGCGAAGCGTATCCACGCAGTGGATCCACATCGACTTCACGATTCTCCGAAACCAACATCTCCAGCAGCGTGCGCCGGTATTTCTCCAAACGTTCGGTGGAAGTGCGCACCACCATTCCGGGCGTGGCCTTGGTCGTGCATGAGGCCACCGGATTCTTGGCGCCTTCCAATTCGACCACGCACAACCGGCATCCCCCGAAGGGATTCAGCCGCGGATCGTAACACAACGTGGGAATCGCCTTCGCCTGCCGCTTCGCCGCCTCATAGATGGTTTCCCCCGCGCGCAAGGATACCTCGGCCCCGTCGATCGTGATCGATTGGGCGTCCACCAATGCGTCGGTAATCATGGGATTCCTCAAGTCCTCCGCGTCATTCTATGCGATTCCACCGCCGCAGGAAAGTAGCGAAGCAGACTTTCCGTAACCAGAGGCGCGGCCAGCCCCAGCCCACAAGCGCTCGTTGCTTTCATGACATCGCCGATATCGAGAACCTCCGCGGTCCATGCCCCTGTATCAGCCGGACCCCCATCCCCCGAAAGCCGCTCGCTCAAGCGCATTGTCCCGATCCGGCAGGGGAAACATTTCCCGCAGGATTCGTGAGCGAAAAACTCCATCGCTTCCCGGGCCGCCTCGACCATGTCCCGGCTGTCGTCGAACACAATGATCCCGCCCGCGCCGAGGAACGATCCTCGAGCCCGCAGACAGGGATCGTCCAAGGTCACATCGTCGATTGCTGATGCGCCTACGAATCCTCCGGACAAACCCGCCATTGTCACCGCCTGAAACGCGCGGCCTTCCGGCGGTCCCCCCGCCCAATCGTAAAGCAGCGTCCGCAGCGGTAGCCCGATCGGGATCTCGTAATTTCCCGGAAGCCGCACGTCTCCGGACAGACTGATGATCTTTGTGCCCGCGTGTTCTCCGATCCCCAATCCGCGATACCATGCCGCGCCGCGGAGCACGATCGGCGGAACATTGACCAGCGTTTCCACATTATTGACCGCGGTCGGCAGGCCGTTTAATCCATGCGTCACCGGAAACGGCGGCTTGTTGCGTGGAAACGGGTGCTTCCCTTCCAAGCTGTTGAGCAGCGAAGTCTCCTCGCCGCAAATGTAAGCCCCGGCACCCCGGCGCAAATGGACGCGAAATGAAAACCCACTTCCTCGCACGTCGTCGCCTAACCATCCCCCGGTCTCAGCCTCGGCGATCGCCTGTGCGAGAATGGCGCAGGTCTCCGGATATTCGTAGCGCAGGTAGATGACTCCGTCGCTGGCCCCGCAGGCGTAACCCGCCAAAGCCATCCCTTCCAACACCGCGTGCGGATCGTAATCCATCAAGGCCCGGTCCTTGAAACAGCCCGGCTCCCCCTCGTCCGCATTGCAGACCACGTATTTCGGCCGGCCTGGCGCTTCCCATACCGCTTTCCATTTCACTCCGGTCGGAAATTGCGCGCCCCCGCGGCCCGTGAGTCCGCTTTCCGTCATCAGCCCCACCACCGATTCCGGCTCAAGTTCCGCCAGAGCCTTTTCCAACGCGGCGTATCCCCCTGTCCGAAGATAACCTTCCAACCCGCTCCGTCCCCGCTCGCGAATCGCTGCAAAGGCGCATTCCTCGCACCCGCCGGGATTCAAATCCGGCAACCGGCTGGGCCGACGTTCCAAATTGTCCGGGGCGGTCCCCACCCAGGTCTCGCGCCCGCGCAACACCGGCACGGGATCATCGCAACGCCCCGAACAGGGCATCGCTGTGGCCCCCTCGGATCGAAGCGCCTCCAACAACTCCCGCCCTCCTCGCAGCGAGCAGACATTTCCCGTGCAGACCCGCGGCGCATGCTGACCCGGACCCTCCCGGGAGAAATGATGATAGAACGTCACCGTCCCGTAAAGGTCGGCCAGCGGAATCCCCAATCCGGCCGCCGTCGCCAGCAGGGCCGCTTCCGACAAGTACCCATCCCGGTCGTGAAAAGCCTGCAACGCGCCCAAGAGCGGAGCCAATTCTCCTTTCCAGTGAGCGATGATTTCAGGATCCGTCGGGGCTGCCATGTCAAAACCGGGGAAGCGACCAAGACCTTTCCCACGTTCTCTCCTCCATGACAAGCGCCGCCCCCTGCGCCGTGTCTCTCATGACGGACCTCCCTCCTCCCCCGCCGTCCGGCCACAATCTCAGACGGCTTCGCCCCATTCCGCTCGCTGAATCTCGTTTCCCTCGAGGTTCTTCATCACCAGCTAGCTCGACACCACGCCGCGCCGGATATAGAAACAGCGCCGAAACGCGGAATCCACAGGCCGTTCCGCTCACCCATGCCTACCGAAACCCGAGTCCGCCAAAACGCAGCCCTCCAAGTCCCGGCCAGCGCTCGCGTTCTCGCCGTTCCGCTTGTCTTCATTGCGGCGCTCGCGGCCTTCACCCTGCTCCCGCGCGTCCACGCCAATCCCAACCTGCTGCACGCATTCGCCGGAGCCGCCGTGCTCCTTGCCGTCTGGCTGGCCGTTCTCCTGGGTTCCGCCCTGCGCGGCGGCCGCCGGCTGCGACTCGAGTTCTTCGCTGCGAAGAACCACTACATCCAGCTTTGCATGCATTCCTGCATCTACACCTATTGGAGCTTCTACTGGCCCGAGGTCCGGCAGGCAGCCCCTCTCATTTTGGGTCAGATCGCCTTTCTCTACGCCTTCGACGCCCTTCTTTCCTGGTCGCGCCGGGACATATGGAGATTCGGTTTCGGAGCCTTCCCCATCGTTTTCAGCACCAACCTTTTCCTTTGGTTCCGAGACGATGCCTTCCATTTCCAATTTCTCATGATCGCCGCCGGAGCGTTGGGAAAAGAATTCATCCGCTGGCAGCGCGACGGACGCAGCACCCATATCTTCAATCCCTCAGCATTCTCTCTTTCCCTGTTTTCCGTGATTCTCCTGCTCACCAGCAGCACCGGATTAACCTGGGGCGAGGATATCGCCACCACCCTCGGCCGCGCTCCCTACATGTACGTCCTCATTTTCCTGGCCGGATTGGTAGTCCAATACTTCTTCTCGGTCACCCTGATGACCCTCTTCGCCGCGGCTTCACTGTGGATCGCCAACGGCGTCTATACCGCCGCCACCGGCAGCTACCATTTCATCGATTCCAACATTCCCATCGCCGTCTTCCTAGGACTTCACCTCCTCGTCACCGACCCATCCACGTCCCCTCGTTCCCTCGTAGGCCGCGCCATCTTCGGCTGCCTTTACGGTCTCTCCGTTTTCGCCTTCTACGCCTTGCTGGCGCAGCTCGAACTCCCCCGCTTCTACGATAAACTTCTCCCCGTTCCCCTCTTGAATCTCAGCGTCATCGCCCTCGACCGCCTGGCCTCTCGCGGCTGGTTCGGAAAAATCAGCGCGCTCGCCGCCCGTTCCAATCCCCAGCGTCTCAACCTCGCTCACATGGCCGTCTGGATCGCGGTTTTCCTCACCATGCTCTCGACCGGCTTTGTCCTCAAGCCGCACCCAGGCGGCGAACTCGAGTTCTGGCGACAAGCCATCCGGGAGGGAAAACCGCGTGCGGCGGAAAACCTCCTCATTGCCCTCCAACACCATTGCGCGCTCGGGTCTGGAAATGCCTGCAATGAGTTAGGCCTGCTCTATGCGGGCGGTAAAGTGGTCGAACCCGACCCCGCGCTCGCCGCCGCCGCCTTCGGTGAGGCCGCCCGGCTCGGACACATCGGCGGAGCCCAGAATCTCGCCATCCAATATCTTTATGAGGGCCGGACGCTCCGCGAAGCAGACGCGCTCGCCGCTCTCGACCTTCTCGAGCATTCCACCTCCGCCGCCCGCGACGGCCGCAGCGCCTATCTCATGGGCTTCGCCTACGAACACGGACGGGGCCGGACCCCCGACAAACTCCGCGCCGTCGAACTCTACGAGCGCGGATGTGAGGACGGCAATGTCGACGCCTGCAAAAACGCCGCCCGGATGCGGACCCGCGGAGAGGGCGTTCCCGTCGATTTCAGCGCGGCGGCTCGGGCTCTGCAGAAAGCCACCGATCTCGGCGACGCCTATGCCACTATGCATCTGGCCTCGCTCTATCATTCCGGTCAGGGCGTTCCCGCCGACGAACAGCGCGCCCTCGAACTCCTGCGCCGCGCCTGCGAACTCGGAGCCCCGGAAGCCTGCGCCGCCCTAGAGAAGCTGGACCTGGATTAGCCCCCGGCAGGCCGTTCAGGAACCCAAAGAGCAGGACGGAAGCGGACACCAGCGTCATCGCCTGTCCTTCGCCCTCCGGCCTCCCTCCGCAAAGCGAAAGTTTTCGCCAAGAAACACGACCGGACCGGCGCCGTCAGGATCGAGATCCGGCCTGGTGACCAGAGGCGCAGGGCAGTGATGGATGCTCTTGACCTTCCGTCCCCGTTCGTCCACGGGTCCTGGATGCGTCCCCGTAGAACCCGTCCGCTCTCGTGCTCTTTCTGGCCGCGTTGATTGCCGGGCTCGCCTGTGCCGGAATCGGCGGCGAGCTGTTCGTCCGCGCCGTCGTCGGGCTGGCCGCAGCGTTGCGCGTCGCCCCTGCAGTTATTGCGACCACCGTCGCCGCGTTCGCCACTTCGAGCCCGGAACTCTCCGTCGCCGTCAGCTCGTCATTAGCCGGCGAGCCGGAAATCGCCCTCGGGGATGCTCTGGGCAGCAACGTCGTGAACATCGCGCTGATCCTGGCGCTGGCGCTCACTTTTGGATCACTTCACTGCAACCGCGACACCATCGCCCGCGATTTTCCCGTCGCCCTTTTGATTCCGATTTTTACCGCGGTCTTCTGCTTTGACGGACAAATCTCTCGCCTCGATGGCATCCTGCTCCTCCTGATGTTCATCGCCTGGCTGACCTCGATCTTGATTCACACCGGAAAACGCCGCGCCACGATCGCGCCCGGCTCGATGAAAACGCGCCGATCCGCCCTCGCTCTCGCGCTTCTGACGGGCTTGGGACTGCTGGTGAGTGCCGGGATTCTCATCGTCTATGGCGCCAAAGGAATCGCCGAACTGGTGGGCATCCACGAATTCGTCATCGGAGCCACGGTCGTGGCTTTGGGCACCTCGACGCCGGAGTTGGCGACCACACTGATCGCGAGATTCCGAGGTCATGACGACGTAGGCTTGGGGACCATCCTGGGAAGCAACATCTTCAATGGACTGCTCATCATTTCCGTCGCCGCGATCATCCGCCCCATCCCGGTCGAGCTGGGAAGAGTGGCCACTGCCTTGATTTTCGGCGTCGTCACGGTCCTCCTGGTCTATCCCTCGTCGCGCGGATTCCTCGATCGCAAACGCGGCTTCCTGCTGCTTGCGCTCTACGTTGCTTACGCGGTCACCATCTGGCAGAGAGGCGCCTGAGCGCTCGCTTCGGGTCTCAATCCCATCGCTTCAACGATGGCGACAGCTTCAGCGCATCCTTTTTTCCGGCTTCGAAGTTGCCGCTAGCACAGTTCCCGCCGACCCGTGGCCGTGCACTTCCTGCCGGACCTGAGTTCTCCATTCATCGTGGCCGCCTCGACGGACGTGCCGCCGCTTTTCGCACTGCTCGCACTCATGCTCGCAGGCGTCGTCGCGGTATCCCTCATGCTCCTTCGTTTCCGGCAATCTCTGTTGGTTGGGTATTTCGCTTGCGGCATCGTCATCGCCAATAGCGGTATCCTCGGCCAACTGGGCGATCCCGTCGAACTCGAGGCCCGGCTGCAGCAGATGGCCGAGTTCGGGATCGTCCTCCTGATGTTCACCATGGGGCTCGAGTTCTCCCTACGCGAACTCCGCTACCTGCGCCGGGCAGCCTTCCTCGGTGGATCTTTGCAGCTCCTGAGCATCGGGCTGCCCGTCTTCGGAGTGGCCATCGCCTTCGGCCTCGACCTGTCCGCCGCCGTCATCGTAGCCTTTGCCCTAGCCATCAGTTCCACCGCGGTCGGCCTCAAACTCTTCCAGGATCTCGGCCTTAGCAGCAATCCCGGCGCGCGCTTGGCCCTGGGTATTCTCATCTTCCAGGACCTCGTCGCTGTCGCCTTGGTCGTGATCATGCCTCTGCTTTTTTCCGGAGGAACAGAGCAAACGCTTGCCGCCATGGGATCGCTGGCGGGAAAAAGCGTCGTTTTCCTGGCCATCGCTGCCTTCCTCGGGCGCTTCGTCATTCCCCGGCTCCTGCACGCCGTGGTTCGCCAAAGCAGCCGCGAACTCTTTACCCTCAGCGTCTTCGGTCTCTGCGTAGGGATCGCCTGGCTCGGCGGCATCCTCCAGTTAAGTCTCCCGATGGGCGCATTCGTCGCCGGAGTCACCGTGAGCGAGTCGATTTTCCGCCACCGCATCCAGGCCGAGATCCAGCCCTTCAAGGACGTCTTTCTCGCTCTGTTCTTCGTCACCATCGGGCTCGCCGTCGATGTGCCCACCCTGCTCACCGTCGGATGGCAAGTCCTCCTGCTAACTACAGGCTTGATCATCTTCAAATGCGCCGCCGTCGTGGCCATCGGGATCAGGCTGGGTTGGCCTCCACGTTCTTCCGTGCTCGGAGCCCTGGGCGTGTGCAGCGCCGGCGAGTTCTCCTTGGTCATCCTCAAACGCGCCGGCGAGTTCGAATCCTGGTCGCCTGTCTCCACCCAAATCCTCATCGGCAGCATCGCCCTTTCCATGGGTCTGCTTCCTTTCTTGGCGCGGTTTCACGATCCCCTCTGCCGGGTCCTGGCCAAAGCCCGCCTCACCAGCACCCGGCATCCCACGAAATCACAGGCGCAGCATCCCCCGGACCGCCTCAAACAACTCCGCGATCACGCCATCATCTGCGGATATGGTCCCGTGGGACAGGAACTCGTCTCGGCCCTCGACACCATCGGCGTCGAGTCCCTGATCGTAGAACTCAACGCCGACACCATCCGCTCACTCTACTCCGAAGGCCGGTCCGCCCTATTCGCCGACGCCACCGACCAGGAAACCTGGGCCCTAGCCGGCGTAGAACACGCGCGCCTCGTCGCCTTCACCTTCGCCGATGCTCCAATCGTGGCCGCCGCCCTGCCGCTCATCCACCACCTCCGCCGCGACATCACCGTCCTCGCCCGGGCCCGGTTCGCTCCCGACCTGCGACGCCTCCGCGCCCTCGGAGCCAATGTCGTCATCCATGACGAGAAAGAAGCCGGTCAAGCCGTGGTCGAACACGTCTTGGCGATCTATGACATCCGCCCGGAGGCCCACCTCGACGACTAACCGAAAGACCCAGCCTCCGCTTCAGACCGGACTCTTCCACAACGGCTTCCGCAGCCCAACCCCATCCTCTCCGCACGGCAACCATGCCAGTGAGCAGCATCGGACGAAAATATCCTTCTTCAACGGCGCCACCTTCACCTCCGCCAACACCAGCGCAACCGGATCCAGGACGGAGCCCGCTGCGTCGATTGCTCGCTGCAATTCCTCCTCCAGACCAGCGATCTCTTCGTTCAACCCCTGCAGCCGCTCTTCCGCCCTCCCCACATCTTGGGACTCCTTCCAACTCCGCGAAACACTCCGGGCCGCCGTCGCGCCGCGCGTCATCGTCCCCACTCCCATCCGTTTGCGTCCCAACAAAGCTCCCAAAATGGCCGAGCCCACCGAAATCGCCGTGCCAATCTTGGCTTGCCCCGCCTGTTCTCGTTCCCGTTCCACGGCGCGCGCCGCGGCCTCCCGCTGTTTCAACTTCGAACCTGCGGCGGCTTGAAACTTCCGCCGCAACGCTTCCACCCGCAGGTCCCTTTCCTCGCGCGCAGTTAGTCGGAGCCGGGCCCGGAACTCTCCTTCAGTCTCCCCGAGACGGGACCACGCCTTCAGCTCCTTGGCCTGAAACACGGTCAGGCGGTAGTGCTGGTAGAGCCAGTCCCGGACGCTCTTCTCGAGATCCCGGTAAAACCGTTGCTGTCGCGCCGCCGCCGGAACCGCCTCATAGCTTGCCTCGGGTTCCCCAGGCATTCCTTCGTTCGGCGGGGCCCGGTCAAGCCGGACCGCCCTTGAAAAATCGACGCCGCCCCTCTCGACGTCCAGCGGCAGGACTTCGTGCAACTCCACCGCGCCGTGCAGCCCGAACTTCGCCTTGGCGAACTCCACTCGAGCGCTTGTGAGAACCGCAGGCTCATAAACGACAGGTCCGGACGCCGGAGTTGCCAAGGGAAAATGCGCCTGCTTCAGGCCCGCCAATTCCACCGGCACGGCGCTCCTTCCCGCCCCTGCCCCGGTCGCCGCTGGAAGAGGTGAAGCTCGCACAGCTTCCGCCGCGCCCGTGGAAACCATTTCCCGCTGCGGCCCCGCCAACCGGCGGGTCTGATCCCGGCTCAGCGGCCCGCGGAGGTAGGACATCACCCATCGCACCTGAAAGGTCACCGGACCGTCCTCGTGCACGTTGTTCATCAGAAACACGCGATTGCCCAACGCCGACAGCATGGCCTCCAGTTCTCCCCGGTCGAACGACCCGCCCTGCACCACCGCGGCGCCTTCCAGGCCCGCCAAAACGCGGTCCTTATCCCTCTGCGTTTGCAGCCGTCCCAAAAACCAGGTTCCGGCGTTGGATAGCGCCTTGTAGTCCAAGTCCACCGGATTCTGGGTCGCCAACAGGGCGCCCAATCCGAAAGCCCGCCCCTGCTTCAGAATCGTCATCAAGGGTTTCTTGGCCGGCGGATTGGCCACCGGCGGCAGATACCCGAAAATCTCATCCATGTAGAACAAAGCCCGGAGGCTCGTGGTGCCGGACTGCGCCCGCATCCAGCCCACAAGTTCGTTGAGCAACAGCGACACAAAAAACATCCGCTGGCTGTCCTCCAAATGCGCAATCGAGAAAACGGAAACGCAGGCTTTGCCCTCAGGAGTTTGCATCATCCGCCCCAAGTCAAGCGGAACGCCTTCCATCCAAGACCGGAACCCCGGAGACGCCAACAGATGGTTCATCTGCATCGCCAGCCCGGACCGTTTGTCTTCCGGATAGAATTCCTCGAGCGGCAGCACGCCTACGGCATCAAAACCGGGACTCTGGATCAGCCCGATCAGGCGGGCCAGGGTCAGATCTTCGCCCGCCTCCCAACGATCGTGGAGAATTCGCGACAGGAGGATGTGCTCCCGGCTTTGAATCGGATCGGCGTCGATTCCCAGAAGCGACAACAAACTCGTCGCCGTGCTCTCTACTCTGTCTCCCAGCAGTTCCGCGTCCTCACACAATTGCGGAGGCGGCGCCGTCAGCGAACTTAGGATCGACACCGGGATCCCCGCGGTGCTCCCCGGGGTGTAAATCCGCATTGCGCAATGCTCCCGCAGCCGCCGGATCCGGTCGCCCGACTGACCCCACTCTTCCAAGCCCTTCCGCCATAACTCCGCCTGCGCCGCGGCAAAATCCTCCGGCGATTGCCCTTTCCGGCGCGCGTCGTCCTCATTGATCCACGGCAGGAAGTCCGACGGATTCAGGCCGGGAAACGTGAGGAGCAAGTTGGCGATGTCGCCCTTGGGATCCACGATCACCGCCGGGATGCCGTCCATCGCTGCCTCCTCGAGGATGGCGATACACAATCCGGTCTTGCCGCTCCCGGTCATCCCGAGCACCACGCCATGGGTAACCAGATCTTTGGACTCGTAGAGAAGCAGAGAGTCCGTGGCTTTCCCAGCTCCCATGTCGTACTCGCGGCCCAAATAAAAAACCCCTAGCTTTTCGTAGATATCCGAATCGATCTCCATAGTTTTGCCGGGTGTGTTGCCCGAAGCACCGGCATCCATGCACCCGAATTCCGCGGCCTTCAACAAGGCGGACGACTTTGAGCAAAGAAAGCCGCGGGCGAGCGTGCCCGCGCCCAGGCAGGGCTCCTATCACTGGGGCGGACACTCCTGTCCCCCATTGAGACTCGAGGGTTGGCGGGCCAGAGTGCCGGCGCCCGTGCGCCGTCGAGCGCCCGCTCTCCCCGCCTGCTAGCACACATTCCTCATACCGTTTCGTCGCGAGGCTACGAACCCCGTGCTGCCCAGGCCGCGCGCAGCCCAGGGCGTAGCGCTGGGTGAGCACACCCTGTTCAAGTGCGAGGCAAGCGGAAGGAAGGCAGGATGGGGCACAGCGCGCCACCGCAGAAAGGGCATGAGAAATGTGGACTAGAATTCGATTCTCAACGCCTGACCTTCCCGCCTGCCCAGAGGCGGGTTGGGAGGACCGCGTGATCCGGATGGGCGTGGCGCCCAACCGGATCGAGATTCAAACGGGTATTGACGGTGTCCAGTTCGCCGATTGTCAGCGCCGTCGAGTGGAAGCGAATCTCGATGGGGTGAGGGTGTTTTTCATCGGACTCGATGATCTGAAGGCTCACAAGCGTGCAAGCGGCAGGAATAAGGATCTAGCCGGCTTGGACGAACTTCCTTGAGGCTCTTCAGGCTAGGAATCTTCCGTGTTGAATTCCGGCTTGGCGAGTGTGGGCGTGCCCCCGGTCCAGCGGGCTAGCCAGCGTTGGAATTCCCAGTTCCAATAAATGGAATTCTGCGGCGTGAGAATCCAGTGATTCTCGTCGGGGAAGATGATGAGACGAGCGGGCAGGCCCATGGCCCGGTAGACGCCGTAGAGCGCGGTTCCGTTGGCGTAAGGCACCCGGTAGTCGAGCTGGCCGTGAATGATGAGCATCGGGGTCTGGAAGTTCTTCGCGTAGGACATCGGGTTGTTGCGTTGCATGCCTTCTGGGTTATCCCACGGCGCGCCGCCCAGCACCTGTGCGAAACTGTAACTGGTTACGTCGGCTCCATATTGGGTAATGAAGTCGTTCACGCCCGCGTGGTTGATCAGGCAGGCGAACCGGTCTGTATGGCCCGCCGCCCACGCGGCCATGTACCCACCATAACTACCGCCGGCTGCTGCGAGCCGTTTAGGGTCGATGTTCGAGAAGCGGGCGAGTAGAAAATCGGTGGCCTTGAGAATGTCCTCGAGAGGTTTATCGCCCCACGCATTGAGGATGCTCTGGCTGAAGCTCTGGCCGAAGCCGGTCGACCCATGGCGGTTGACCCAGGTCGTCACGTGGCCGGTCGCTGCGAATACGTGGGCATTCCACCGGTAGCTCCAGGCGTCGCCGGCCATCGTGTGCGGCCCGCCGTGCATGAGCTGGAGAAGAGGGTAGGACTTCGCGGCGTCGAAACTAGGAGGCAGAAACAGGAAACCCTGCACGCGGTCGCCGCCCGCGCCGTCGAACCAGTACTCCTCCGCGCTTCCCAGGTCGAGTTGCACCAGGAGATCTGCGTTGAAGTGAGTGATTTGCCGGGCGGTTCCGGTGGCGGGATCGAGCGCGAAGAGTTCATCCGGCCGGCCGGCGGTGTTGTTGAGAAATACGGCCGCGCCGCCCGCGGCGTCCAGGCCGCTGCTCGTGCCCTGGCGGAACACGGAGGCGAAGTCGGCGCCGTCCCCATTCATCTTGAAGACTGGCAGCGATCCTTTGTCTTCCGCCGTCAGCCATAGGGTGCGGCTGTCCGGGGAAAAAGCCGCGCTGCCGATCGCGTAGTCAAGCGCTTCGGTGAGCGACAGATTCTCTCCGGTTGTCAGGTCGTGCCGGAAGAGTTTGGCGAACTCGCCGTTGTAGTACGGGGATTTGGTCCGCGTGAACACGAACGAGCGTCCGTCCGGAGCGAACACAGCCCCGCCGTCCGCGCCGGGATTCTCCGAGGTTAGGTTTTTGAGGGCGCCGGAGCCGTCAGTTGGGATCAGGTAGATGTCGTGATTGGGAACGTCGTCGTAGGGCGGCGGGGTGGAGTTCATCGTCACCGCGATGTTCCCGCCATCGGGCGCGACATCGAACCGGACTTCGGGCGCGGTTTGTCCAACGGTGACGAACATGCGGTCGAAGCCGGGCGTGAGATCGGTGAACTCGCGTGACGCCAGGTCGACCAGCAGAAGCCGGTGGGCGAGTCCGTCCGTCAGCCACTGGTCCCAGAACCGGAACTGGCGGTCCTCCGTCGCCTTGGCAGTGATCTTCGAGTCCTTGCGGCGCTTGATTTCCTTGCGCATCGCGGCCAGGCCATCGTCGTCCAACGTGCCCGCGAGTTCCGGAATGACGGAAGTAGCCACGACGAGGCTGTCGCCGCCGGGCATCCACCGCGGCGACGTGATTGCGTAGGGCAATTCGAGGATTTTTTCGGGTTCGCCGCCGTCGATCGACATCACGTACAGCGCGGAGGATTCATCCTCGCCGCGTTTCGAAGTGAAGGCGATGCGGCCGCCGTCCGGGCTCCAGCGAGGCGAGGCATCTGTAGCGTTTGGAGCGGAGGTGAGGCGCCAGGGGACTCCTCCCGCGAGATCGACCACCCACAAATGGGTCGTGCTTTTGTTCTTCTCGATCGACCACTCCGTTACCGTGAACACGGCCATGCTGCCGTCGGGTGACAGCGCAGGGCTGCCGAGGCGTTTCATGGCCCAGAGGTCGTGCGGGGTGATCAGGCGCTTGTTCGCGGCGACGGAAACCGGCGTGGTGAGCCATGCGCTCGCGAGCAGCGCAAGAAGAAGGGAGACAATCTTCATGGATAGAGACGGTTGGCATATTCCGGACGACATCTTCTGCCTCCTTCATTCTGGTTCTTTAATGTCGGCGATCGTAAATTCCGGTTCCTCGTCGCCATACGCTCGGGCGAGGCTCTGAACCGCCAGCGCCGACCATTCGTTGAGTCGACCGCCTGGTTCGGCTTTATACTTCGCAGAATGCCGCTTCCACAGATGGCGGCGGAATTGGCTGCCCGTCTTCGCGCAGTCCTTCGAGGTGAAACTCGATCGCTTCTCGCATGTTCTGCTGGACTTCATCTCGGCTTGTCCCAGTGGAAACGCATCCCGGAAGATCCGGTGAATACGCGGAAAACCCGGTCGATGTAGGCTCTATGATGATCAAATACCGGCTCATTTCAATCCTGCCTGCTTCAGTATACTGTTCAACGTGCCGGGAGCAAGTTCGTCGCCCGAGCGCCCAGGGACGGTGACAACGCCCGGTTTGGTGGGATGCTTGAACTGATGGTGGCTGCCCAGTGTCCGCACATGCATCCAGCCGTCCTTCTCGACTCTATTGATGATCTCGCGGACCTTCATCCGCGCATTCTTGCGCCATGCCGTCGAGCGTCAATTCTTCCCTGCCGAACGTCAAACCTCAATCGCGGCGCGGAGCGCCGTTGAGTCCAGCATCTGGTTGGGAATTCTTTTCATCGAGATCGAAATCGGGATCGACTCCGTATTCGGCAGCTTCCTCTTCAACGGCATAGCCTCTCTTGCCGCGCCGGCTCAGCATCGCCGCCATGCGGTCCAGTTCCGCTTTCCTGCGTCGGCTGTCGCTTCCTCCAAGTCCTTACCCACGACCAGGACATCCTGAATCGCTGCACATTCCAGCACCGAGCCACGGGCAATCTTGAAATATAGTCTGCGGTCCGGCTCCGCCGTCTTCCCATTCCCTTCCGCAATGTTGAGCGGTATCGATTGGCTCGCAAGAAGCCACCGGTCTCGGGCCTGGCGATGAACTTCGTTCAATGGATCAGAATGCTCGAACACCCACGCGACGTAACCAATCGCTAAGCGGTAGACATGAAGCTTTTCGTGCCCCAAGGCCATGGTCTTTCGATAACGATACCGATTTCGATTTGGATTTTTTCCCAACGCCAGAGGCCATCCACCCGCTACCGGGAGCGCACCTCCGACTTATGGAAAAGGGGTGCTAATCATCACCTGGCTTTCGACTCGCAGCGGGTAGCGGATTGGTGTGCGCTTGCAGC
Organism: Verrucomicrobiales bacterium; assembly: GCA_035513055.1. Taxonomy (GTDB): domain Bacteria; phylum Verrucomicrobiota; class Verrucomicrobiia; order Verrucomicrobiales; family DEV007; genus DATKCT01. Next base: position 23,883 of record DATKCT010000038.1, on the reverse strand, counting down.
CTCGGCGCAATGTCGGTTTCTTTCCCTAACGAAAAGAGGATCGACGCAGCGGAGCCACTTTCGGTCACTCGGCTTGTTCGGCGGGCAAGTTGGGCAACGACTGAAGGATGGCCTGGATTTCCTCCTCGTGAATGGTTCCGGCAACATAATGCCCGATCGAGGAGCGAAGAATGTAAGCGTATTCCGCATCGAGCTTTTCGAGGACCGGGCGGATGGCGTCCCTGATAATCGCAACCAGCGTGTTGCCGTTGTAGAAGCAGAACGGCGCCATCCGATGAATCTCACGGCACAGACTCGCCGCCTCGAATATTCCTGTGACTTGTGGGTGGCGTTGCTCCCAAAAAGTCTTCGCCTGGGAGTAGCCGTCACTGGTTTGTTGATGGAGGGCATGCTTCGCCTCGCAAAGGCGGCGATTGACTTCGACGAGGAATGGCCAGGGATACTCAGCCAGCCAGGGATGGCGCCAGTCAGCGATCCTCACGCTTTTTCTTCAAATCCTTGAGAGGTAGTACGCCATCTGACTTGAGATGGCCTTTGCCGGTAGGCCCAAAGAGCGGCTCAGCTGAAAATCGCTCGCTGATTTCGATGGCGTCGGCCGCCACTCGGTCCAGAGTCTCCGATTTCCGCCGCTTTGTGTGGTCAGCCTTGTCAGCCATAGCGTTACTGTAATCGCGCAAATCGCATCCGGCAAGCCGAAGCTTCCACAGGGGCTCTACGCCGAACGGAAGACGCCACCCGCCCGCTACCGGAAACGCGCCTGCGACACGAGAGAGGGAGTAGTGATGCCTGGCTCACTCCGAGTCAGGGCGGGTAGCGGGTTGGTGTGCGCCGCCTTTGTTGGTTGCGATGGCGATGACCTCCAAAAGATCTTTCTCCAAAGCTGGATCCATCTCGGAGATCTCATGGTCTGGAAAATGGAAAACCTCCACCCGATCCTCATCCAGTTCGGTCATGAACTCGCCTGCATCCCCCGCCGCCTTTCGAGTCACGGTGAAGTGGCGATACAGGGCTGAAACTATCTTGCCATCCTTAAAGTGACATTGCCACTGTCGTCCTTCCGTGAAGTGCTCCACGAATGCGTCGATGCTGACTATGTTCCCGGCGATCGATGTGACAGCGATGTTGCTTCCGCCACACGCCTTCTCCCAATCCTTGTTTTCCGTCGTGGGCTTTTCCGCGAACGCTGCCAGAACGCTTGCGGTTAATATGAACAAAGTGCGCGTCAGCTCTTTCATTTCTGGGGCGAACGTTTAGGATGACCCGCAGGCTGCGGGGAGCAAAGCGCCGGGGGGCGAATGAGACGCCGTTGGAACCTTAGGCAGTCGATTCGAAACTCGCAGCCTGTTAGGGTCCATCCTCTTGCTCGACGTGTGGCAGGGTGACGGCGGAAGATGCGATACTGATAGCGTATAGTATTACCCATTGGTGGCGTGCGTGTTCTGAAGCGGCCCCCTGGCGCGGGGACTGCTGCGAAGCTCATTCTCGCCCCAATCACCGTCCTCATCCAGCTCTTTGACTGGCAGCGCGGACATTCGCTCAACTGGTTGGGCATTCTCATACCTCGATCTCGCCCTGGGCCGCGTGCCAAACCCGGATCACATGGACCAGGTTGCTCTTTGAATCGATCCGGTAGGCAATCTTCCATGATTTGAAAATCAACTTGCGCCATTGGGGATCCTGCCTCTCTGGAAGGATCGATCCCGCTTCGGGATGGCGAGTCAGAACCTGTGCTCGATCATAAAGGCCAAACCCGATCCGCCGCGCTGCCTCGGGTCCGCTCCGCACGGATATGTGTCTGACTATCCCGCCGAGGTCCGATATCGCGCTCTCACTCCAGATCAGCTTGAAGTCCACGACTCCAATTTCTTTCGGGCATCCTCATTGGAAACCACCCGTCCCGCCTGGACATCCTGCTCTCCCTGATCGAGAGCCGCCAGGAATGCGATCTCCTCCGCTATCGCCTTGTAGTCAGCATCGTCAGGAAGGCGGTGGATGGCCTGCAAAACCGATTCTTTCGCGCTCATGCAAATAGTGTAGCGCTTGATCCGGCCTCTTCAAGCCGGGTCTTCATGCCCAACGATGAAGTCCTCCTACGCCTGACCAGGGGCGGGGCTTCGACTGCGGGTCGAGGGTGGAACGGTCATGAGGGACGGGACTCGCGGCGGGTCAGGCGTTAGGATCGACGCTTTGTTCGCTCTCAGTTATTTCAGAGGTGCGGGCGCAATCGGCCTCGTGGAGAATCGATTCCCTGGCGCTTCAAATAGGCAATCCAATCATGTTCGGCCATTCCTAGCTTGTGCGACCCAGTGGTTAAGTTCAAGTAGAAGTATCCCCTGGCCGACTCCGGCGTCCTCGCTCCTGCCAGCTCTTCAGGATATGGTGTGACGTGTCCAAAAACCCATTCGTCTAGTGTGGCTATTGAATCAATCGATTCTGGGATAACCGTTGAGTTCGGACCGTTTGGGCCACCCTTGATGATAAAGGTCAGCTCATCCGTCGCCATCCAATAGACAAAGTTACCGTCTAGCTTTCTGAGTTTTGGGTAAGCGTCACCGCAGGCTACCAGAAGTAGCGAAGAAAAAATCAATAAGAGCCAACGGATCATTCTTTCAGCTAAAACGTAAAGGAGTGTATCCGCCGTGACGGCGGGGGCAAGGCGGGATTTGTGAATCGGCGTGGGCGCCGGCGCGGCGGATACACTTCTGTTGGACTGAGCCGCTGAGGGAGAGGACGCGGCGCTACAGGGGAAAGTGAATGGGGCTGGCGCAGGCGCGAAGCGTTGCGGAGGCCGATGGCGCGTTGATTGAGCGCCAGCGGGGGTGGGGATGAGGCTGCCGGCGGGCGTTTGGGACGTGCTGTGAAGCGCAAAGCTCTGGGAGGGCAGGGCAAAACCCGGCACGGACACGCAGCAGTCCCGGTCTGCCGTAGGGCGGGGCGTCGAGAAGCGAACTGCCAGGTGAGAAGCTGCGTGGCTGCGGATCAAAGGCTGAACGGTCATGACGGCTGGTAGAATCTTCCAGGCAAGCGGCTCCTTGATTTCGCTGTGCCGAGGAACCGCCACCACTCCTGATCCGCGGATTGATCCAGAGAGAGTGCGAACCACCCTCCCGCTTCAGAAAGCACCCGGCATGCCGCAGGCGCTTTTCCAAGTCGCGGCGCTTCATCAGACAACAACGACTGTTTGAATGGCATCAGTCGGCAGCCCCCGCCGGACATCCTCAAGACGGTCTTCGATCGCAGGAAAACAAGCGGCAACAGACGCCTGCAGCGGAAAAGCTCTAAGATTGCAGCCCGGATTGCGTTTCTGCGGTAGATTCTCACACAATTCGCCATGCAGATCTTATCCTTCCCCTGGCTGCGCCGTTCACGCGCGGCGGTGTTTTGCCTGTTGTCGCCGCTCGTTCTGGCAGCTCCTGGTTGGACGATGGCTGCTGTTGAAGAGGATCGCCAACGCGCCGCGCAGCTTTTCGAGGATGGAAACTTCCAGGAGGCGTACGATCTCTACCGAAGTCTCTTGACCGGTCCGGAGCACGGGGGGGCCGCGGCCGAACAGGATTTGCAGCGGGCCTGGGAGTGTGTGCAGCGTCTCTGGAACCTCGGCGCGATCGACGCGCTGCTCGAAGAAACCATTGCTGCGCATCCGGACGACTGGCGGGTGCTGCGCGGCGCTGCCCAAGTGTACCGGCAGCTTCCCGATTACGGTATGGAAATCGAGGGCAGCTTCCGGCGCGGATGTGGGGAGAGCGGGTCGCGCGTCTTGTATTCCGAGGCGCGCGACCGGGTGCGTGCGCTGCAACTCTTGGACCGCGCCAGGGGATTGGTCGCGGATGATCCGGACCGGGCGGACGCGGCGGCGCTCCTTCAGAGGATGGTGGAGACCCTTCAGGAGAACCGTCCGTACTGGCGCTTGCAGGAGAAGACGGATCTTTCGGAGCTGCCGGAGTATGCCTTGCAGCCGGAGTATGGTTGGGGGGACGACCCCGGAGCGCCGGTCGATGCCTCGGGCGAGCCCGTGTTCTTTGCGGTTCCTGAGAGCTGGGAGAGCGCGGAAAGCGATGGCGCGCGCATGCGTTGGCTCTTGTTGGAAATCTCCGAAACGCACGCGCCGCTGGCGGGATGGGTCGAGTTTTACATCGCTTCGAACCTGTTTCAGCCGGTATTCGGCGTTCAGACCCTCGCCACCTACGGCTATCGGCCCCGGGATCCCTCCGAGGATGCGGGGGAAGACCGCTCGGCGATTCTGGCGCTGCACACGCTGGAGGAAAACGAGACGGTGTGCCGATTGGCGACGGGAGTGTAGCGCTTCACATTGCCGCCCGACGCGGATTTCATCGCCCGGCTGCGTCTGATCGCCCGCGAGCCTGCCTATGCGTCGCATGCGGAAACGGCGCTCGATGCGCTGGCGAGGATTTTCGAGAACCGGCGGCAGTATCCCAAGGCCGCGGAGGTTTTGCGCGAGGGCATCCGGCGATTTGGTCCGGGCAACCAGAATGGGCGAAGCGACAGACTTGCTCAGATCGAGGGAAACTGGGGCCGCTTCGACGGCACGCACAGCGTCGCGGCAGGATCGGAACCCCGTTTGGGGTTCGTTTATCGCAACGCCAGAAAAGCGTCGTTTCGCCTCTGGCAAATCGATATTGCGGCGTTGCTCGACGACGTGAAGGCCTACCTGAAATCGGCTCCAGCTCATCTCGACTACGAGCAGCTTCAGATCGAGGCGATTGGTTACCGCTTGGTCCAAGGAAAGGCGGATAAGTACCGTGGGGAGGAAGTCGCATCGTGGGAGGTCCCGCTCGACCCCCGGCCGAATCATTGGGACCGCCGGATGGACGTGACCGTGCCGTGGAAACAGGCCGGAGCCTACCTTGTCGAGGGGACGGTCGAAGGAGGCTCCGCCACGCGGGTGGTGCTTTGGATTGAGGACACCGCCGTCGTTCAAAAACCGCGGGCTCGCGGAGGCGCGTTCTACTTCGTGGCGGACGCGGACGGCGGCAAGCCGCTGGCCGGCATGACGCTAGAGCTTTTCGGGTTCAAGTTGGAAACGATCGAGCGCAGCAACAACCGGGGCCGGCCGTCGTTCCGCATACTGACGCGCCAGTTCGCGGAGAAGACCAACGAGGACGGATTAGCGACGGCGGACCCGAGGGATTTGGACCAAGAGTATCAATGGCTGGCCATCGCGACAGGCCCGGACGGCCGTCATGGATTTCTAGGGTTCAGTCAAGTGTGGCATCACGACATGGAGGAGACCAAGTTCGAACATGTGCGCCATTACATGATTACAGACAGGCCCGTGTATCGCCCAAGTCATACGGTGCGGTTCCACGCTTGGATCGGCGAAGCGCGTTATGACTTGGGCGAGCGCTCCCGTTTCGCGGGTTTAGAAGTGCGTGTTGAGATCGACAATCCCATGGACGAAACGGTGTTCGAGAAAACCTATCGGACCGACGAATTCGGGGGGTTTCACGACGACTTTACGCTTCCGGAGGACGCGATGTTGGGAGAATACGTGATCTGGACCTACTGCCGCGACATGCAGGAGCTGGCGGAGTTTCGCGTCGAGGAATACAAGAAGCCCGAGTTCGAGGTCACTGTGGACGCTCCGGCAGATCCCGTAGCGTTAGGGGAGACAATCCGGGCGACGATTGCGGCCAAATATTATTTTGGACAACCGGTTGCCGATGCGCGGGTGCGATACACGGTCACCCGGACTTCGCATCACGAGCCGTGGTTTCCGCAGCGTCCTTGGGATTGGTTATACGGCGGCGGCTATTGGTGGTTCTCGCCGGATCACGCTTGGTATCCGGGATTCGAACGCTGGGGCTGCATGGGGCCCGGGATGGGCGGCGGGCGGATGTGGTGGCCGGGAAGGATGGCTCCGCCGGAGGTGGTCATGCAGAATGAGGAGGCGATCGGAGCGGACGGAACCTTGGCAATCGAGATCGACACGGCCTTGGCCAAGGAACTGCACGGGGATCAGGACCATGCCTATGCAATCGAGGTCGAGGTGGTGGACGCTTCCCGGCGCACGATTACTTCAAGCGGGTCGGTGATCGTGGCGCGGCGTCCTTTCCAGGTTTATGCATGGACGGATCGCGGTCATTACCGGGCAGGCGATGAGATCGGCGTGTCGTTGCAGGCGCAGCGGTTGGATGGAATGGGGGTTCCGGGCAGGGTCGCCCTCAAGCTGTTGAAGGTGACCTATCACGCGGAGGGGAAACCCACGGAAACTCCGGTGGCCGAAGCGACCTTGCAGACCGGCGCCGAAGGCGGGCTCACACACCGGTTCCGCGCAGCGCAGAGCGGACAATACCGCGTCTCGGGCACGGTAACCGATGCCGTTGGACATGTCGAAGAAGGCGGGGTGCTCTTCGTCGTCCGCGGCGAGGGTTTCGATGGGCGCGAGTTCCGCTTCGGGGACCTCGAGTTGATCACGGACAAGGAGGACTATGCGCCGGGCGACACTGTGGAAGTGGTCGTGAACTCGGATCAACCGGACGCCACGGTGTTGCTTTTCGTGCGTCCGCAAAGCGGCGCTTATGCTGCGCCTCAGGTTCTGCGGCTCGAGGGCAAAAGCGGGGCGATCAACCTCGAGGTAGTCGAGGGCGACATGCCGAACTTCTTCGTGGAAGGCTTGCTAGTGCGCGAAGGCCGCGTCGTGACGACGGTGCGTCGCATTGTGGTTCCGCCGCGCCGCAGGATTTTGAATGTCGAAGTGCTGCCCTCAGCGCAACAGTATCAACCAGGAGGAAAGGCGTCCTTGGATCTCAAGCTGACGGATATCGAGGGCAAACCGTTTGCTGGCAGCACCGTCGTGACGGTGTATGACCGCGCTGTCGACGCCATCGCTGGGGACATCAACGTCGAGCCGATACGCGAGGCTTTCTGGCAATGGGTGCGCGACCATCACCCGGCGACCTTCCACAATCTCCTGAGGGGGTCGCACGTCTTGGGGCGCCCGGACGAAAAGTTGATGGAGTTCATCGGGATTTTTGGAGCGGGGTTGGCGGATGATTTGGACCGTGTCGCGACAAGCACGGGCAGTCCTGGGATAGCTGGAATCGAGCCGATGATGGGCGTGGAGTCCCTGGGGATGCTCGAAAAGGGCGAGATCGCGTTCGCGGCTGACGCGGAACCTCAGATGATGATGGACGCGCCAAGTCCTGCCGGGAGAGACGGCGGTGAAGCGGAGTTCGTCGAGCCCACTCTCCGCAAGGAGTTCGCCGACACCGCCTTCTGGGCCGCGGCCCTCAGTACGGACGCGGACGGGCACGCCACGGTGTCCTGGGATATGCCCGACGACCTCACTTCCTGGACAATTCGCGTCTGGGCGATGGGGGACGGCACACGGGTCGGAGAGGGATCGACTGAGGTGTTGACCAGCAAGAATCTGCTTCTCCGCCTGCAAGCGCCCCGGTTCTTCACGGAAGGCGACCACAGCGTGCTTTCCGCGGTCGTGCATAACTATCTGGAGACGGAAAAAGAGGTGCAGGTCCGATTGGAATGGGACGGCGAAGCGCTGCGCGCGGCGGATGGCGAAAACCTTTCGCGCAGCGTGCGCATCCCCGCGGGCGGAGAGACGCGCATCGATTGGAAAGTTGAAGCAGTCGCAGAAGGAAACGTCGTGTTGCGCATGCTCGCCTTGTCGGATGAGGAATCGGACGCGGTGCAGCGGGAGTTTCCCGTGCAGGTGCACGGAATGCTCCGCACGGACGCGTGGAGCGGCGTGGTCCGCGACGGCGAGGACGCGAAGACGGTTCGAGTCCAAGTACCCGCGGAGCGGCGTCCGGAAGCTACGCGGCTCGAGCTGCGCTGGTCGCCTTCGATCGCCGCGGCGCTGGTCGACGCGCTTCCCTACCTGGCGGAGTATCCTTATGGGTGCACAGAACAAACCCTGAATCGTTTCCTGCCGGCGGTGCTTGCAAGCAAGGTCTTGGGAGACTTGGGGATCGATCTCAGCGACGTTCGCGAGAAAACCGCGAACCTCAATCCTCAAGAGGTGGGCGAGCCGGGGGAACGCGCCGCTCAATGGAAGCGTTGGCATCGCAACCCGGTGTTCAACGAGCGGTTGCTCGAAAGAATGGTGAAAGAGGGAGTACAGGCCCTGACATCCATGCAGAACGCCGACGGCGGATGGGGCTGGTTCTCCGGGGCCGGCGAGCAATCGTGGCCGCACACCACGGCGACAGTGGTGCACGGGTTGATCCTTGCCCGGGAAAACGACGTGGCCATCGTCCCGGGAACGATCGAACGCGGGATCGCGTGGCTCCAGAAGCATCAGGAAGGTGAAACGACGAAGCTCGCGAACGCGGTCGCGCAGAAGGATCCGTGGAAGAAGTCGGCGGACGATCTCGACGCCCTGGTTTTTTCAGTGCTCGCGGAGGCGGAGAAATTCGACGCGGATATGGCCAGCTATCTCTACAGGGACCGCAACGGACTGGCGGTCTATGGAAAAGCGTTGGTGGGGCTTGCCTTCGACCGCGCGGGAAGGGAAGAGGAGCGGGATATGCTCGCGCGAAACATCGAGCAATTTCTGCATACCGACGAGGAGAATCAGACCGCCTGGCTGGATCTGCGCAACGGCGATTACTGGTATCACTGGTACGGCAGCGAGTTCGAGGCGCACGCGGCCTACCTGAAGCTCCTGACGCGGCTGAAGCCAAAGAGTCCCGTGGCGTCGGGGTTAACCAAGTATTTGTTGAACAACCGCAAACACGCTACCTACTGGAACTCGACGCGCGACACGGCCTTGTGCATCGAGGCGATCGCGGGTTGGTTGAAGGCGAGCGGGGAAGGCAAGCCCGACATGGAGTTTGAGGTGTTAGTCGACGGCGAACCTCTGAAGACGGGACGCATCACGGCAGACAACCTGTTTGCGTTCGACGGGACCCTCATTATCGAAGGCGAAGCGTTCGCTTCAGGGGATCACGAGGTGACCTTCCGGCGGCGCGGGTCCGGTCCGCTCTACTGGAATGCCTACCTGACGGTGTTCTCCAAGGAGGACTTCTTGCGGCGCGCGGGATTGGAAGTAAAGGTCGAGCGCCGCTACAGCAAGCTCATTCCCGAGGAGATCGAAGGCGTGGCGGCCGGGCAACGCGGACAGGTCGTCGAGGAGAAACAGCTCCGGTATCGCCGCGAAGCGCTGGAGAGCGGCGCAGAGGTCGTCAGCGGCGATTTGGTCGAGGTCGAACTGCTGGTCGAGAGTAAGAATGACTATGAGTACATAGTGCTTGAGGACCGTAAGGCCGCGGGATTCGAGACCGTGGACCTCCGGAGCGGGTACAGTCACGAGGGTGTGCAATCTTACCGGGAGTTCCGGGACGACCGTGTGGCCCTTTTCCTGCGCCAACTGCCTCGCGGACGGCACAGTTTGACTTACCGGCTGCGGGCGGAGGTTCCGGGGGATTTCCACGCGCTCCCCGCGACGGTTGCGGCGATGTATGCGCCGGAACTGAAGGGCAACGCGGACGAGAGCACGTTCCGGATCGCAGACCGCGCCGAGTGAGCCGGGAAATTTTTCTGCCTTCCGCGCACTGGCATTTCTCTCTAGGCTCGCCCCCGTGGAACCGGAAATTGCGTTCTCATCGCGGGTGGTTGCCTCCGACTAGGTGCTGTTTCGAGAACTTGAGGGTGAGGCTGTAATCCTCAATTTGAACGACGACTCCTACTACGGCCTCGACGAAGTGGGCACCCGGCTGTGGCAGTTGTTGATTTCCTCGGATTCGCTGGGCGCCGCATGCGAGGCGATGCTCGAGGAATACGATGTCCCGCCGGACACTCTTCGGAGGGATGTGGAGGAGTTCGTCCGGCAGCTCCTGCTGACTCACGGACACAGCAGGCGGGGAGGGGCGGAATTTGCCAAGAGTTTTTAGAATTTCCGGGATTGCATACGAAGGTGGGGTCGTGTTGGATGTGCGCAACACGGGGAATTCATGCTGCGGAGATTGGGGCGCCTGCTGGAGCGAAGTCCGGGGACTGAGCTTTTGAAGGAAGGTGCGGCGCTGCCGCGGCTGACTGCGACGGATCAAGACGGCGTCGAGTTGGACACCGCGTTGGAGTTCGGTGAGGGGTGGTGACTGGTCTACTTCTTCCCGAGGGCGGAGACTCCGGCATCCACGATCCAGGCGTGTTCGTTGCGCGTTAGCCTTGATCCTGCCTGGCCGTTTTCTCGGCCTGAGATCAATTTTTTCTTGTCGTTCCTGCGCACTCCTGCTCAGATAGCCGCGCCGCAGGGAAAAGTTCAGAGGTTTTTGGGGGCTTCTTCACGGCAAGTGAGAGCGATTAATGAGCACTGACGCGTCCAGCGATCCGCGGCTTTTCGAACCTCCTACGTCTACGACGGGTGGAATCTGATAGCGCGGGTTTTGTCAGATTAACTGTGAGAAAGGGGTTCAGAGCAAGATCTTGACCATCTCCCGGTCGGCGACAGTGTCTGTCGCATGCCCCTATTCCGGTCTCGAGGAATCCTCCCTCCGCAAGAGCACCAAGGGAGAATAGGCACGGGAAGTTTTCGATCTCAGGAAGGCCCGCGTCGGCGTGGACGCCGGCTGCGCAATGACACGCGAGGACGCGTATCCCGCGGGAGGGAAGTGTCGAGGGTCGGGGGAAGGGATGGCAGGCCGGGCGAGAAACTCACTGTGGGGCCTCGGGAACACGGAGCAAGTATCCTCGTGACGCCGGCCCAATAGTGTCGTTCCATTGGAGGCCGCCATCGGATCGAAGACCTGACGTTATGCCTTGGTCCCGCCATTCTTTTCTCGCCGTTCGGTTCGCTTGCTTGACGCTGGCGGGAGCGGTCGGCTTCGCCGCAAGAGCCGCGGAGGACCTTGCGGATGAATCGGGGATTCCGGGCGCTGCTGCTAGAGCTCAGAGCGGGCCCGCAATGTGGGCCGTCGAGCGGATCTCGGAAACGGAGCTGGTTCGAACGGCCCCCGCCGGGAATGGGGCAGGTCCCCTCTGGTGCTACGGCGCACCTCTGGTCCTCCGCGCCGGTGAAAGGGTTTACGCCTCCGTTCTGGAGACCGGTGAGGGAATCCCGCCCCTGAGCAATTGCCGCTGGCAGCTTTGGAGCGGGGACGACGCCGGCTGGAAACTGCTGCACAGCGAGGAGAGTTTCCGCGAACGCGAACCCTGCCCCATCGTGCTCTTCGGCGATGGCGCGGTTCTTCTCTCCGCCAATCCTTCGACCGAGCCTCCGGGAACCCAATACGGGCCCTGCCTTCCTGAAATCCTGGCATTCGCACCGCCTGCGCACGACGTCCCGCCGCGCCGCGAAGCTCCAGCCTGGACCGGGCAGCCGGCATTCACCGACCATTCTTATCGAGGGATCGCCGCGGACAGGGAACTTCGGGAACTTCTTCTTCTCCACATCGACGCGGAGACAAGCGAACAGATGGTCTCCCACCGGGATGCCTCCGGGATCTGGCATGCGCGGGACGGGATCCGGTTTCCCATCCGTGCAGCCTACCCACAAGCCGCGCTGCGGGATGGAGCCGCGCATGTCCTGGCGATCGGGGACATCGTGGAGCCCAATGCGGAGTGGCGCGCCCTCAAAAAGGAAGTCACCGGAAGCGAGTGGGACTACGTGTTTCGCCGCCTGTTCTACGCTTTCACCCCGGACCTGGCGGAGCACCCGTTCGGAAGCCCTTTGGAAGTGGATTCCGTAGAAGCCACCGGCGGGCATATTCTCAACCTCGATTTGTACATTGATGGACGCGGAGAGGCCCACGTTCTCTACCTGAAACGCCCCCACGTGCACGCGTTTCTGCGGGACCGGTTCTTTCCCGGTGAGCCCATGACCGCCTCGCTCGAATACGCCGTGGTGCGCGCGGGCGAAATCGTCGCCCGGCGGACGCTCGGACGCCATCCCCCTGTCGCCGGGATGCTCGATCCAGTATACGCACGGTTCCACGTTCTGCCCGGAGAGCGGCTGCTGGTCGTCGCAGCCGGTCATCTCGCTGGGCCGGATGGCGCGGTGCGATTTGTAAACGTCCTGCTTGATCCCAGTCGCGAACGCGGAGAGCCCCTTTGCGTGCTGCCGCTGACCGAGCCTTTCCGGCTCTTCTTTACCGCCTCGCCCCGGAGCGGGTCGCCGCCGTCGGCGGTGCTGGACCTTTTCGGGACGGGGAGCGATGGGGCTCTCTTGCGCCATGCGGCGCTTCGAATCCTGGAACCTGGTGTGGCGTGCGCGAAATAAGTGGGCAAAACTCGCGAGCAATCTTGTCTCAGTTCAAGGCGCGAGGAGGGAGTTGAGCGCGCTCAGCGACCGACGAGCAACGCAGAAATGGGAAAAGAGGGCCGCGATCCTACAGAAACTCGAGCGAAGCGAGCATTTTCTCATCCTCGAAAAGCCTGTTTTGTCTACGTATTTCGCAAACACCACACTAAGGGCGAATAGCGGCCGAGACCTGTCCGCCGGGAAAGCCAAATTCACTCCCTGTGCGTAATTTTGTGCGAGCTTACCGAACCCCGACAGCTCAACCCTCAATCCAGCGCCATGAACCCCTCGCAACTTTCTCCCGCACGTCTATTGCCCGTCTTCGTTTTCGGTTTTCTCTCCACTGCGCGAGCGCTGGTCATTGACGGCAGCATCGCCCAGGACGACTACGGCGAACCTCGGCACGAACGGGCAAGGCGGATTTGTCGCGGGATTCCCGCTCACGATCGATTTGAATAGCTTCGTCGGCGATCAGTTTTTTACAGTGCCGCAGGATCCGGGAGCCGTGGTTCCTGCAGCTGTGACCCGGGTCGAGGTCACCGTCCAGTCTCTGACCATCGAGTTCACCGACAGCGAGACCAGCGCGGTGGATCCGGAAAGCATCGAATTGCGCGTAGACGACGCCCTTGTGTCCTTCCTGTTGGAGCAGGCTTTGCCGCGCACGCTTGTTACTTACGTCCCGGATCCGCCCTTCGCAGCCGGCTCTTCCCACACGTTCGCGATCACTGCGGAGGATGACACCGGGCAGCCCGTCGGCCGGACAGGCGAATTCACCCTGCCGGAATCTCTACTGCCCACCGGCAGTTTGCCGGGCCCGGAGGGCGCCGCCGGGCAGTGGGGTCTTCGCCAGATTTTGGGATCTTGAACAGCTCGTCGACGAAGGCTTGGATGGTCTCTCGGAGGCCTTGGCAGTGGCCAACGCCGCAGATGCTCCAGGATTCCTGGGGAGTTTCAGCGACGCGGTGGTCCCCTACCTGAATTTCCGGAGCGGGGGCATCTTCTTCAATGCCCTCCCTTACCCTGCGCAGGAGGATCCCGTGCTTGGAATGCCGGAAGATAACTATGTCATTGTAGCGAAGGGCTTGCTGCGGATCCCTTCTTCCGGCGACTGGACGCTCGGAGTTCATTCCGACGACGGGTTTGCCATTCGAGTGGTAGGAGCGGTATTCGACTCGGTCCACGGAGCCGGACAGCTTGATCCCATCGACCGCTCCGTCATGGGGCACCCGGGCAACACCGCCGACAGCGACACGCGCGGCATTCTGCTAGGCGTCGCGGCCGGAGACTACGCCGTCGAGATCATCACGTGGGACGCCAGTGGAGGCGATTTTTTTGAGTTTTACGCGGCGCCCGGCGCTCATACGGCGGATGCGTCCACGGATCAGTGGGCTTTGCCAGGAGACGTCGAAGGGCCGGCAGAAGTGCTGGTTCCCGGCGTGAGCGCGGAGGGTTGGACGGTGAAAGCCTCCGTTCCGGGCGAGAGTCCTATCGAAAGTTTGAGCGCTGCGGAGTCCGTCCTCGCCGGGGTGACGGAGAGCAGCGAGCATGACGTGATCAATTTTAAGGATCCGGATGACGGCAGCAACGCCGCTGGGATTCTGCCGGGCGACTTGCCCTTCCCCAACGACACTCCTGACAACGACGACCATTTTGCGGTCGAAGCCACGGCCATTCTCGTGATTCCGGAAACCGGCACGTACTGGATCGGTTTTCAGAGCGACGATGGAGCGTTGCTGCAAATTGAAGGGCAAGAATTCGAGGAGATCGTCGAGAACGCCACGGGGACGGCGTTTGGAGCAGGAACAGACAGTCTAACGTGTGACTGTCTAACCGGAAATAGCCGGAGCTTGGGCCGGATCACTCTGGCGGCGGGCGAGTATTCGATCCGGGTCGTGATGTTTGAGGCCGCATTCGGCAGTTACCTCGAGGTGTTTGGAGCTGAAGAGGGTTCGCCAACGCTGTTCGCGATCGCACGGAACGGAGCCGGAACCCGGACCGTGAATCGCGGTCTTTCCCTCAGCCGTCCCGGCGGCGACATCCGGATCGTCGACTTTCAGCGGGCTCCGTCCGGAGGGCCGGCCGAGATCCGCTGGACTTCCACGCCTGGCCGGTTGTACGAGGTGCAGGCGTCAATCGAGGGGCGACCGGATACATGGACCCCGCTGGTGAACGCGTACCCAGAAGGCGGAGCGACGGAAATGGAGACTTCTTACACGGACCCGGATCCTGAGGGGCTGACGCGCATCTACCGGGTGGGGCTTCTGCCTCCTGTCCCCTTGTTCACCGAGGACTTCGAGACGGGCGCGGAGGGGTGGATCACTGGAGCGAAGCCTGAAGACGGCGGGACCACGGTCTGGAAGTTGGGCTCTCCGGCCTCGGGCCCCAGCGCCGCTCACAGCGGAAGCAACGTCTACGGAACGAACCTCGGCGGTCCTTACGGAAACACTGCGCGCATCTTCCTCCGCAGCCCGCTCATCGATTTGCGCGATCGGGCCCGCGCGACGTTGGAGTTTTGGTATTTCCTCGATGCGGACATCGCCGAGGGCGGGCAGGTGAACCTGTTGGCTGAGGACGGCAGCCTGCTGCGCGCTCAACTGCTCATTTTCACCGGCGAGAGCAGCACGACGGACTGGAGGAAAGCTGTCCTGCGTCTGCCGGAGGATGCGCTCGGACAGCAGGTCCGCATCGAGTTCGAATTCCTCAGCGACGACGCGGAACCGAACGGTGAGGGTTGGTATTTGGATGATATCCTTGTGACGGAGTGATTGTTAGCAGTTGCGCCGTCGTTTCGAGGCTCACGCCGAAGTCCTCCTACGCCTGACCGGGGGCGTGGCTTCGACTGCGGGTTGAGAGTAGAACGGTCATGGCGGCTGGAACTCGAGGCGGGTCAGGCGTTAGGAGCGACGCCTTGTTCGCCTTTGTATTTCTCTGGCAACTCGTCCCCAGGGACAGGAGGAACATCAGGAACCGCCGCCATTGCTTCAAGGAAGTCCTCGCGGGAACTCCGTGCGGCCCGCTGAGCGATCAGGTCGTAGGTCTGCAGGGCAGAAAGCTTCTCGGCCACCGCCAGACTGATGAACTGGTTGACCGATACTCCGTCAGCCTCCGCCACTCTCTTGAGGTGGCGATGCAGCGAGTCCGGCAATCTGACTGTGAGGGCGCTCATAGCTTCATCAGAAAATCTCTGGGTGGTATGGGTTCGATTCCGAATCGCCTGACCGGTTCGAAATCCCGGATGTTGAAAGTAACGATGAAAGCAGCTCGCGACGCCAGGGCGGTCTCGAAAACCATATCGTCCTTGGGATCACTGAGAAATGGTCGCCACAGGAAGTGGATTCGCTGATTGAGGCCGACTCGGCACAGGCGATCGAGTGTGGCGCCAATCTGGACCCCTGAGAGCGGTATCTCCGTCTCGGGTCTGCGAAGCACATCCTCATACTCAAGGAGGAGCGGCACCGAAAGTGCAGGCTCGAATACCCCGGTATCTGCGCGACGTAGAATCTCATAGCTCGCTCCTCTGATGGACTTCAGGGCAGCCACAACCACATTCGTATCGATCACCGCCCGGATCACGGATGAACCGTATGCGATACCGTATGCCGTGTCAAACGATAGGAAGGACTATCCCGAGGGGCGATTAAGGTAGGGACACCGGTTGCCCGGTGCCCCCCTCGCAATGCCAGGCCGCGAAGCGGCGTCGAGCGGCGCCAGCCTGACTGCATAGCCTCTGCAGGAGGCAAATCCCGGCGTGCGGAACTACCGCACCGGGCTCCTCAGGAATGCGCGCAGGTGGAACTTCGATCATGATTGGCGGCCTGTTGGTTGACGATTTCATACGGGGCGGAGCTGGTTTGGTCCAGCGGAACGGGGCCATGGCTTCTCGATGACCCGGGGCGAGGGGATTTGCCACCGCTGCCACGCTTCGGCGAACTTGGCCCACGTGAAGCTTCGGCGCTGGCTGCGCCGGTTCAGCCATGTGTGGACCAGCCCCTTGGCGTGGTGGGCGAACTTCCAGTTGCGCTCCGAGTTGCCGATGACGCCGTAGTAGTTCCAGCAGCCTTGCAGCTTGCGCCTGAGGGTGGCGATGATTTCGGGGAGCGGCATGCTCCTCGACTTCTTGAGCCAGTCCTTAAGCGCGGCCAGCCCGGCCCGGAACTTCTTCGCGTTCGTGGCACGTCTGACCCGCCGGTGGTTCGGATTGCGCCGGCTCCTCGCCCAGAAGAAGTCGAAGCCGAGGAAGGTGAACCTTCCGCTGCTTTCCGGTTTCCACGATGCTTGGGGTCTTTTTCCGCTTTGGTTCCCAATGCGGACAGAGTGCGTGACACGCCGGTTTCGAGGATATTCGTGCGTGTGGCGTGGGTGCTTTGTCCGCGTTGCATTCCTGCCCGCCCCTTCGCCATGTGAACGGTGTTACCGTCTCCGCCTCAGGCGCTTGCGAGACGCCCTGTGGCCTGCGTGATTCCCTGTGTACGCTTCGCCCATGCCGTTTCCCCATCCATCGGCTGATTGGGCCTCCGGGATCCTGTTGTTCACGCGGTGCCTCCCGCGACTCTTCCATGGGTTAGCTGACATGTCCGCAACACTCGGTAATGACTACTGGCTAGGTTTTATCATGTCTGGACTTTCACCATATAAGAAGCGCCTTGCTTGGCTCGGCGCACAACGCTAAGGTCAGCGACGGGAGCCGGCCGCCGATGACGTCATTTTTGTCTCCTGAGCTGAACGGCTGGCTCCCGTTCGCTGAACCGTCTGGTTGGGCTTTTCGTCTGTGGTCTTGTCCGCTGTCATACTCAGTATTTCAATGTTGTCACGCCTCAGAATGCGGAGAATTGCAATCGGCCAGCTCGACGGCACGGCCTGGATTCCGCCCTCAAGAAGCTGCGCCTCACGAGCACCGAAAGCCAGAAATCCGTTCTCTTCCAACTCGCGAAGCGACGCTGTCAGTCCGTAGGTCGTTTGGACACGGTCACCAGCCTCCATGTCGCCGCTGATCTCTCCCCAATCCTGCACTGTCTGGAGGAACGCACCAACAAGATCGACCTCCTGCTGGGACTTCAACTCGTCGTGGTCGAAAGAATACCCCATCGCATATGAAACAAGGTCAAGCAGGTCCTTCCCAGTAGTGAGGCGTGACAGGAACGATGGGATATTCTGCTTGATCCTGCGAATTCTGACGGGTTTTGGACGATCTGGGTCCGCGAGACGCTCCGAAACCCACACTTCGTGGTTCGATTTCATCTGCCGTAGAATGGCAGCCGAAAAAGTCGCGGTTTGATCATCGACCTGCTTGTGATGGATTCGGCAAAGGAGAATCAAGTTCTGATACGCATCAAGGTGCTCCGCAGGGTAGGTGGGGTCGTAACGCGGTCCCTCCGGACGTGAGGAAATGATGTGGCACTCGTCCCCAACGACGGATTCGTCGTCATGTGGTGTCGAATCGACGACGAGTTCCTTCTTACAGATGGCGCAGCGATTGCCCGATCTCCCCCACAAGACTTTTCGCGTTCGGTCGGTTATGGCCATCGTGCGTAATCTTAAGCCGAACGAAAAAGATCACCGATGAGCGCCGGAAGCAAGGCAACACAAGTCGACGGGTATTCGAAAAATCGGCCTCGCTCTGACTGCCAGAGCGAGGTGCTCATTCGGTGGATCTGATGGTTAGGGCTTTTCATGTCTGATGTTCTTGACGTGTCCGCTCGTGAGGTCAAAGCGATTCTTCACGGTGTAAAAGTCACCCATGTCTGCGCTCCAATCAACAAACTGTCCGTGCTCGTCAAACAAATATGCAGACGGACCGGACGCCATATACCGTCCGGCAGGCGCAAGCATGACCGTATAGGCGACGCCCGAACTCTCAAAAGTTCCGCTGCCGATGATCGAGCCTCGCTTCCAAGTCTGAAAATCCTCGATTGTCTTCAGGTCCTTTGGAGGACGAGCCGCAGCCATAGGAATCTGGTCGAGAAGCAGAAAACCACCAAACAGAAGAACCGGCACTGCAATGACGAAGGCGATCCGAAACAGTATTCGCTTTGGTGATCTGAGCGATGCCATTGTCTCGAACCCTAACGTCGAGGCCACCCATCCGTTACCGGGAGCGCACTTCCGATTCAGGGTGAAAAGTACTCATCATGAATCAACCCTCAACTCGCGGCGGGTAGCGGGTTGGTGTGCGCCGTCTTGTTAGCACTTCTGTCCATGCTCGATCCTCACTGTGGGAACCATGATCATCAGAACCCGGGCGACCTCCGCAAAAGCCTCATCGTCGATGTCAAAGGAGACATCAGCCGCCGCCTCTGGCGAACCGCTCCACTCGATCACGAAACGTCCCCGCTCCAGGCGAGCCGATCGAATCCGAGAATGCCCAGAATGTTCCCAATCGTCTGTCTCCACGTAACAAACGTCGCCGTCCGGGTCCTCGAATTGCCGCTGGACGATCAGATAGGGCCGATCCTCACTCTCGGCGAATTCCTCGAACGCGATCTGAAAATAATCTCCGTCTTCGGACGCCGAAACCTCTTTGGAATGGAATCGCTGCATGGCTTGCTGCTGCGGTGCTAACGCCGAAGTCCTCCTACGCCTGACCGGGGCCGCCACTCCGACTGCGGGTTGGAAATGAAACGGTCATGACGTTCTGAACTCGGGACGGGTCAGGCGTTAGGAGCGACGCCTTGTTCGCCTTTCTTCAGTTTAGAGCTCGGATTCGGACACCGGAATGATCTTCATCAGGCTACGCTGTAACCCAACCTTCAAGCACTTGCTTCCATGAATTGGTATGACCACCCGTTCAATCCTTCCCTCCTTGATGTAGACGTGATGACTCCCGTTGACACGCGCCAAACTCCAGCCCTTGGATTCCGCAAGTCGGGCCATGCGCCGGCCCGTGACGGCCTTCATACAGCCACTTCGATGATCTCCTGCGGACCCGCCCCAATGCCCACCTCTCCTGCCGAGAGCCAACCCTCAACGGCCTCTTGAAGATTGGCGGCAAGCTCCTCTCTCGATTCACCCTGAGTGACGCAGCCAGGCAATGCAGGCACCTCGGCCCAAAAGCCTCCCTCTTCGGCCTCGTGAATCACTGCTCGAAGTTTCATGATCCCAATGTAGCCGGGTTTTGTCCATTCCAAACGCCGAATGTTCCGCGCGAACCTTTCCTGCGATGGCAGACGCGTGAGTGGTTTGCGTCAGTGGGGTGGTTGAGGTGCTTCTGGCGTCTTGCCATCCGCGGGTTGTTCGCCTGTTGGTTTCTCTTGAGGGGGATCCAGCTTCAATATCCGATCCTCAACCATGTAAGAAACACACTGCGAGTAAGAGTGACCTCGCCCGCCTTGGAAAAGGGTAACACTGATATGCGATTCCGCCCTTTCGGAATTGGTCGTCACTGCCTTAGCGTCAGCATACTTGCCGGAGGCTTCGGACCGTCGAGCATCGGAGAACGTCCACTCACTCCCCTTCTTTCGCCGCACAAACAATCCGGCCACTACAGTCTTCGTAGCCGTCGTTGGCGGCTGCGAGGTTGTAAAGATGGCTTTCGTCGCCCCGTCCTCGAACAGCACTTCCGACGTCGTGAACTTCTCTGCGACATACTCGCGAACCGGGCCGCCACCATACTCGACAAATCTGATGGTCCTGTAGCCTATCGAAGGTTCGAAGGCCTGCCCTTCATCGGCAAGCGCCATTCCCAGAGACGCCCAAAGGACCGTTACTAAAATTGGAAGCAGACGTCCTTTCATATTTGTGGCGAACGTCAAGCCTGAGGCACGGCTGACCGGGAGCGCATTCTCGATGCAGGGCAGGTTTTCGGATTGCGGTGAATCATTGAACTCGGGGCGGGTCAGCCGTTGCACTCCATGCGCTTGTTAGCCATTCGTTGTCTTTAGGTTGATGCGAAGCACCCCTGAATTAGATAGCCGCCCGAAACATGGATCTCTCTTGTGATCTTTTGAGCGGCAGGATCAATCTCAACGATTCGCCCATCTTGAGCCGCCGTGGTAATCAAACGCTTTGCGGAGGAGAACCATTTAGAAGTATGTCCTTGAGTCTTGTTGTTGTCGACTGCAGGACTGCTAATTGAAACATTGCCTGTCGCCTTCAAGGTGCGTATATCAAAAAGCGTCATCTCCGGGGAGGCGTGGTTCGTCGTCACTGCGAGTCCGACTTCTGGGCACAGCGTAACGTGGCCGCAGCCACTTCCTCCATCAAGGACGGATAGAAAATGCAAATCACTGAGCCTAAATGCATACAACTTGCCTTCGTTTGAGCCGACGAATACTCGGTCATTCAACGTATCCACCGTGAGGTGATGCCCGCCACTCTGAGAACGGTTGAAATACGGGATAGGCAAGGCAATCTGCTCTGAAACATCAAATCGATCGCGGTGCACGGAGAACCTTACAATTGATAGCGAAGTCAGAGTTCTCGGACTGCCCTCGCACATGACCAAGAACTCATCACCGGCATCCTCGACGTGGTGCGCTGAGGATGGGAGATTCAGCGCATCCAGCGGAGCACTCGAACCGAGTCGATAGAGTTCGAGACGACTGTCGATCCGATCCAAGTGGACGAATAGATCGTCTGCACACCAAAACGGGTGTCCACATGCCAGTGAACCACCAAAGTCAAACGTCGTCCCATCCCGTCCAGACCCTACAACTTGAAGGGGAGTTCGGGTGCCGAAATCCAAGACAGTGGTGAGGCCGAGGTCTGCACCGCTAATGAGAGCAAGTACCCGCGAAGCATGCCGGGTTGCACTCCGTGGCTTATGAGTGAGTGGTATTCTAGCAACTTGTGACAGCCGTCGGAGATCCTGACCAAATCAACGCTAGTCTCTCCACGAGTCGATGCGAGAACCGCATCGGTATCGACGAGATCAACTGGGTAAGGGCTGCGTCCTACGGGTGTTGACGATTGGATCGTCATCGCATCCAAATTCGCGATTACGAGGTTATTCTGAACGTTGTCTGATATGCAGAGGACTCTTGTCATGGTAGGTTGCTGATTATTTTGGGCTAACGATCAGCTTACCGATGGCGGCCCTCGATGAACGTTCGAATTCTCAAGCCGAGTCGCAGGGCCGCCATTCCGTGAAGCGCCTGGTTAGGCGTGGTCATAGATGAAAACATCTGTCCGCCGATAGGTCTTCGACTGGCCGTGAGTGGCGTCAGAACGCACGCTTCACTCCTGCGGGCAAAATCTCGAATCGCCAATCGGCCGAAGGATTCCGCCTCGTGCAGAAGGCTCAATCGTGAAACAGTCATCACTCGAGAACGGATAGATCGCGGTTTACCCCCTCACGCGCGCAAAAAACAGGCGCTGGTCACTGGCCGCGCCGCGTGGCGGCAGAAACACCGGCAACTCCAAATGCTCGTCGCGTGCTCGTAAGGCTAAACGCTGCTGCGCCGACATCTCTGCACCCACGACATCCCCGCCCCGCGTTTTCACTCGAATCGAAGCCGGACTGTGAACAGAGAATTGGCACTCTCCGTGAAAGTAAGGCGTCGCGAACAGCGTCCGCTCGCACCAAGCGAACACGCGACTGGAGGTGAATGCGTGAATCAATCGCAGCCCTGCGCTGCTGCTATCTTGGGGCAGCGAGGCGCGGACAGAGAAACTGACCTCAGCAAAGCGAACCCCCAGATAGACCATCTCTGCCGCCACAACCACAACTTGCGCCACGTCGCCGCAGCGCACCGGTTCAAGGCCATCTGCCCTCAGGTAGTCGGACCAGAACCCGAAATCGCTCGCGCCGATCAGAGACACCTCCCGCACATGCTTTGGCTCGGCGACATAGCGGATGTCGACGTTCGTGCGCAGAACCGGGCTCGGCGATTCCAAGTCAGTAGGCAAGGTCACTGGGTACTCCAATCAAGTAGGTAACGGGAATCGGCGAGGCGTTGCCCTTGACCGCCCCGATGTCCCAGCGGTAATCATGAGAGTCGAGTCTTGTTGTCAACTCGCGCAATTCCTGCACGCTGTAGGTCCGCAGACATGAGACCAGACCATCGAACAACATGACCAGCGGCAGCACCGGAATCAGGTAGGTCAACGCCAGCCGCGACCAGCGGAACGGACGGATGAACGGGGTCATGATCAGTACCATGAATGGCACGAGCAGGGTTAGCAGCAGCGCCAACCCACTGCGCTGTGTCGCCTCAAATACAGCTATGCCTCGGCGCTTCTGCACCGCATCAGCGAGCAACGCCCGCGCCTGCTCCGGACGGAAATGGTGGAAGGCCGTGAACATCGTCCGGAATCCCGGCAAGTCGCCGGGAACTTCTGTCGCATCCACAGGTTGATCGTGGTAGCGGATGGCTGGATGCGTCAGGCCGCGCGCCTTGTCGAACCCCTCTACGTTCGGAAACTTGTCAGTCAGGCAAACGGAGACGTTCACTCCCCGCTCGGCCAGGACCGAGTGCAACCAAAGCCACGGCCCGGCGGCGCCTGAACACAGGTCGAGAATATGCCGTGCTTCAGTGCGCTGGAGAGCGGTGGCCAGAATTGGAATTATGGCCGTGTAGGGCTTGGTTGTGGCGATGGAGAACTGGAGATAATCGGTTTCCGCATCGCGCACTGTTCGTGGGCACCAATCGTGGTCATGGATTTCAATTAGATGAAAACGTTTCATGCAAACCATGATGAACCGGCTCAGCCTAACGAACGAGTCCAGTCACGCCCTGCCGAGGGCGCGCTCTGAGATCCGGGTTGAGGTTTGAATGTTCATGGCGCTTTCGACTCGCGGCGGGCAGAGCGTTGATCTGCGACGACTTGTTATCGCCGTTTGTTGAGTTGTTCGACTAATTGCCGGCGCTCCTCGATTTCGCCTTTGTCGTTGCCTGATTGCAAAAGCCGCAATAGCCTGTCCTGCTTCTCCCTAGGGAGATCGCCGAACAGGTCGGTCACTGTCCCTTTGTGGCTTAGACAGATTCGACGCACCGCAGAAGTCCACCGCTCGTTTCCCGAACTGGTATGGTGATTCAAATAGTGTTGGAGAAGTCGTCGTGCCCACTCCTTATTCGTCAGGTCGCTAGGCCACGGGTGGTCCACCTTCGTTTCCGAGAGAACTGCAAAATCTTCGTAGGCAGCAACGATGACTTCGGACAAGCAATCGCCAATTCGATACTTCAACTTCGCAGCTTCTGTCTCGCTTTCCACCGGCAGTGCGTCCGCCGCCTCCATTGCCTCGATTAAAAAGTTCAATCTGTAGAGTTGCTTTTCGATGACCGCTGATTCAGGGTCATCGCCTAATGCAACGTTGGGAGCCATCGCAAAGCATGCGATGAGCGGTAGTATTAAGCGTTGCAAAAGTATTGGCATATTAGAATGCGGCATACTTTGTATCTTTGATCATAAAGAACGAACAGATTAGACTGCGCGTTCGCTGGATAGAGCGCATTATAGATAGCAATGCTTCTTTCATCTCGTCCTTGGTAACGACGAATAGCTTCCCAAGACGCTTCTTCGCGTGATTCCACACTTGCTCGTCAGGATTCAATTCAGGGCAATATGCGGGTAACATTGCCATATGAATCCCTTCACCCTCGTCGCTTCCCGCTTTCCCGGCTAGCGCCTTCACCTTCTTGGCCTTATGGTACCACGCGTTGTCCGCAATCACAACAATAGGGCATTGCGCGTCCCTGCGCAACTTGCGTAGAAAGTCAATGAATCGATCC
>DATKCT010000037.1:0-10909 GCA_035513055.1 Verrucomicrobiales bacterium | reverse complement strand
TCGAACTCTTGTTTCGGCGCAGCATCGCTCAGAACGGGTTCTCGGCAGCGCAAGATTGGGTGTCCTCGATCGCCGGAGATGAGCGCAACGAGACCTACAAACGCCAGGCTTTTGACCGCGTCGTTCGCGCCATGGTTTACCGCGATCCATCCCTCGCGGCTCATTGGATCTCGCAAAATGTGGGAGAGTCTTTCGCAGCCGGCGACGCTGTGGCCATGGTAGCCGAAAGGATGTCCGAGACCTCGCCATCCTCGGCGTTGAAATGGATGGAATCCTTGGCCGGGCTTCCCGGCTCCGCAGCGGCCAGCGGTTATCGGGCGGCCCTAACGGCCTTGACTGCCCAGAATCCCGACGCGGCAGGCGCCTGGCTCAGCAAGAATGCGGATTTACCGGCTTACGATGAATTGGCTGCGAGATTCGCTCAGGCCATCGCCGGCCTCGATCCCCAGTCCGCAGTGGCTTGGGCGCAAACGGTGGGCAACGGGGCCGGACGCGATGAAGCCATCGCCGCCGTGGCGCGCCGCCATTTGCAGGAGGGCGGCGAGTACGCGGAAGCCGATCTTTTGGAAGCGGGCGTCCCGCAAGCAACGATCGACGCTGCCGGCCTGGATCGCCTCGTCGAGAAGCGCTTAGCTTCCATCACGCTCATAGACAGGTCTGTCTCTTATGCTTATGCCGAGGAGTTCATCGGTAAGGTTCAGGATGGAGCCGATGCGGCATCTGTGGAGCTGGAGTTGGTGCTTCCCGCCGATCCTCACCAGCTCGGCGGGCCATCCATGCCATCGGGCCACCTCGCGGTATCGCCGCAGATGCAGTGCGTGGACTGCCACAGACGGTAGGGTTGGTGGTCAGTGGTCAGTGGCCGGTGGAGACGCCGGGCCCAGGGCCTGGCGGACGAGGGTCTCCCCGGCTCTCGTGGAGGGACGCGCTCCTGCGCGTCCTGCCGGGAGGGCCTCTTCCCATGGTTCGGCGGTAGAGGACTCACCAGCTCTGTCGCTGGCATCCCTTCGGGATGCCGATGGATTGCGCCGGGGTCCGGGGGTATCACCCGCATTCGCGGGTTCAACCCCCGGCTACGTGCTGCCATCGCTCCGCGATGGAAGGAGGTTATGGGGGCGCGCGCCAATTTTGGGGTGGCTGGCGGGCGCGCAGGTTCGAGGTTCGTTCAGTGGCCGGTGGCCGGTGGTCAGTGGTGACCCCCCCTTCAATCCTGGTGTGGACAAGCGGCGGCGGTTTCCCAGGCAAGAAGCGATGACAACGGCTTGCTCGGCAAGCGGGATGTAGGGGCACGTGCCCACGCGGGCTAAACAGCGCAAACCTTCTTGAGAAAAGAGCAGAATACTTCCCTGTTCCTACTCACTTCTTTCTCGGCTACGAGCGAGGCAATGGATATCAAGGCCTCCTCGGGCCGGGGGGAGATGTCGGCGACGCGATGTTCGATCGCTCCACCTCAGTCTGCCTGCGTTTGGAGTTTGAGATTACCACTTGTACCTCAATGGTCGGTACTGGGGAGTTTATCAACCTCAGGAACGCTCTGAGGCTTCTTTCGCCGCCTCGTATTTTGGAGGTCAACCGGAGGATTACGACGTGATCAAATCCTTCGGTTCCGTGACCGACGGAACGCGCGCCGCCCATTCCCGTCTCTGGCGGGAAGCCAGCCTCGGATTCGCCGACGAGAGCCGCTACTTCCGCGTTCAAGGGCTCTTTCCAGATGGATCCGCCGATCCCGCCGCCGAGCGCCTCCTCGATGTCGACAACGTCATCGACTACATGATCATCACTTACTACACCGGGGACCGCGACGGACCAGGCTCGCGCTCTACTCAGCCGAACCCTAACAATTTCTATGCGATCTACAACCGGAACAATCCCCGTGGGTTCCTCTACTTTGAGCACGACTCCGAGCATTCGCTCGACACCGGGGACAGCGACCTGACGTTCCCTTTCACTACGGGCAGCGGCGAAACGCAGTTCAATCCTCATTGGCTCCACGAACAGCTCGTCGCCAGCCGGCATTACCGGGAGCGATTCGCCGGAGCCGTGCAACGCCATCTCTTCAATGGCGGCTCCCTCAGCCCGGAGCGAGCCTTGGCGCGACTCGAGAGCCGTGCTGCCGAGATCGAGACCGCCATCCTCGCAGAGTCGGCTCGCTGGGGCGACGCCCAGCGGCCGGATCCCTTCGACCAGTCAGACTGGCTTTCCGCCGTGGAAACCACGCGCCGTTGGATCCGCGGACGCCGGGAAGTGCTTCTCCCGCAGTTGCGTGCCCGCGGCTGGATTCCCGCCCTGGAAGCTCCCGCTTTCCAGCCACCCGGCGGCGAAATCGAGCCGGGGACCGCCGTGACCTTCCAATCCGGATCCGGCGGGACCGTTTACTACACACTGGATGGCTCCGACCCGCGCCGGCCCGACGGCTCGATTTCTCCAGCCGCCGGTTCAGTGCAGCCCTCGGGCCTGATCCGCGCCGTCCTGGTCGAGGAGCGCGTTCCCTCCCGGGCTTGGGCGCCGTCCGATGGATCCGCCGGCCTCGATTGGGTCCAGCCGGAATTTGACGACGGCGCCTGGATCGCAGGCTTGACCGGCATTGGCTACGACAATAACCCGGACTATCTGCCGCGCATTGGGATCGATCTCGGCGCAGCCATGAACGGACGCAACACCTCAGCCTACCTGCGCGTTCCGTTCTGGGTCGACGACCCCGCGGCTTTCACGCACCTCACCCTCCAAGTTCAGTTCGACGACGGTTTTGTCGCCTATCTCAACGGCCGGAAGGTCGCTTCCGCCAACAGCCCGGCTGCCCCCGCCTGGAACAGCAGCGCTGCCGGTGATCACCCCGATGGCGAGGCCCTTCAATTCGTTCCGTTCCCGATCGAGGAACATCTGGATGCTCTCCGGCCCGGCGATAATCTCCTGGCCCTGCACGGTCTCAACAACGGCCTGGGCAGCTCCGATTTCCTCCTCCATCCCCGCCTGGAAGCGGGCCGCGCGGCCGGCGGAGACGCCCTGCCGCTCCCCGCCGGACGCGTGGATCTGCGGGCCCGCGCCTACCTCGATGGCCAATGGTCCAGCCTCAGCGAATCGGTCTACCTGGCAGGCCTGCGTTTCCCGCGTCCCGGGGACTTGGTGGTCAGCGAGATTCACTATCATCCCTCTGCCGCTTCCGCTGCAGAGGAAGCGGCCGGACACACCGATCCCTCCGCCTTCGAGTTCCTGGAACTGTGGAACCGCTCGGACTGGACGCTGGATCTCTCCGGAGTCCAGTTCACCGCCGGCGTCGACTTTGTGTTCCTCTCTCCCTTTATAAATCCCCCGGCGGCGACACCCTGATCGCCGAACTTCGAGTCGACCCGGCGGCGGTGCAAGCCGCCGTCGAGATCGAGATGTCGGATGAACTCGAGCACTGGGAAGGCGCCTCCGCCAGCTTGCAGGAACTGCAACGTGAAGAAGCGGAGAACCTGGTCGCCATTCGTTATCGCCTCGACTCCGCCGCCGCCGCGAAAGCGTTCCGCCTGCGGATCCGTTTGATCGAGCTGCCTTGAGTGGCAGCGGCGCATCCATAAGCGCCAGTCTCGCAGAGCGATCATAATTGACTATGCTCCCGGCGAGAGTTGAGGATACATCGGCAGAGCGCCTGAAGAGGTTTCTCAGTGTTTGCGGTCTCTCGAACATTTCTTAGCAGCCATGATCAACGAGTTCAGAAAGTTCATCCTCAGAGGGAATGTGATCGATCTCTCCACAGGAGTGATCATCGGAGTCGCGTTCACAAGCATCGTCAACGCATTCACCAAGGGGATCATTGAGCCAATCTTGAAAGCCGCCGGAGGTACACCGGAAGTCTCGTTGGGCATCAAGATCGGCACGTTGACTGATGAGGCGGGAAGAACCCTGCCCAACATGATCGATATCGGAATGGTCATCAATGCGGCGATCGGGTTCCTCATCACCGCCGCGGTGGTTTTCTTCGTCATCGTCAAACCGGCGAACAAGCTCAGCTCGCTGGCAGACAAGCGCCGGAAGGCCGCTTCTCCCGCGGAACTCCCGGCCGAAATCCAGCTCCTCACGGAGATCCGCGACCTCCTCAGAAAGTAGCTTCCGCCGGTCTCCGCGCCTCTGGCCAGATCATGGCATCCTCGGGCTTCGGTGAGGTTGCGACAGAAAGAGTATGAGAAATAGGGGTTAGGGCGATTCCGGCGCATCCGCATCCTCGGCTGCGATGGGAGGCGAGCTGGATTCGAGGGGGGGAGGGGGCGGGACCGCAAGCGGGGCTAATGGGGAGGTCGAGACCGGTCCGGAACCGCTTCCTTCGATGGATTTGATGAGGTGGAAGAGTTCGCTGTTGGTGGAGAGGATCAGCGTGCTTTGAGGATCGAGAACCTTCTCGTAGGCTTCGAGGGTCTTGACGAACTCGTAGAGCCCGGCGGAATCCGGGCTTTGATTGTAGGCGCCGGCGTAGATGGCGGTGGCTGTGGCGTCGGCTTCGCCTTCGATCTGCTGGACCTGTTTGTAGGCTTCGGATTGGATGGTTTGGAGTTCGCGTTCCTTGTTACCCAGGATGCGGGCGGCGGCTCCTTCGCCTTCGGAGCGGAATCGCGAAGCGATCTGCTGGCGCTCGCTGACCATGCGGTCGTAGATGGTGCGAAGGACTTCCTGATTGTAGTTGATGCGCTTGAAGCGGATATCGAGGAGTTCGATGCCGAGGCCCTTCAGTTTTCCCGCGGCTTGCTCGAAGACGTGTTCTTCGATAACGGCGCGGCCGTCATTGATCGGGAGAAGAACGCCGACTTGTTCGGCGGCTTCAGCGATGGAGGGGTCTACCTCCGGTTGCCGGTCCTTGGTGGAACGGATGATTTCGATGAGGTCCTGTTCGGCAACCGCGTTGCGGGTTTCACTTTCGAGGATGTCGTCGAGGCGGGATTGAGCGCTGCGTTCGTCGGTGAGACGGAGGAAGAACTGGAGGGGATCCTCGATGCGCCACCGGGCGAAGGTATCGACAGTGATGAAACGTTTGTCGCGCGTGGTCATCTGGGTGGCCTTGCCGCCGTGTTCGAGAATCCGCTTCTCCAGGCGGTTGACGGCCTGAATGAAGGGGAGCTTGAAACGGAGTCCGGCTTGACTGAGGGGATCGCCGATCGGCTTTCCGAACTGAGTCAGGATGACCTGTTTGCCCTCCTGAATGGTGTAGCAGGAGTTGTAGAGGACAAAGAGGACGGCGAGGGCGGCAAAAATGAGAAGCGAGCGGGGCATGGCGGGTCAGGGAGTATCGGTTTCCCGGAGTTGGAGAAGGGGCAACACCTGACTGGCGTCGCTGTCGATGATGATCTTTCGGCCGAGTTGGGGGAGGATTTCCCCGAAAGTTTCCAGATAGAGGCGGCGGCGGGTGACTCCGGGCGCCTTGCTGTATTCTTCAAAAAGGGCAGCGAAACGGCCGGCGTCGCCTTGGGCTTCGTTGATGCGGCGGGTGGCGTAACCACGGGCTTTCTCAATGACCTGATCGGCTTCGCCGCGGGCGCGCGGAACTTCCTTGTTGTAATCGCCGTTGGCGACGTTGATGGCGCGCTCCTTTTCTTGCTGCGCCTGGTTGACCTCATTGAAGGAAGCCTGGACGGGGAGAGGAGGGTTGACGTTCATCACCTGGACTTGACTGATGGCGAGACCGAGTTCGCAACGGTCGGCGACGACCTGAAGCTTGTTCAGGACCTCTCTTTCGACCTCGCGGCGTCCGATGGTGATGACTTCATCGACGGTGCGGTCGCCAACGACTTCACGCATGACCGACTCGGAGATATCGCGCAGGGTGAATTCGGGGTTCCGGACGCGCAATGCGTAGGTGGGATCCTTGATCCGGTATTGAACGACCCATTCGACTAGGACGGAGTTGAGGTCGCCGGTGACCATGCTTTTCTCGCGTTCGGCCTCGTCCCGGCTGGCGGGGTATTGGGAGGTGTTCGAAGCCCCGGGTGTGCCAAAACCGAATTCCTGTTTGAGTTGACGCTCTACGGGGACGGTGAAGGCGCGGTCGATGCCGAAAGGGAGTTTGAAGTGTAGCCCGGGCCGGACTTGGGAATGGAGGGCTCCAAAGCGGAGCACGACGCCGACGGATTCCGTGGGGACAGTGAAGATGCTGGTCAGCGCCGCGAGGGCGACAAAGATCAGGCCGGCCACCGCGAGCAGGTGGCTGGGCCGGAATTCGAAACGCGGGATGGGAATGCGGGAGTCCATGGATGGGGGCGAGCTGGGCATGGGAGGCGGAGGGAACCAGCCTCATGCAAGGGCTGCGTCTTAGGTGGGTCAAGTGGAAAGGCGCGCCTTCTCTCGGTGTGCCTGGGCAATCCAAACTTGCGCGAGGGGGATCGCAGGGTACACTCCGAATGCTGCCAGTGCGGTGAGAAGAGACCCATAACGCACTGGAGACAAGAGCGCCATGAATACTTTATGCCGAATGGGATCCTGGTTGGCGCCTGGGCTGGCCTTGTGGCTTGGCCTGAGTCCGCAGGCGCTCCGAGCGCTTCCACAGCAAGTGGGAACCGGACAAGTTTTCGCCGATGGGCGGGATTTTACTGGAGACTTCATCGCCGCGGCGAATTGGGATGGAGACTCGCTTCCGGGCCGGTGGCGCGTCATTTCTGAAACGGGGGACGTTTCCTTGGCGCGGATGGAAGCGGTTCCCGTCTTGTTCGGCCGCGAACCCATTGAAGTGACTGCTAGTTATCGCGGCGGGCGGTTGGAGTCCATTTCTGTGTTGTATTTGGAGGCGGGCGCTTACTTCGGGTACCAAAGCCGGCTGAAGGAAACATCGGAAGGCCGCGCAGAATTGCGGCGGCAGCAACGGGAGTTCGAGAAGCGCTATGGGGAAATCAGCGCTGCCGTGGGGGAGTCGTTGCGGGAAGTCTTCGATCAACCCGGTCAGTTCACGACTTCGGGCAGGACGACGGCGTTGCGGGAAGCGTTGACTGTGTTTGAGCAGGAGCCTCTGCGGGTCGAGTACCGGGCGCTCGAGAATCAATTCGTGCGCGTTGACCTTCGCCGGGCGGAAGACGCGTTCGAGGGATATCTCGATCCCCGTTTCGCGAAGATGGACCGGCGGGAACGGCGGGCCTGGGCGGAGGCAAACGTGCGCCGTGAGCCGGACGGGGACGTGCTGATCAGCGGAGTGCCGCTCGTTCCGCAAGGGCGCGACGCTTATTGCGGCATCCATTCCTTTGCCATGATCTCCCGGTACTTCGGTTTGCGGCTGGATGCGAGCAGTCTGGCGGCTGGGGCCGGCTTTCGTCAGGGCATCGGGGGCGACCGGATCTTGGAAGTCTATCAGGCTGCGGCTAAGGAAGCGGGGCTGCGGATGTCGCGTGCCGGGAAATTCGATTTCGAGCGGGCGGTGAAGGGTTTGGACGAGGGCTATCCGGTTTTGGTTTGGAGGCGCTTCGATTCGGAGCGGGACCGTCTGCACACCGGGTTTGCCCGGCGCTACGCGGCGAATCCTCGATTAACTCTACCCATCGCCGATGGGAAAGAACGCGGGACCTGGCCTGGGGACGGGCATCCCAGCCATTCCTCGGTCATTACGGGATACAATCGGAAGCGGGGCGAGGTGATTTTCACCGAGCCTTGGGGTGAGCACACCCGGGACCGCCGGATGCGCATCGAGGAGATGGAATCGAGTTCCTACGGAGTGTTTTACTTCAAGATTTGATAGTGTTGTTGAGCAAGTTACTGAATATCAGCGACTTACGGATTTAGTAGCGCGTGTTAGAGTTAAGCAAGCTGCTAATGCGTCATGCATCCGGCGGTCGTTCTTTTCTACGGCTCGGCGCAGGGCGACCTCGAACTTTGAATGGTTTCGAAAGATCCCTCCCTTGACGGCAAACAAGGAAACTTGTTAACTTGTTTTTATGAAAGCGACCATCGACATTCCAGATGAACTTTACCGGAGGGTGAAGGCGAAGAGCGTGGAGGAGGGGCGCAAGATCCGCGAAGTGACGATCGAGTTGTTTCAAGCCTGGCTGGCGGGTGGGAACGCTTGGCGAAGCGAGGCTGAGCAGCAGCGCCTGCGGGCGCGGATGATGAAACAGGTCGGCCGTTTCGACTCGGGGGTTGACGATCTTGGCAGCAACCCAAAACCCTTCGAAGGTCTCGGCGACGATGCAGTCGATCATCGTTGACACCGGTCCCCTCGTCGCCCTTCTGGACCGCCGCGAGAAACGGCATGAATGGGCCGCGGAGCAGTTGCGCACCCTGCCCCTGCCCTGGATTACCTGCGAGGCGGTGCTGACCGAAGCCTGGCACCTGCTCCGCAGGTGGCCGGACGGACAGGACGGCCCGCTGGCGTGGGTGTCGGACGGGGTGCTCCAAGTCCCTTTTTCCCTGGCGAAGGAGATCGAAGGGCTGCGAGGGCTCCGCGAAAGGTTCCGGGACATGCCGATGTCACTGGCGGACGCCTGCCTCGTCCGGCTGGCGGAATGGCTTCCGCAATGCACGGTCCTGACGCTCGATTCGGACTTTCACGTTTACCGGCGTCATCCGAACGAACCCATCCCGGTGATTCAACCCAATCTCTAATCCACCCACGGCCAAGACCAACCGAGACCGCTTCGACGAGGGGCTGGAGTGTTGAGGCACATGGACCCGATAGGATATCAACTTCGCATCCTCGGCATTCCGATAGTCACGATTTGGAGCAGCGGCGGGCAGTTCCTTTACTTCGCTGCGCGTGGCCTGCTGTTCGGAGTCGCGGCCGTTCTCATTGTGAGCGGCCCACGGTTCTCACTACATGGCGATCATGTCTCCTAACGAGGAAAGGATACATGGGACGCAGCCGGTAGCGCTGAGTCGCGTGCCTGGAGATTTTCTATTTGCGACCGGACGTGGCCCCAAACTTCAATGGACGAGCTTGCAGGGCCACAGGAGAAGCCGGAGGCATCGTAGCTCAACCGGTCCTCACGCCACCGAAGGCTCATAGGTCAGCCGGAAGATCGTGTCCGTCATCCAACGTTTGAACGACTCGTTGTCGCTGAACTGCTTGAAGAGTTCCGTGTCGTCCTTCAACAGCGCCGTCATGACCCGGGGCAGGGCTTTATCGTGCTCAATCCGGGCGTTCTGCTTGTCCGAATTCTTCTGGGCGTTTTGATGCGCCGTGTCGGCTGCGACGCGCTCCGGAATTTCCACTGTGATCAACTGCTGCACGCGATCCGCGTCGCTCCAGGATATGTTGCCGAACTGATCGTTGAACGCCTTAAGAATGTTGGACAGCAGGTCGAGTTCCTGTTCTGCTTTCCGCCCGCCGCCGGCTGCGGGCACGGGCTCAATCTCCGCGTCAACATCGGCAAGCTGGATTCGAAGCGCCGCCTGCTTCTCGACCCGGTAACTGTCCATGTCGATGGCCTCGAGGATCCCTTTAGCGAGGTCCTCCTCTTCCGGGGCCGGAAGCCCTGGCACGAGAAAGTTGAGGAAGATCGAGAGCTTCTCCCATCCTGCGTTCGTGTAGGGCAAGATCTGGGCAAGAAACGCGTAGGTGCGCACAAAGGCCTTCGCCTTGCCCTTGAAATCGACCTGGCCATCCTCGTCGAGTTCCTCTCTGTAAACGGCGACGCAGACGTCCAGAATGGGATCCAGCCTGTCCCGGTCCGCACCGCCGAGATATAGCTGCACGAAATCGTCGATCTGGCTTGCGGCATAGACTTGGTAAGCCTCCAGCGCCGCCTCCAAGTCGTGCAGCTTGTCGGGGTCGGTCTCCTCCGCGAGGATTGTGGTGCGGTAATAATCGTTGAACGCCGCCTCGATCGTGTCCGCGCCGTTCACAAAATCCAAAACGAATACGTCGTGCTTCTTGGGATGAGCGCGGTTCAAGCGCGACAAGGTCTGCACTGCCTTGATGCCCGAGAGCGGCTTGTCGACATACATCGTGTGCAACAACGGCTCGTCGTAGCCGGTCTGGAATTTGTCCGCGCAGATCAAAAACCGGTAGGGATCCTCTTGGATCTTCGCCGCGATGTGGCTCGATGGAAACCCGTTCAAGGAAGCCTCCGTCACCTTCTGTCCGCCATACTCGTGCTCGCCAGAGA
Organism: Verrucomicrobiales bacterium; assembly: GCA_035513055.1. Lineage (GTDB taxonomy): Bacteria > Verrucomicrobiota > Verrucomicrobiia > Verrucomicrobiales > DEV007 > DATKCT01. Next base: position 854 of record DATKCT010000037.1, on the reverse strand, counting down.
ACGCCACGATCGCCCGGTAACGGCTCTTTCGTGCGCTCAGGTAGTCGCGGACCCCATGAAAATACTGGATCGCCCGTTCAATCCCGCTCGTGACCACCATCGCGCGCGCTTCGCCGCCGATCTTGTTCAACGCCAATACCTGCTCATGGAAATGGTCCACCATGATTTCCGCCTTCAGGCCGATCGCGTGCACATGGCCTTCCACATAGCGGCGGAGCTTCTTCCTCGCCCGTTTGACGTCGTATTCCGGATCGCCCTCGACCTTCTTTACCAACCGGTAGTAGCTCTCGACCGGCGTGTACTGCCTAAGCACATCCAGGATGAAACCCTCCTGAATCGCCTGTTTCATGCTGTAGCTGTGAAACGGCCGGTGCTTGACGGTCCCGTCCGTCTGCTGCTCCGGCTCGCCGAAAATCTCAAGCGTCTTGTTCTTTGGCGTCGCGGTGAAGGCGAAGTAGCTGGCGTTCGGCAGCAACTTCTTAGTTTCCATCAAGCGGTTGATCTTGTCCTCGATCGTCTCGTCATCTTCCTCTGCTCCGCCAGTCGACAGCGCCATCGACACGGCAGCCGACGTGCGTCCCCCCTGACTCGAGTGCGCCTCGTCGATGAGGATGGCGAAGCGGCGTCCCCGGTGTTCGCTGCCCAGGGCCTTTTCATTTGAAAGGCTTGCCGTCGAGGAGGGCGCGGGCGATGCCTGGGCGGTGCGCGCAGTATTCGAAGATGTGGGGCCAAGGATGAGAGGCGGCGTGGCGGGAGCGCAGAGAGATAAGGGAGGCGCGAAGGATGGCGAGATTGGCGTTGAGGGTCCAGTTGCGAGAACGGGTTTTGTCCTCCGCCCAGAGCGCATCGCGCAC
>DATKCT010000036.1:0-78137 GCA_035513055.1 Verrucomicrobiales bacterium | reverse complement strand
AAGCTGTCGCCGCTCGCGGCCACGAAGCCGGCGGCAGCGGCGAGGACAAGCAGGAGGAGGGAGAGCCAGCGAAAGCGATAGACCGGAGGGACGGCGGACATCCTCATCGACGATGCACGGACCCGGGTTCGCAGGCAAGAGGTGGGATCACTGGGGGGGCTCGCCGCCGGAGCGCCTGCCTTGACTCTGAGCGCCGCCCCCCTGCTCTGTGATCGCCTCATCCGCACAGCCTGTGCACCGGCCGGGACAAGGCATCGTCGTTGAATGTTCTCATGCGTTTGGAATCAACGGTCAAGGAACGCCGGCGCCTCCCGCCTCCGCTCCCTTTCAAAACGTGCCCACCCAAGGCTCGTTGGCGCCTAAACAGCGCCTCATCATGGGTTGAGGAGGATCCGGCATTGCGCGGCGGCCCCGTCTCCGCTGAAGATCCCCCTTGAAAATTGGTCTGGGAACGCAGGCTCAGAGCACATAAGACGGACAGGGATGAGCGAAACGCCAGGGCCTGAGGGTGAAGCGCCGGACCGGTTGCCGGGTCACGTGGTGGTGCTGGTCCCGGTTTACAACGACTGGCGCGCCGCCCAACTTTTGCTGCGCCGGATCGCCGAAGAACTCGTTCCGCTCGGAGTCATGCCCGAGGTCGTGTTCATTGACGACGCCTCGCCGGAGCCGGTTCCTGAGCGGTGGGATCCGCCGGTGAGCGCAGCTCCCATCCGGGTCGAGGTCCTCCATCTGCGGCGCAATCTTGGGCATCAGCGCGCTCTGGCCGTGGGGATGGCTCATGCCTCGGAACAGCGGGAGGCAGATGCGGTGGTGTTGATGGACGGAGATGGGGAGGACGCTCCGGAGGCCATTCCGCGGCTGTTGCAGGCAATGCTGGCCGAAGGCGGGCGGAAGGTGATTTTTGCCGAGCGGCAGCAGCGTGCGGAGCGGTGGTTTTTTCAAGCGTGCTATTGGTGCTACCGTCAACTGCACCGGCTGCTTACGGGGGAGCGCATTCGTTTTGGGAACTTCAGCGTTATCCCGTGGCAGCTTTTGAGACGGGTGGTTTCCGTGTCGGAAATCTGGAATCATTATGCTGCGGCTCTGGTCCGCGCCCGGGTGCCGTTCGCGCTTGTTCCCACCGACCGGGCGCGGCGGTTGACCGGCGAGTCGAAGATGAGTTTTATCGGACTCGTGATTCACGGGCTCAGCGCAATTTCCGTGTTTGGTGAGATAATCGGAGTGAAGTTGTTGATTGGCAGCGTATTGAGTTTTGCGCTGCTGGCGCTGGGTCTCGTGGGACTGGTGGTTTACCGGATAATCCAAGATCAGGCGGTTCTGTCGTGGGCGCTGGTCTTGGGCGCGCTTCTCGTGGCGGGATTCATCCAGATCGTGGCGTTGTGTTTGCAATTCGCCTTTCTGGTCTTGCAGGCGCGGTCCAACGCGAGTTTTCTGCCCAGCCGGGACTACATTTACTATGTTGAGGGATGCGAGCGGATCCTATGAGTACGTTGGAGACGAACTAAAAGTCTTTCAGCATGCTGTCCGCTGGAAAAGGTATTGCCGTGACCGGGTGCAGCGCTTTGTCCGGGGACGCGTCCTCGAGGCGGGCGGGGGGATTGGAGCGACAACGCGGGCGCTGTGTTTGGATGCGGTGACGGAGTGGTGCAGTGTCGAGCCGGATCCTGGATTGGCGGCGGAGATGCAGCGCCGGTTCGCGGCCGAACCGCTGCCGGTTCCGCTGCGGATTGTGACAGGAACCTTGTCGGCTCTCGACGCGGAACCCGTTTTCGACACCATTCTCTACATGGATGTCCTCGAGCATATCGAGGACGACGCCGCGGAGTTGATCCGGGCCCGGGACCGGCTCCGCCGGGGGGGACACTTGGTCGTGTTGAGTCCGGCCCACCAATGGCTCTTCACGGCGTTTGACCGCGCCATCGGGCATTATCGTCGCTATAACCGGAAGTCCTTGCGGGCGGCCGCTCCGGCTGGACTCCCGGAGGTGCGTATGGAGTATCTCGACGCCGCCGGATTGTTGGCGTCTCTGGCCAACCGGCTGATTCTACACTCGGCGAGTCCGACGCTCGCCCAGATCCGCTTCTGGGATGGGAGATTGGTGCCGGTCTCGCGGAAGCTCGATCCGGTCTTCGGGCGAAACCTGGGCAAATCCATTCTGGGAGTCTGGCGCCAGGCTTGAGCGATTAACGCTATGAGAAATGCGGGCTAGGACGTTTTGACGTTGCTTGGAAGCTTCCACCGGGCCCATCTCTGTGCGACCAGTTTGAATATGCTTGAAGCGTTATCCGTGCGCCGGTACTAGGGAGAAACATTGATGATGAGGTCGTTTTCCAAGGGGCAAAGGTGGGTCAGCAGCACGGAGCCAGAGCTGGGCTTGGGGACGGTGGCCAAGGTGACCAACGGCCGGGTTTCCATTCAGTTTCCGGCGAGGAAGGAATTGCGGGTCTACGCTCCGGAAGGCGCCCCGCTCAAGCGGGTGCAGTTTGGTCCCGGAGAAACGATCGAAACACGGGACGGCAGACGACTGCGGATCGAGGAAGTGCGGGAGAAGCGCAAGCTTTTGGTCTATTTCGGCCAGGGGACGGAAATTCTAGAATCGGATCTGTCGGACACCCTGAGTTTTTCGCGGCCGGAAGACCGGTTGCTGGCGGGGCAGATGGACGAGATGGGGTGGTTTTCGCTGCGCTATGAGACGTTGATTCGGCGTCACCGCTGGGCTTCGTCGCCCGTGCGGGGATTTCAAGGAGCGCGGATCAAGCTGATTCCGCACCAGCTCTATGTGGCTTCGGAGGTGAGTTCGCGCTATGTCCCGCGGGTGCTTCTCGCGGATGAGGTCGGCCTTGGGAAGACGATCGAGGCGGGCCTCATTTTGCATCGTCTGATCTTGAGCGGGCGAGTGAGCCGGGCCCTGGTTATGGTTCCGTCGGGCCTGTTGCATCAGTGGTTCGTGGAACTGCGCCGCAAGTTTCAGTTGCAGTGCCATCTTTTTGACGAGGAGCGCTGCCGCTCGATCGAGGGGGAGCGGAAGCGTTCGGGGAGCCGGGCCGGTTCGGCCAATCCGTTTTTGGAAGAGCAACTGGTGCTGCTGAGTCCTGAGACGGTCTTGGCGTCCAAGAAACGTCAGGCCCAGCTTATGGAAGCGCCGTGGGACATGCTCATCGTCGACGAAGCCCATCACTTGGAGTGGTCCCGGCGCCGGGTGAGTCCGGAGTACCGGTTGGTCGAAGAACTGGCCGGCAAGGTCCAGGGACTGCTGCTGTTGACCGCGACGCCGGAGCAATTGGGGCGGGAGGGACATTTCGCCCGGCTGCGGCTCCTCGATCCGGAGCGCTACGTGCATCTCGATGCTTTTCTGGGTGAAGCCCGGCATTACGAAAGCATTGCAGAACTGGCCGACCGGCTCCTGAACAAGCAGCCCTTGCGGGTCAAGGACGTCAGAAAACTGCGAAGCCTGTTTTCCCACTACGAGCGCGAGGAGTTCGAGGCGCTGGTGGATGGAGTGGGAAAGGGGAACGACGCGCACCGCAACACCTTGGTGGACGACCTGATCGATCAGCATGGCACGGGCCGGGTGATGTTTCGGAATCGCCGGTTGGGGATGCGCGGCTTCCCGGAGCGCCAGGTGCAATTGGCTCCGCTTACCCCGGTGCGTGGAGACGCCCGGATCAAATGGCTTGCAGCATATTTGCAGGAAACGGGGCCGGCAGAAAAGGTCTTGCTGATCACCTCCCGGCCGGATCAGGTGCTGGCGATTCAGAAGAAACTGAGCGCCCTCGTGGAGTTGAAGGTGGCTGTCTTCCACGAGGACATGACGCTCATGCAACGGGACCGCAATGCGGCTTGGTTCGCGGAGCCGGATGGGGCCCAATTGCTCATTTGTTCTGAGATCGGGAGCGAAGGCAGGAATTTTCAGTTCGCTCACCGGCTGGTCTTAATGGATCTGCCGTTGGAACCTTCGCTGTTGGAACAGCGAATCGGCCGTCTCGACCGGATCGGGCAAACGGAGACCATCCTGATACATGTGCCTTACGTCGAAGGCAGCGGGGAGGAGGTGCTGGCGCGGTGGTATCACGAGGGGTTGGGCGCCGTTGAACATTGTTTGCACGCTGGGCATGCCTACCGGGAACGGTTCGGAACCCGGCTGGACACGCTGGTTGAACGTGCTGCCGCGGGATCGCTGGAACCGCGCAAGATGGAATCTCTCCTGGCGGACACCCGAAAGTTCCACGCTGAGACCTCCGAGCGTTTGGAACAGGGGCGGGATCACCTGCTGGAGCTGAATTCCTTCCGGAAGGAACGCGCCGTGGAGATCGAGCGGGCCATCCGGGAAGCCGATGCCGACGCCGGCTTTGAGAAGTATTGCTTGCGGCTCTTCGACCACTTCGGGGTGACGGTCGAAGACATGGACGACCGGACCTATCTGATCAAACCCGATCATTTGTTTACGGCCGATTTTCCGGCGATTCCGCGAGAAGGACTTTTGCTGACGATGGACCGGGAGCAGGCGTTGCGGCGGGAAGACATCGCTTTTTTCACGCCGGATCATCCGACGGTCCAGGGCGCGATGGAGATCCTATTGGGGGCCGAGCGTGGCAACGCCTCGTTTGCATTCCTGGATTTGAATGCGGGGAAGATGATTTTTCTCGAGGCGATTTACGTCGTGGAATGTGTGGCAGACGTCGACCTGCACATGGACCGGTTTTTGCCACCCACGCCCTTGCGGTTTGCAGTGAATCATCGGGGCGAGGATTTTACGGAGATACTGAGCGTGGAGGAGGTGACGAAAGTGCTGCGGGAAGGCAAAGCCCGCTGGTTACAGAAAAACGGGCAGGCGCTGCAGACAATGTTGCCGCGGATGAAACGGGCCACCGAATTTCTGGCCGGGCAGGAATTGACCAAGCTGACGCGGCGGGTTCGCCGGCGTCTCCACGACAAGATGGTGAGGGAGGTCGAGCGGTTGCGTCACCTGGAAGCGTTAAACCGCCACGTGGGCGCCGAAGAACTTCGGATTGCCGAGGATCAGATGGCGCGGATGGAACATGCCCTGGAATCGGTCCGGTTGCGCTTGGACGCTCTGCGGATTCTGTTCAAGGAGGACGATTGAGGCCTTAGCCCGCATTTAAAATGCGGGTTGGGAATTGTTGTGGAGAGCCGGACAGAACGGGTTATCGTCCGGGCGAGGCTGGTTCGATGAAACTCGACTCACGGGAAGTGCCGCACGTCGTCGTCGGCGCAATGATGGAAGTGCACCGCCAATTGGGCGCGGGGTTTCCTGTGGAAGCCTACCGCGCTTGTCTGGCCCAGGAATTCCGGTTTCGCGAGATCTTCTTCAAGCGAGATGCAGAATGCCGGATCGACTACAAGGGGGTGGAGGTTCCAGTGGCTTGGACCATGGATTTTGTGGTCGAAGGTATGGTCGTGCTCAACTGTTATTGCGTGGACGAATTGACGGTCGCCCATGCGGAACGCTTGAAGAATCAGTTGCGCATGACGGGCTTCGAAACGGGGTTTTTGGTGAATTTTCAGGCTTCCGATTTGCGAAAAGGGGGGGTGAGAAGGTTGATTGTGTCGTCCGAGGCGCCGGAAGTGCGCTGGCGAGCTTATGGAATGGAGGAAGCGGAGGAGGGATCAGCTCCTCCGGCCTCCGGTTGAGGCCCGGCCTCCGGTTGAGGGTTGGGATGTTCCGAGTGGGCGGCGGCGGGGCTCGAGGCGGCGCCTGGGGGCTGGAAGGGAGTTTTCGAATCGGTGGGCTTCGCGCTAGGGGTCTCCGAGGGGGTCGAGGCGTCGAGGCGATCGAAAGGGCGTGAGGAGTTGGCGTAGGCGGGATAGCGGGAGGAGCGGGTTCCCTGCGGGAGATGGCGCCAGTGTTTGTACATCCAGATCCAGAACTCCGGCTGCTCTCGGATGACCGGTTCGAAGACGTTCCAGCAGGCCTGGGTCATAGCGTTTTCGTCAGGGAACTCAGACGGCTGGAGGGCGGGCCAGACCCGGAACTCGTAACGCCCGCCGGCTTCCGGGATGGAGAGTGCTGGGATGATGGGCGCCCCGAGCCGGAAGGCGAGGAGGGCGTGCAAGCGAGTGACGCAGGTGCGGAGTCCGAAGCAGTCAATGACGGCGGCGGCCTTGTCCGGTTTCACCGTGAGATCGGTGAGCAGGGCGGCATGGCCGCCGCGGCGCAAGTGGCGGAGGAGGCGGGAGAGGGCTTGTTCTTGGGCGATTACGCTATGGCCGCTACGCTCCCGCAGATTGCGGAAGATGGGGGTGAGAGCCGGGTTTTTGAAATTCTCGGCGATGATGGGGAACTGATGACCGCGGTAGGCGGCCATGAAGGCAAGCCACTCGAAGTTTCCGTAATGGGGCGTGATCCAGATGGCGCCCTGTGATTTGGCTGCTTCGTAGGAGGCAGGATGGAGAATGTTCCAACGGATGTAGCGTTCGTGATTTTCGGCAGAGAGTCGCCGGTTCCAGAAGAGTTCGAGCATGGTCCGGCTGAGACTGGTGTAGGCTGCTCGGGCGACGCGTCTGCGGGCGGCGAGGGAGAGGGATTCTCCAAAGGCGGCGCGGAGGTTCTCGGCGCTGGTGGAGCGGCCTCGACGGTCGATGCGATGAGCGAGACATCCGAGGAGGGGGGCCAGCGCTTGGAGAGCGTGGAAGGGCAGGGCGGGAACGATGGCGGCGGCGCACCGCAAAGCGGCATGTTCCACCGCGTAGCGGGCGCGCAGGTAAGGGGTGTTGCGGCTTCGCCGGGACACGGGCTTGGGATGGTGGAGGGGCGGAGCGGGGCAGGCAAGTCGGGATTGCCACGGGCAGGAGGCCGTGCTACTGGGGCGCATGGTTTCCCGATCGATTCACTGGAATGGAAAAGGCGCGGCTTCGGTATTGCTGGCTTTGGGCGCCGCTTGGGTTTCGAGTTGCACGAGCACGAGCACGCAGACGACGGCCCGGCAACCGTATCACGCCAAGGCCCACAGGCCGAACAACCCTTCCAACGTCCGGGTGAAAGTGAGCCTGGCCAACCAGATGGTTTACGTCATGGAAGGCGACCGTCCGCTTTTGGTGACGCCGACCTGTGTCGGGACAGCGGCCAAACCGACGCCGGCGGGCAATTTCCGGATTACGATCAAAACGGCCAAGCGGCGGTCGAATTCCTACGGCTTTTACCACAATCCGAGCACGGGACAGCTCATATCGAATCAAGGCAACAAGCGGCCTCCGGGCTGGCGTTATGTGGGGTATCCGCTTCCGTATTGGTGCGAGTTCAAGTCGGCCTACGGATTCCATGGCGGTTGGGTGCATCCTACGCCGCGCAGTCACGGCTGTCTTCGCCTGCATCAGAACGTGGCGCCGAAGTTTTTTGCCTTGGTCAATGTGGGCACGCCGGTGAACATCGCCCGGACCCAGCCCGAGGACGCCACCATCGGCCAGAACGTGCCGCGACCGGCCGATTACAACGATCCGGAATATCCGGCCCACATCCTCACCACGGACCAGATTTTTAGTCTGTATCAGGGCGAGATCTTCGAGAACTGAAGTGGGAGCCGAAGTGGAAGCATTGCCTGGCGCCACGGCGCCGGCCGGGAAAGCTCGCGGTCGCCGGGGGAAACGGGTCAACGTCCGGACACCGGACGTAATGGCGCGGGTGCAGGCCGAGGTGGAAGCGCATTACCGCAGCGAGTTGGTCGACCAGATTCGCAAGTCAGGAGGAAACCTGACCATCGGCAACACCACGATCCGGTTGGCTCTTCGTTTTGGGTTTTGCTATGGCGTGGAACGAGCCATCGATTTGGCTTACGCCACCTGCCGCGTCTTTCCCGACCGGCGCGTGTTCCTCATCGGCGAGATCATTCACAATCCGGAAGTCAACCGGCAGTTGGAGGAAATGGGGATTCAGCGGCTGGAGTGGCGAGGACTGACCGAGGAATACGAGAATCTCGGCGAGGATGACGTCGTTATCGTGCCGGCTTTCGGGGCGCCGACGCAGTTCATGGCCAAGATCGAGGCGCAAGGCTGCAGCGTGATCGACACGACCTGTGGAGATGTGGTCAATGTATGGCGGCGGGTGCGGACCTACGCGCGCCAGGGCGTCACCTCGGTCATTCATGGGAAGGCCCGTCATGAGGAAACCTTGGCCACCGCTTCCCGGGCGCTGGGCGATGCCGGCGACGGACACTATCTGGTGGTGCTCACCTTGGCCGACACGGATTACCTCTGCGATTACATCCGGCGCGGGGGCGACCGGGCGGATTTTCTTCAGCGTTTCGAGGGCGGCTACTCCGATGGCTTCGACCCGGACCGGCATCTGCAGCGGGTCGGCGTGGCCAATCAGACGACCATGCTCAAATCCGAGACCGAGGACTTGCAACGCCGCATTCGCAGGGCGGTGATCGATCGCGATGGGGAAACGGAAGGGCGCGAGAATTTTCAGGTCTTCGACACGATCTGCGGAGCGACGCAGGAACGGCAGGACGCGCTCTTCGACCTGCTCAGCGTTCCCATGGATTTGCTCCTGGTGGTGGGAGGCTACAACAGTTCCAACACGTCGCACTTGGTGGAGATGGGGACGGGGCGCTTGCCGAGTTTTTTCATCCGGGGCGCGAGCTGTCTGAAGTCCTTGAGCGAGGTCATGCACTTCGACTTGGAAGAGGGCCGGGAAGTGTCCGGCTACGCCGAGAAACTGATGGGAGGAGGTCCCGTGGTGGTGGGGATCACGGCGGGGGCTTCCTGCCCGAGCAATTTGATCGAGGAGACGATTTTCCGGGTCTTCGAATTGCGGGGCATACCGCGCGAACAGGTGGTGGTCCGTTAGGCGACAGGGGCGCTGCCGCCTGGCGAAGGCGTGTTGGGCGGACACGCTCCGGGCGGAGGAATGATTTCACATGTTTGTAGACCGCATCCGCATTCAGGCCAAGGCCGGCGACGGCGGAGATGGATGCGTGAGCTTTCGCCGCGCAAAATACCTGCCCAAAGGCGGCCCGGACGGCGGCGACGGCGGCCGCGGCGGAGACGTGATATTGGAAGTGGATTCGCACACGGACAATTTGCGAGACCTCAGTTACCGGCCGTTTCTGCGGGCGGTTTCGGGCAAGCCCGGCCGTGGAAAGCAATGCACGGGCCGGTCGGGAAGCGATCTGGTCGTCAAGGTGCCCGCGGGAACGCTGGTTTACCGGAGCGATGAGGCGCCGGGACGCCAGCCGGCGGTGGGCGAAGACGGTCTAACGGCGGAAGAGAATAGCGCGGGGAGGACTGTCGAGGGAGAGCCCGGCGGAGGGGGCGCGTTGGAAGTGGTGGTGGATCTGACGCGGCCGGGGGACCGGCACGCGCTCGTGCGCGGCGGGAAAGGAGGGAAGGGCAACTTAAACTTCGCTAGTGCGACCAACCGGGCGCCCATGGAGTCGACCCCAGGCGAACCCGGAGAGCAAGGAGTGTTCCGGCTCGAGTTGAGGCGGATTGCCGACGGTGGATTTGTGGGCTTTCCCAACGCCGGGAAATCGACCCTGCTGGGACTGCTTTCGGCGGCGCGGCCCAAGGTGGCGGCCTATCCTTTCACCACCTTGCGTCCGGTGGTTGGGGTGGTGGAGTTTCCCGGATTCCAGCGCGGGACCCTAGCTGATATCCCAGGACTGATTGAAGGAGCGCATCGCAATCTCGGACTGGGGCACGACTTTCTGCGTCATATCACGCGATGCAGTCTCTTGATCTTCGTGTTGGATATGGGCGCGAGCGAGGGCCGGGATCCCTCGAACGATCTGGCCAAGCTGCGCGAGGAGATCCGGCTCTACGACGAGGATCTGGCGCGACGGCCGTGGATCGTGGTCGCGAACAAAATGGATCTTCCGGACGCGGCGGAGCATTTCGCCGCGTTTCGGATGCGCTTCCCGAAGGCCGAGGTTTGGGCCGTGTCGGCTGTCGAAGGAGCCGGAATGGAAGAATTGAAGGCGCGACTGGGAGAGTTGATCGGGCGCAGACCGGCATGAATCTTTGGTCGCGCCCGGTCCGGCGAGGACAACTCTGGCTGAAGCACAACGCCGGGTGGAGAGGCCGCTGGGCTGCGGGGTTTTGTCTCTGGGTTGTGTTGTTATGGATCGTGTCTTCGACCCCGGGCGGCGGTGATGATGAGGGCGGCATCCTCATTCGCTTGCCGCCGGGCTCGGACAAGGCCGCCCATTTCGCGCTGTTTGCGCTGGGGGGCTTTTGCCTTTTCCCGGTCCTCGGCTTGGGCAGACCATCGGGCGGCGGCGGATGGCAATGGAGGATCCTTTGGGCAGTACTGGTGATGGCCGTGTTTGGGTTTCTGGACGAATGGCATCAGACATCAGTGCCGGGGCGGACCGGAGGAGACGTCTGGGATTGGACAGCGGACGTCTGCGGCGGCGCATTTGGAGCGACGATGTTTTGGCTATTCACGCGCCGCGGACCGGACCCGGGAACAAGCCTTCCCAAGTCTCGTATCGAGGAAGGACGCGCGGGTTGAGGAGAGGAGGAGGTAGGCAATCCGCGCTGTGGCGTCAGCCCACGCCGGAATGTGAACGGAAGCGAGCACGCATCCATCGACGGGATTCGTCCGGCCAACGCCAACACGCTGCCGTTCCGAATCGGATCCGCAGTGAATGGGATCGAAATTTTTTCCGGCGCCATCGATGACGTTCAACTCGTGACATTTGATCCCGCGGCGAACACCGGCCGTCGCGAAGCCGTCCTCGAACTTGAGAGCAATGCCGCAGGAGAAGTCCCGGAGATCGCCCTTGTGGGCCGGGTCATCGTGGAGGGGTTGTTCGCCCATTACCGGCTGGATGAGAATGTGACGCCGCTTAAAGATTTTGCGCGGGACATTACGGGCGTCGAACCTAACGACAGTTTCGGACAGGCCACGGACACGGGGCTGACGGCGGGTCAGTTTGGGGTGGTGGCCGCTACGGGGAACTCGGGGGACGGGCCCTATGCGCCGGTCGCCAATGGCGGCGATGGTTCCGGCGACTTCGATTTCTATAGGGTCGAAGCCTTGGCGAATCAGGTGCTTTTTGTAGATGTCGACGCTGAGGCGACCGGATCGGAACACGACCCTGTGGAGAAAGCGCCGATTCCGGCGCGATGTTCAACGATACCGCGGCCTCGAATTTCTACCTCGGAGCGACGATCATCAACGAAGTGCCGTCTTTCGGACTGGAGGGGACCCTGGACGATTTTCAGCTCTACGATCGGGCCATATCTTTGGAAGAAGTGACGGCGTTGTTTGCCAATCCGGGGACGACCTTGTCGCCCGGAGGCGGGGATGAAGACCGGGACGGCGACGGCCTTACCGACAGTGAGGAACTCGAACTGGGAACCGATCCGGACAACAGCGATACGGACGGCGACGGCATTTCCGACGGCGTAGAAGTCGCGGCGGGATCGGACCCTCTCGACCCGGCATCCAGGTTTCAGATCACGCGGATCGCGTTGAGCGGCGGCGTGAATGTGGAGTTGGAGTGGACCAGCGCCGAAGGGATTCTCTACGCGGTAGAGGGGTCAGCGACCCAGGAGGCGGATGCTTGGCAGGTCATCGATACCGTCCCAGCCGCCGGACCGAGCACCAGCGTCTCCGTCAGTGTTGAGGAGGCTCAAGGCGCTGAGTATTTCCGGATTCGCGTGGCCGACTGATCGTGGAGTCGCGCGGGGTGCGCTCATGGAAGGGGAGCGGTGCCGGGCGCCGCCGTCATTGGACTGCGGCGATGCGTCGCCTCTTTCGCGTCGCATCCAGAGCTTCGAGCGGCCGTTTATCGCCTCTGCAGGCCAGGGCGCTCCGCGCCTCGAAGAAAATGGAAGATTCTCGGCGCGGTCCAAGGGCCTCCGCCTTCCTTTGCCGTTGATTCCAAAGGCATGAGAACGTCCGACGCCAATCCCTGGTGACGACCGGCGCGCAGGCAGTGAGATTCTGTCGCTGGTCTCGATCGGGACTTGCTTTCCCGGCGGGTTTTCCCGCATGCTCTGCGCGGTGGAGCCTTGTTCGCCGTCCGGATCATCGGACGCGTTCGAGTCCTTTGCTCCACGATTTCGCGCCCAATTCTGTGCTCCTCTAACCACCAGATTCCCATGCCCCCGAAAGCCAAGAAAGCCTCTCGGAAGCGGTCGCCTTCGCCGGCGTCAGGCGCTTCGAGTCTTGCCCGGACGATCATTTACGTGCACGGGATTGGGAACAAGCCCACCAGGGCCGTGTTGAAGCGGCAATGGGACACGGCCCTTTTTGGATTCGACCTCGGCGAGCGCAGCCGGATGGCCTATTGGGTCAATCGCGATTTGCATGGACCCCCCGACGCGGACACGGAGGACTCCGACGACGGGTCTTCGGGCTTCAGCCGGCTTGGCGGAATGTCGGTTCAGGCGATCACGGCCATGTCGGCTCGAGAAGTCGTTGCCGAACTGCTTCCGGAAGACGTCGAAGCGGGAGAAGCCAAGGTACTGCATGGCATTGCGGATGCGATCATACAGCATCAGCGGGAACTCCTCGAGCCGCCCACCAGCCTCAGACCCGCTCCGGGTCCGGGACCAGTCGGGGCCAGGGTCCTTCCTTTGCCCCGTCCGGCTCGCGACTGGGTGACCCGGCGCGTGACCAAGCAATTTCTGCGAGATGTCTACGACTTGTTCTTTGTCCCGGAGCGCCGCAACGCGATGCGCAAGTCTTTGGAGGATGAACTGAGAACCGCCACGGGGCCCGTCATCGTCATCGGTCACAGTCAGGGTTCGATGATTGCCTATGATGTGTTGAGCCGCTGGGATCACGGCAGGCATCCGGTGTCGATACCTCTGTTTGTCACCATCGGCGCTCCGCTCGGCATCACCGAAGTGAAGGATCAGATGAAGAAAATGACGGGCCAGACCAAGCTCGGATTCCCGGGCAATGTGGGGCACTGGCTCAACGTGGCCGACCGCCTCGATCCTGTGGCCCTCGATGCAACGCTCGCGGGAGAGTACACCGCGCCGAAAGGCAAGATCGAAGATCGGCTGGTGCAGAATCCCAAGCGCCCCCATTATCACAGCGGGGTCGGGTACCTGAGCACGAACGAGGTGCGCACGACTGTGTCGTCTCAGGTGCAGTTGAATCTTTTCCAGCGGATTTCGCCGGTAGTCGTGACCCGCAGCGTCGATCGAAAGCTCATCTCGGGAAGTCTAGGAGAGCGACATTCCATTTTGATCGAAGTTCAAGACCGTCCGCCCACAGCCGCGCAGAAACTGCTCAGGGATTCGGTCCGGCAGAAAGGCGGACTCAACCTGGCGTCCGAGCCTCATGAAAGCCTGCGATCCGCGATCCGGGAGACGGTCCGTGAGCTGTCGCCGGAATTTGTGGATGCCCTTCCCGAGGGGAAGACAAAGCGGGGAAAGAAGGACCAGTCCCTGGACGAGGCCATCGATCTCGAAGTGCTTCCGGCCTACGTCTCCGCTCATTTGACCGAGCAGGAAGTCAGGTTGTTGGCGGCCCGGCACCAGGGAATCTCTCTCTACAGAATCTTCGCCAATGCCGTGAAGAGCATGCATTTGAGGCGATCCCTCGACACGGTGCAGGCCAGAACCGCTCATCTCGGATATGGCGCTGTAGGCGAAGGAGTTCACTGGGCCGTGCTTGACACCGGCATTGATTGGAACCACCCCCACTTTGAGCTTCACCAAAACATTGCCTCCGTCTGGGACTGCATTGGAAACGGAGAGCCCAGCGAAACGCCCATGACCAAGACCGGAAACAATGACAAGGTCGGTCACGGCACCCATGTCGCCGGCATCATTGCGGGCCAGTTAGAGGAAGCGTCCGGCGCCGCCGCGCGGGGTATTTCCGGAATCGCTCCTCGGGCGACACTGCATTGTTACAAGGTCTTGGGGGACGATGGCTTCGGCGAGGACATCAAAATCCTCAAAGCCATTCACCACATTTACGAAACGAACCGGAGACCGGGCGGGCCCAAGATTGACGGAGTGAACCTCAGTTTGGGAGGGCCATTTGACTATGATTCCTTCGGCTGCGGAGACACTCCGCTTTGCAAGGAACTGCGCAAGCTCTGGCGTCAGGGCGTCGTGGTGGTGGTGTCCGCGGGCAACAAAGGCATCACCCGCGGAGTCGGGATGGAGGCCTATGACCTGACCCTGTCCTCCTCCATTGAGGATCCCGCCAACTTGGATGAATCCATTGTGGTCGGCTCGGTTCATGCGGGAATGCCCAATCTTTACGGTGTGTCCTATTTCAGTTCGCGCGGACCGACCGCGGATGGCCGGAGTAAACCGGACGTGGTGGCGCCCGGCGAGAACATCGAGTCCTGCGCGTCCGGCGGCCGCGGGAAGGCCGTGGACAAGCTCTACCGGCGGGACTCAGGCACGAGCATGGCCGCGCCGCATGTCTCGGGTTTGATCGCGGCTTTTCTTTCGGTGCGTTCCGAGTTCAAGGGATATCCGGAGAAGGTCAAGAAACTTCTGACCACGCACGCCACGGACTTGGAACGGGAGCGCAGCCACCAGGGCGCCGGACTGGTGAACTTGGTGAAAATGCTGATCGACTCCTAAAGCGCAGTTGGGACGAGTCCGAGAAGCGCTGAGACAACGAAGCCGCTATCAAGCGGAGTTTGACGATCGCGAAGGAGCGCGGCGCGCCACCGCAGAAAGGGTATGAGAAATGCGGGTTATCCCTTGTACGGGGGCGGAAACTGGCCTGGCGGCGCTGCCGGAGGCTGCATCCAGTTTTGTGGGGCCATCCCCGTTTTCATCATGTTTTGATTCCAGGGGTTCCGGGCCATATCCAAGAGGGAGCCGGCCATAGGATCGTCGGGCCGGATACGGAGGAGTTCGACGGCGTCTCGAGCGGCTTGCTCGCGGTTTCCGGTCATGAGCGAGGTCTGGGCGCGGACCATCAAGGCGAAAGGGTTGCGGGGATTCACGGCGAGAGCGGCGTTGGCGTCGCGCAGGGCGTCGTCAAAACGTTGACTGGCCATGTGGATCGATCCCCGGAAGGCCAGCGCCATTTGGTTAGAAGGATCGGCTTGCAGGGCGGCGTTGGCTTCGGCGAGAGCGTCCTGGGGACGCTGACATGCGACCAGGGCCCGGGCCCGGACGATGCGGTCGAAGGGGGTGCGGGGAGGTTGATTCACGATGGCTTGGGCGTCGTGGATCCAGCGCGCGTCTTGCATTTGAAACAGGGAACTGGCGCGGGCGTTGAGAGCGAACAGGTTCCGGGGATCGATGGCGAGGGCGTCGGAAGCGTCGCGAACGGCTTCCTGCGGACGGCCGAGGGCTTGGTAGATCTCGGCTCGCAGAGAGAGGGCCATAGGGTTTCCGGGCTGCAAATTGAGAGCTTCGGTGGCGTGGTTGAGGGCCTGATTCATCTCGCCGCGCATCATTTCCGCCTGAGATCGCGCGCTGAGGGCGGAGGGATTCCGGGGATTGATTGCCAGAGCGGCGTTGACATCGGCGAGAGCTTCTTCGGCCTTGCCTGTCGCCACCAGGGCGAACGCCCGGGCCACCATTGCCGATGGATTGCCGGGATCGAGACGAAGGGCGGTCTGCGCCGCTTCCAATGCGGCGGCGATGTCTCCGAGAGCGCCTTCGGCGAAGGCGCGAGCCATAAACTCGAGACTGGTGCGCGGTTTCAGCCTGAGGATGGCGGCGCAATCGTTGAGACTTTCCTCGATGCGTCCGAGCATCCAGCGCGCCTGGGCTCGCATCAGAAGCGCCGTGGCGTGCGCGGGAGCGCGGGTGAGCGCTTGGATGGCGTCGTTTTCGGCATCCTGATAGAGGCCCTGCCAGAAGCGGGCGCGGGAGCGACAGACCAGGCCGTCGGGGTGTCCAGGCTCCTGCCTTAGGCATTCTTCGGCTTCCCGGATGGCTTCGCCGTAGCGGCCCTTCTCGAGGAAGCCGGCGGCGCGTTCGGCCAGGGCGTCCGCGGCATTCTCTTGGTGTCCGCGGACCACCTCGAGAATCACGTTGGCGATCGCGTCGGCGCCGTCCGAAGTGAAGACCGCGTGACGATCTGCTAGGGTGGGAACTTGATGGGCGAACTCGGCGAGGGTGACGTTGTGGAGGACCGGCAGGAAGGCGCCCGGATCCTCCCGGTCGCGCGACGCGATGGCGTCGAGTTCCGCCTGGGGCCAGGCTCTTCGGAAGTACTCGGTACTGAAGATGACAACCAGGAAACGGGAGTTCCGCAGGCCCTCTTCGATTCCGCGCCGCAGGGGTGAGCCGAGCTTGAGTTTGGTTTTATCGAGCCAGACGCTGACGCCTTCGTTTTCCAGCGCGGCCGCGAGCGCCTCGGCGATGTCCTTGGTCTCGGAAGCGTGGCTGATAAAAACGTCCGCCATTTCGGTCGTGGGAGCAGGGTTGAGACCGGGGCAGTGTAGCAGGGCAACCGGCCGGGCGGCAATGAGGATCCGTTCCGTGTTGGTGAGGGCGGCTTGGTCCGCGGGCTTGCCCGGGCAGGGCGACCCACCGACAGGCGGGACAGGAAGTGGCCCCTCCGCAGAGCGGAACGTATGCGCTCGACCGTTGACGGGAGGCGAATCCAGAGCGGTAATGTGCACTTACTCATGCGCGTGAGCAGCACCTTGGTTTTTTGGCTGGCGCTGACGGCGACGCTGATGACTGGTTCGCCGGGTTTGGCGGCCCGGCCGGAGCCCGCCGATCATTGGGCGTTTCAGCCCATGAAGGAGGTGGTCCCGCCCTGGAACAGCGAATCGGCGGACTGGGCTGAGACGGAGATCGATCTGTTCATCCTCGAGAAACTCGAGGAGGCGGAACTGAAACCCGCTCCACCGGCCGATGCGCGAACACTTTTGCGGCGGATCCGATACGGTTTGCATGGACTGCCCCCCGAAGCGGAGGACATCGAGGCCTTTTCGGCGGATTGGGAGCGCGAGGGGCCGGCGGCCTTGGAACGGTGGATCGACCGCTATCTGGCCAGCCCTCGTTATGGGGAAGCGTGGGGCCGGCATTGGCTGGACGTGGCTCGCTACGCCGATTCCAAGGGCTATGTCTATGCCCGGGAAGAGCGTTTCTTTATCCATGCCTGGGTCTATCGGGACTGGGTCATCCGGGCCTTGAATGAAGGAATGCCTTTCGACCGGTTTTTGCTGCTTCAGATCGCTGCGGATCAGACGGCGCCTCCAGATTCGCCGGATCTCGCGGCCATGGGATTCTTGACTTTGGGCCGGCGTTTTATCGGCGTGACCCACGATATCATTGATGACAGGATCGACGTGGTCACGCGGGGGACGATGGCATTGACGGTCCAATGCGCACGCTGTCACGATCACAAATACGATCCGGTGACGCAGCGAGATTACTACGCGCTTTACGGAGTCTTTCACCAAGACCGCGACCGGCTTGTGCGTCTGGGGGCAGCGCCGGATGAGCGCCTCACGGATGCTTCGATCGAATACCGGGAGCGGTCTCAGAAGTTGGCGGAGACCATGCGGGCGCGGAGGGAAGAGGCGGCAGCGCGGCTGCGGGCTCGCGTCGCCGATTATCTCGATGCGCAGTTCGCTTTGGAGCAGTATCCGGAAGAGGGATTTGATCAGATTCTGACGGAGAACGATTTGATTCCAGCCTCAGTGCGGCGTTGGCGGGACTACCTGGAACGAAGCGCTGTGCATTTCGATCCCCTGTTCGCGCCATGGCATGCGTTGGCGGGACTGGAGGAGGAGGGATTTGCCGGCCGGGCTGAAACAGCGCTTGCCGCGTTGTTGGAGGAAAAGGGCGACCGGCTCAACCCGGGGGTGGCGCAGGCTTTCGCAACGCCGCCGCGTTCACGCCGGGAAGCAGCGGAGATCTACGGCCGCCTCTTCGCCGAAGCGGAAGCGGCTGGGCCCGAAGCCGGGGGAGAGGCGGCTGCCGGGCTGCGCGGTTTTCTTTTCGATCCGCATTCCCCCGCGACCGTGCCCGACACCGGCATCGTGAACAACGAGCTGTTTTTTCCGACGGCGATCTGTGAGGAATTGTGGAAGCTCCAGGGCGAGCTGGATCGCTGGTTGATTCAAGATGAGGGCGCGGCTCCCCACGCCGTGATCGTCGCCAGTGGAGAGGTCGAGCCGGATCCCCGAATCTTCGAGCGGGGCGATCCTTCACGTTTGGGTCCAGCTACGCCGCGGAGTTTTCCCGCCTTTCTTTCCGACGTTCGAGCGAAGCCGTTTACGGCGGGGAAGGAACGGCGCGAGATGGCGGAGGCAATCGTGGACCCGGAGAATCCGCTGACGGCCCGCGTCATCGTGAACCGGGTCTGGCAGCGGCATTTCGGCGTGGGACTGGTCCGGACAGCGAGTGATTTCGGCTTGCGCTCGGCGCCTCCGAGTCATCCGGATTTGTTAGACTGGTTGGCCCGGAAGCTGATCGAGGACGGGTGGGATTTGAAGGCCTTGCACCGCTCCATACTCCGGAGCGCCCTCTACCGGCAGGCTTCGGCGGGGAATCCTGCGGCGGAAGAGAAGGATCCCGGAAATCGTTGGTTAGGGAGGCATCCCGTTCGCCGGTTGGGATTCGAGGAATTACGGGACTCCCTGCTGTTCGTCACTGGGGAGCTGGAATTCAAGTTAGGGGGCAGGCCTGAGGAAGTGTTTGGTCCGGAGAACCGGCGGCGCTCGGTCTACGGGTTGGTGGATCGTCAGTTTTTACCGGGCGTGTTCCGAACGTTTGATTTCGCCAACCCGGACGAACACGTGGCCCGGCGTTTCGAGACGACGGCGCCTCAGCAGGCCCTGTTTCTTCTCAATCACCGCTTTACGGCGGACCGGGCCGCGGTGTTGGGCGCTTCCGGCGTGGTCCAGACCGAAGACCGGGAAACGCGCGATTGGGTGCGAGCGCTCTACGGGCGCGTATTGCAGCGGGCGCCCACGCCAGAGGAGGAGGATGCCGCCCGGGACTTCCTCGCGGCCGCGCCGGAGGAGGGAACGGAGGAAGCGCCGGATCCGTGGGTCTACGGCGTGGGGCGCTACGATGAGGACGAAGACCGGGTGAGCGGGTTCGAAGCGCTCCCTTATTTCAATGGCGAATCCTGGCAGGGAGGACCGGAGTGGCCCGATCCCGCCTGGGGTTGGGCTCGCTTGACCGCGGCGGGCGGGCACCCGGGCAACGACCGGGATCATGCGGTGATTCGTCGCTGGATCGCGCCCGAAGACGGGGTGGTCGAGGTTCGAGGAGTTGTGCGGGGCGAGGGTGAGCCCGGGGACGGAGTCCGGGCCTTTGTGGTATCCAGCCGCGAGGGTTTGTTGGCTTCGGCCGCCGTCCACCGTTCGGAAGCCCCGCTCGAGGCTGTGGGAGTGGTCCTCCGGGCCGGGGACACGCTGGATTTCGTGACGGATTGCGGTGAGATTCTCAACAGCGATGAGTTTAGCTGGAGTCCGGTGGTGACGATGTTGGAATCGGAGAGGCGCTGGAAGGCGCGGGAGGACTTCGGAGCCGGGACGGCCCGGTCCCGGTTGGGGGCGAGGGCGCAGCTTGCCCAGGTGTTGCTGTTGTCGAACGAGTTTGTATTCTTGGATTAGGCTTGGAGGAGAAACGCATGCAGACAGACAGGCGCCACGTGGGCAGAGAGCGGATCAGCCGGAGAGATTTTCTCACGCGATCGGGACTCGGTTTCGGGGCGCTGGGGTTGGCCGGCGTGTGTTCCGCAGCGGACGGCGTTTCGGAGGGCCGCCATTTTGCGCCGCGCGCCAAACGGGTCGTCCACTTCTTCCTGAACGGCGGGCCCTCGCACGTGGACACGTTTGATCCCAAACCGGCTTTGAGCCGTTATGCGGGGCAGACGCTTCCGGGCGAATACCTGCGCACGGAACGTAAAACCGGCGCGGCGTTTCCTTCTCCCTTTGCCTTTCGCCGTTATGGGCAGAGCGGGCTGGAGATCAGCGACGCCTTTGGGCGCACGGCCGGGCACGCTGACGACATAGCCGTCATCCGCTCGATGTATGCCCAGGTGCCGAATCATGAGCCGAGTCTGATGCTGATGAACTGCGGCAATTCAGTCCAGGCGCGGCCGAGTCTGGGTTCTTGGGTGTGGTATGGATTGGGGTCCGAGAACCGGAACCTGCCCGGCTTTGTGGCGTTGTGTCCGGGCGGCTATCCGATCAAGGAGGCGGAGAATTGGCAGGCCGGTTTCTTGCCGGGAGTCTATCAAGGCACTTACGTCGATTCCCAACACCGGGAGGTGTCTCAATTGATCGAAAATATCCGGAGTCCGCACGCCGCGGCGAGCGATCAGAGGCGGCAACTGGATTTGCTGCAACGGCTTAACCGGATGCACCTGGAGCGTCGCGAACGCAACGCCTTGGTCGAGGCGCGGATCGAGTCTTTCGAATTGGCTTTCCGGATGCAAATAGAAGCGGGCGACGCCTTCGACCTGGATCAGGAGCCCTTGGAAGTTCGCGAACTCTACGGGTCGCATGTGCATGGCCGGCAGACCTTGATCGCACGGAGGCTCTTGGAACGGGGAGTGCGCTTTGTGCAGTTGTGGCACGGGGCCGGACAACCCTGGGATCACCACGAGAACATCGAGGGCAACCTGGGCGCCCACGCGCGGGAGGTCGATCAACCGATCGCCGCTCTGATGACCGATCTGAAACAGCGGGGAATGTTTGATGACACCTTGATCCTTTGGGGAGGAGAATTTGGCCGGACGCCCACGGTGGAGTTGGACAACGGCGGGAAGTCCAAGTTAGGGAGAGATCACAATCACTACGGGTTCTCCGTGTGGCTGGCGGGAGGCGGAATCCGGGGGGGTCAGAGTTACGGAGCAACGGATGAATTCGGGTTCAGCGCGGCGGAGAATCCGGTGAGTGTGCACGACCTTCACGCGACGATCCTGCACTGTTTGGGATTAGACCACGAACGGCTGACGTTCCGGCACGCGGGCCGGGATCACCGTCTGACCGACGTATCGGGCAGGGTGTTGCGGGAGCTGGTGGGATAGAGTGTTGCGGGGGGACACGCGGGCCTGCGGCGGTCGTAGGCCAAGCTGTCCTCAGCCGCCGCCTTGGGCGGGAGCGCGACCCCAACGGTGGGAGAAACTTGGACCGACGCCAATCCGCTATTCTTAGCGCGCTGAGCAACCGGGGGAGCCGGGTCCGGCCGTTTTCTTGCGAGAGGGGCGTGCGACAACCGGTTAGATTCCCTCACAGGCGCCAAAGCGCGTTAGCCCAAATTGGTCAAAAGCCTATCACTTGCGACTCAAGATGACCAATTTGGGTTAGTCCGCGCTCGCGGATTCCCTCGGGGGCAAGGACACCAGCAGAATGAGCTGTTGGCTTCCGTCGGGAAAGGTGGCCAGTGCCGCGGGCTGATCGCTGAGTTCCCGCAGCATGGCCGGATCGTCGATCCGTTCGAAGGACCCGCGACCGGCTGGCGCCGGTCTTTCCATGGGAGGACTCGAGGCTGGCGGCAACTCTCTGCCGGCCAGAGCGTGTGGCGAGAGGAAAGCGGTTCTCTGAGTCCAAAGGGCGGCGAACACTGCTGCGATGAACAACAAGGCGGCGGCGGCTTGGAAACGCCGGCAGCGCAGGCGCCTGCGTTTCTCATCGCGCAATTGCGCCAGAACCGTGGTCAAAGGAGGAGCATGCCGCTGGGCGGCATCGGAAACCAGCTCATCAAGCAACGTGGAATCGAGATCGGGTTCGGGATTCATTGGCGGTGTTCGCGGCAGTTCGGAAGGGCGCTGCTCAGGCGGTTGCGCAGCTTGCGGCGGAGCCGGCGGAGGCGGCCTTCGATGGCGCGAGAAGTGGAGTCCTGTTCCGAGGCGATTTTGGAGAGGGACTGGCGCCGGACGTAGCGGGCTTCGAGCAGCTTACGCTCTGGCTCGTCCAACTGTTCGAGGGCGGCATCCAAGGCGTGGAGGAGATGGGTTTCCGGATCGCAAGGCGATGGGGACGGCTCTTCTTCGGCGCCCGGCCAATGACGGAAGGTCTCCGCGAACCGGGTCAAGGCTCGCCCATAGCGGGAGCGCCCGCGATGGAGGTCGGCGCAGGCGCAACGTGCGGCCTGGGCGAGCCAGTTCCAGAGGGCTTCGTGAGTGGGGACAACGCGTATGTGACGGAATACCCGGAGGTAAGTGGCCTGGGCGATTTCGGCTGCGAAGGCGGCGTCGCCGCGGGCCAAGGCATAACAATAGCGGTAGAGACGGCCGTTCCAGTCCTGGTGCAAACGCTGGAAGGCCTCTTCCTCTCCGCGGCGCAGGGCGGCGCTAAGGTTTGCCGCGTTGGAGAGTGCAACGGCATTGGAAGCGTCAGTCTCCGGATGGGCTCCGGGCAGGTCCGGGCTGAGGCCCTCCTGAGGGGTGGCCACGGCGATGGACTGGGCGGAAGTCACTTCTGTTTCTGTCTTTCGGCGGCGAGTTCGGTCTGGAGTCTGGTCAGTTCCTGGCGGAGTTGAGCGGTCTCTTCGGCATGGGCCGCGAGACGTTGTTCGAGAATTTCATTCTGTGCGGCCCGGGCAGAGAGTTCATGCTCCAGATTCTCCAGATTGTAGGCGAGGTTCTTTGACCGGGTTTCCTGAGTATGGGCGGAATTCTTGGCCAGCGATTGCAAGACTTGACCGACGAGTTGTTGGGCTTCGTCGGGGGCGCGGACGACGAGCACGTTGGATTTCTCGTGAACCATGAGGCGAACTTCGTCTTTAGAAATTGCGCTGGTCTCGAGGACGCTTTGGACGAGGCCCTCGATCTCGCCGATCTCGGCGCCAGTTGGGACGATGGTCCCGAGGGCGTAGACGCGGACATGGGAAGCGGGGTGGATCGGGCGCCGCGTTCCTCCGAGGAAGGCAACGGCATTCTGGTAGCCGCTTTCTAGCTGGGACGCGACAGCATCGTCATCGGCGGAGGGGTTGCCGGTGGGCCGGATTCCCGGCGCTTTCCCGCTGCGAGAGCCGTCGCCTGGTTCGGAGGCAAAGTTAGGCGGACCTACGCCATACTGGTCTGCGCCAAGACCCGTTACATTCACTGCATGCGGCCGGGAGTGGATCAGCTTGTAACCGATGATGCGGCTGGAAGGTCCGGATTCGTCGCTCCGGATCGGCTGCGCTTCGCAGCCGGCGGCGGCGGCGAGGAGCTTCAGGGCGTCGTGGCCGGTGACGGCTCCGAAGCGGAGATCGGGGACAAGGACTTCTTCGGCGTCGGCATCGAAAACGACGTTGATCGGATCCATTCTCTCTTTGGCGAGCTGCGTTTGCAGAAGTTTGACTGCCTCGCGGAGTGGATTGGAAGCAAGTGCGAAGGAGGTGAGTTTCGGCTGAGGGGCCGCTGCCGCGGCGAAGGGATCGTCCTGGGTTTGAGCGGAAGCCAGCATGATCGTGGAGCCGGCGACGGCCAGGATGCGCAGAGGGGAGTTGAAAAATGACGGGTTCACGGGAGTAGTCGAAAGTTGGATTGTTGAAGGACCGCGAAGCGCGTGGGGCGTAAGCCGTCCAAATGGATTACGACGGGCCCCGCGCGATCCCACGTTTTTTTGGCCGGCAGCCGGCATTTCTCAATGGCGGTCGGCTTGGTAATAGCCGTCCTCAAAGCGGATGCCCTGGGGCGGAGCGGCGTAGCCGGCCGAGCCGGGATCGCCGAGGGCGAAGGCTACTGCGAAGGGCTGTCGGCCGGGCCGGGCGCCCCTGGTGAAGGGTCCCTCTCCCCAATGTTCACCCAGAGCGAGGAGGTCGAAGCGCGTGGGGCCTTTTTCGTCGCCGGCGATTTCTCCGTAGAGTTTGGCCTCGAAACCCCGCTGGGCGGAGGCTGGAATGGGGTTGGTACTCAAGAGCGCTTCGCCTTCCAGGCGAAACTTGCCGGGCCCTATCCGGACCAATTTGAGCTGGCTGCTGCGGAGAGAGACGGAGGAGTTCATGGCGATTCTTCGTTGGAGAAGGCTTGTGGGATTCCGAAGTGATTGACTTGGGCGAGATTGAATCCGGCGATGATCTCCGCGTTTCGGAGGAAAAGGATGGCGCCGTTCTCCACGCGCACGGAATCGGCGAGAATCCAGAGGAGTTTGCCGTTGTTGAGTTTGACTCCGTAACGGTTGGCGGATTCGGAGGGGCTCATGATCGGAAAACGGACGAGGGAGGAGGATCGGGCACACAGACGGCCGGCTCAAGCGGCTTTATGGAGACATTTCCGGGCGGCAGCGCAAGACAGCAGAAACGGTATGAGAAACGCGGCTTGGTATTGAGCGCCGGTTATACAGGAATTGCGGTGGGCGGGATCTGGATACAGCTTCCCGGCTCGCGCGGGCTGGAAGCTGGACAGGAGTCGAGGAACTGTTGCCATGCGGCCTTCGCTGGAGATGAAAGGACCCAACTCTTTAGAGGGCGAGATCGTCATCGTGGCCAATCCAGCGGCCCAGGGCGGCCGGGTGGCTTTGCGGCTCAGGCGGATGGAAAGCGCGTTGACGGGGCGCGTCCGGGTGGCTTGGACAGAAGGAACAGGCGATGGAATCCGGCTAGCTGCGGAGGCTGTGGGCGGCGGATGCGCCACTGTGGTGGCGGCGGGAGGCGACGGCACCGTGAACGAGGTGGCCAACGGCATTCGCCGCGCGGGTGGGGGAGCGGCTTTGGGCGTGTTGCCTTTCGGCACGATGAATGTGTTCGCAAGGGAACTCCGGCTGCCGCTGCGACGTCCGGCGGAAGCCTGGAGCATCATCAAAGCTCGCCGTTTGCGCGCGGTCGATTGTTTCGTGGCCGGCGCCGAATGTTTCGTGCAGATGGGAGGAGTAGGGCTGGATGCCGCGGTGGTGCGCCAAACCAGCCGGCGCTGGAAACGCTGGATCGGCCCGTTGAGTTATGTGCTCAAAGGCATCGAGCTGATGCAGAAGAGTCCAGAGCCGTTGAGAGTACGGGTTGCCGGCGGGCGGGAGTTCGAGGGCGCCGCGGTGTTGTTCGGAAACGGGAAATTCTTTGGCGGAAGCGTGGCCTTCTTTCCCAGGGCCGCCAACGGCGACGGATTGCTCGACGTCTTGGTGTTCCGGAATCAGGATTACGCAGGCTTGCTTCGCGTATTGGAATGGATCGCCCGGCGGCGGGAACTTCCGAAAGAGGAGGCGTTTTACCTGCAGACTCGCAAGTTGTCGGTTTCCGCAGCCAAACCCGTGCCTTACGAGTTGGACGGCGAATGGCGCGGAGAGACTCCTCTCGAGATCGTCTTGGACGCGCAGCCTCTGCGGGTCTGTGTCCCGCTGGGAAAAAAGGCGCGTTAGTTTGGCGCTGCCGTCCCGTCGAAGTAGGCCTGAAACTTGGGCCACATGTATTGCGCGACCTTCCGGCCGAGTTCGAGGCCGACGATGTTGTCGGCCTGGATGTGGTAGCCGCCCATGACCCGGGAAATCCCGGCCATTTCTGCGGTTTCGGTGAAGGTGGGAAGGGCAAGGACGACCTCACAGGTTGTGCCTTTCTCGATCAATTCGGCCAAAGGTCTTCCGTCGATCTGCTGCATTTCCAAGCAGTTGAATCCGGCTTCGGTCAGTTCGCCGGCGTGGCGGTGTTCGGTATCTCCATACTCATCGCTGCCCGTAAACAGTTGAAGGGCTTTCGCGCAAGCGCCGCTGACGCAACTGTGACCGGAGACATAACCGGGAAAGGGAGGGGTGATGAAGGTGGAAGGGGAATAGGGATGCCATTCGGAGGCAGGGATGGTGATGACTCCCTTGCCGGGTCCGGCCCAACCGCGGATCTCGCGATCTTTGTAGCAGTGGCGGATGAGAGTCCAGGGGCGTGAGCTGTCATAGTAGCGCTTGCTTTCCCAAGCGGCGATGAACGCGTCCATCGCCACATTGGCGATGGTGAAAAAGAGCTTCACATCCCGGTCCAGGTCGTTGCGGTCCCGGCGGGAAACAGACTGAGCGAAGCGCAGCCAGTGTCCGGACTGGCCGGTGGAACGTGGCCCATCGCGCATGAATTCGACGATAGCCTTCTGTTGTGGAGTGAGCGTGGCGTTGAACTCGATGCACTCCTCTACTTCCTTGACGAGCTGTTCGGCGCCGACCTTCGGCGGGGGCCCGGGGCGAAACTGGGCGCTTGATTCGAGAGCAAACGGTTTGACCCGATACCAGTGGGGGGTGAGGAAACCGAGCACGATTTTTCCGCCTTTTCCGTCGTCAAAGGGAATGGGTTGCCAGCGATCCGGATCGATAATGCGATCGGGCGGATTCACCGGCTGATACATGGTGTAGTCGGAATAGGGTTCTCCGTTGGATCCAATCTCGGATCCATCCTGGTTCGCGCCGTCGTTGCGCCGGTAAGCGAGCACTTCCGCAGCGGCGGTGTTTCCGATTCCTTGGGGAGTGGACTGGTCGGATGTGTTGTCGTCGGGATCGAAGCCCATCTTCCGCATTTCCGCGATGGTGTATTCGACGTGGTCGGGATACTGATCGAGCATGGTGCGGAAGACTGCGTAGGCGATGGCCTTTTCCTTGTTTTCCGGCGTGTGCTCGTCCTTGGGGCGGCGCAGTTGCCCGCCGAGCCGGCTGCCGGCGGCTTTCTCGTCATAGGCCGACCAAGCGTCGAACATCGCGGTCATGGGAATGGCCATCTGGCGAGAGAGGATGGTGGGGCGAGCGCCGATCCGATCCACGTCGCGGGCGGCGGCTTCGAGCATGATGTCGAGCCATTGGTAGGCGGCGGTGGGTTGATGGGCCGGCGGTTCCTGCAGGGAATCCTGGGCGCGAAGTGGCGCGAGAGCCGCAAAGGGGACGGCGAAGCAGAGGGAGAAGAAAGGCCTGGGGGACATCGCTTTCATGTTTCGAGATTTGGACCCAAAGGTTCTGATCCGTCCACTACACCAATGAGGACGGGGCCGAAGGAATTTGGCAGGAGTAGACCGTAAGCCTGAGGCGAAGAGCAAGTGGCTCTGTACGAAGCGCGGCTGAAATGGGGCGAATCCGCTGATCTGATGGGCGAAGCGTGAATCCGGGTCGGCATTCCGCACGCTGTTTCTGTGCGGCCCGCTGTGGCCCACTCGTGACCGCGCTTCGCTGACCTCGGGCTCGAGCAGGGTCTGCTCCCTCGACCGGGCGCGGTGGCGCCGTCGCTACGTTCCGCCCTTCGGGCAGACCAGAGGGCTGGCTGTCTCGCTTCGCTCGACTGGCAGTAAGGGGGTTCGCATCGCCCTCGACAAAACGGCACGAGAAAAGCGGGCTATGGCTCGCCAAGCGCAGGGCCTCGCGACCAATGGGGAATAGGGCATGAGAAAAGCGGGCTTCGAGAAAAAGCAGTCGTACCCCGCTTTGAGGGGAATAAGATTGCGCTTTCAGGCATCTGGTTCCAGGTTACCGCTTCTGTCTTGCTCTCCGTTGGGGGGGGCGGAGGGATAGGAAGCCAATTCCTAAGAAAACTGAAAAGAACAGACAATCAAACTAATCCATCAAGACTATGAAGAAACTCCTCGCCATTTTAGGCTGTGGCATTGCCGCCGCAGGAATCGTTTGCGCTGCTGAAGCCGAGTTTCCCGACATCAGCATCAAGGAACTGAAGAAGGCGATCGACGACAAGAAAGTGGTCGTGATCGATGTGAACGGCAGCGAATCCTACGCGAAGGGACACCTGCCGACGGCGCTGGATTACGCAGCGCAGAAGGCGGAACTGGGCAAGCTCCTTCCGGAGAAGAAGGACACGCTGATTGTGGCCTACTGCGGCGGACCGACTTGCTCGGCCTACCAACAAGCCGCCAAAGCCGCCAAGGAACTGGGTTACACGAACGTGAAGCACCTGTCCGCGGGAATTTCCGGCTGGCTTCAAGCTGAAATGCCGACCGAGAAAGGCGCGGCGAAGGTCGAAGAAAAGAAGAAAAGTTAAGCTCGATTGCAGCGTATCCTGAAAGCTGAATGGCTTTCGGGATCAAGTGGATCATGCGGCGGGCGCCCTGTCAGGGGGCGCCCGCTTCTTTTTTAGTCAGCGGGATCGGCGCCGCGTTGCGTTCTCCAATCCGGGAGGGTATCATCGAGGATGCGCAGGGTGGTGTCCTTTTCGTCCCGGGGCAGGTAGGCGAATTCAGCGTCGCTGTCGTCGCTCAAGGCGCTGTGGATGTGGCTATAGACACGGTTTTTCATGGCTTCGGGCAGGCCTTGGAAGACACGGCTGTAGATCATGTAGCTGCAACGGTTGCGGAACAACCGGGTTTCCAGGTCGAGATCCTTGAGAGAATCCCCGCTTTGGCTAGTGCGCCGGCCGGTGAGGAAGGCATCGGTGAAAGCGGGATCGCCCTCGATGGCGTGTCCGGCGAGGGGGATTTCGCCGGCAAAGAGAATGTATCGCGCCAGTTCGGAGGCTTTCCGGTCCAGTAGCGCACCCTGTTCGGGACTGAGCTGATCTCCGGCGCCGCGCAGAAGAGTGCGGGTCAGGTAGGACGCTTCGACGGCGCGATTCACGAAACCGGTCTGATGTTCGAAGATCAGGTGGGCGAGGATGTCGCTGGTCGCGACGGGATAGCGATCGAAGTCGAACGTTTCGCCGGGGATGACGGGGAACAGCTCGATCTCTCCGCCTACGAAGCGTCCGGTGGCGTTGCCGCGATGTGCGGCAATGGAATGTCGGCCTGTGACGTACCAGCCTCCAAAACGCTCGCTGAGTGGAATGTGATGTCCGGCCTCACCACCCCGGAATGCGTCGAGCGAACCGCCCCGGGGACCGGGAATCACCGACTGGATCACCAAGCCGGGGACATCGCGGGTGATTGCGTCGGCATGGCAATTCATGCAGCGGTTGGAGCGGTCAACCCGGACCGGTTCATCCGGCCGGCGCGGAATATTGAAGATGTAGAAAATCGCACCGGCTTCCGGATCGAGCGAGACGATTTCGATGCGGCCGCGAGGAACGAAACCGAGGTAGATGTCCTCGTTGAAATAGAGGGCGCGAGGACTGCGAGGTGAGATGAGACTGAGCTGCAGGCTCGTGGTGGAAAAGACCAGCAGTTGCGAGGAGGCGGGGATTTCAAGTTGTTTCAGGAAACTGGCGACGAAGTCTCGTTCATTGCTGGTGTCGAGCGGCAGAGACCCTGTTTCGAGATCGGAGATGACCCTGGTGAAGGGGTCTTCGAGGGCGCGGGTCCAGTAGGCGTGCTCCGCGGCCTCGAGATCGGTGAAATCCGGGAGGATGGCTTCTGCGGCAAGCAGGGCGCCGCCGCCCGGCAGACACAGCCCGAACAAGGCGGCAATGAACGGGGCCAGGCGGAACGGGGAAACCGGACTGAAAGCGGGTGAAAAGGTCCCTGGTGATCCGATCCGGGGCATGAGCCGGATAGAATAGGCGGGAATGGGGATCCGGCAAATGCTTCGAATCGGTTGGAAGGACGAGGCGCCTTCCGCTCCTCGTTCCCTCAAGGATCCTGCTTGTAAAAATCGCCTTCGATTGACAGGCGAACAAGGGAGCGGGAAGAGTCGGGATGGCGGGCAGCGAGATCAGGCAACCGAGGCTGTGATGGACTTGTGCGTTGTCGTTTTTCTGCGAGTTCCGGAAGCGGGTCAGGTGAAGACGCGGTTGGCGGAGGCGGTGGGGGACGAGGAAGCGGCGCGTATTTACCGGCTCATGGTGGGACGGGTCTGCCGGGAAACGCGCGACGTTCCGGGGGCGGTGCGATGCTTTTGCTTCACGCCGCCGGAGCAGCGTGCCGAGGTGGAACGATGGTTGATCGAGGATGGGCTGGCGGACCGTTGGCGGGACCGGTTTTTGGCTCAGGTCTCCGGCGATCTCGGCCGCCGGCAGGCGGCGGCGCTGGCTTGGGCCCGGATGGAAGGAGCCGAGGTGAGCGTATTGTTAGGAACGGACTGCATCGACGTCGGACGCCGCCACATTGAGGATGCGGCGGCGCAGGTGCGGCGAGGGAGAGCCGATCTGATTTTCGGGCCGGCTGAAGACGGAGGCTACTATCTCCTGGCGGCGCGTGGTCCGCATCCCGGTTTGTTCGGAGGAGTGCGCTGGGGAGAAAGCTCGGTGTTGGAGGATTGTCTCGAGAATGCGGCGGCCTTGGGTCTGCGCTGCGGGCTTTTGGGACCGTTGATGGATGTGGACACCGGGCGCGACTGGCAGCGGGTGCGGGGCCGGTTGGAATCGTTGGAGGGCGATGGACGAGATAGTTGAGGCATTGCGATTCGAGCCGCTCTACATGAAGCGGGTTTGGGGCGGACGCGAATTGGAGCGGCTTTTCGAACGCCGGCTTCCGCCGGATGGCCAGCCTTACGGTGAGTCCTGGGAGCTGGTGGATCGCGCCGAAGAGCAGAGCGTAGTGGGTTCCGGGCGGTTTTCGGGGCTGACCTTGGGCGAATTGTGGCGGTCGGAGCGGGAGCGGATTTTCGGCGAGAACGCCGCGGGCTGGACCGGCCGTTTTCCTATCATCGGCAAAGTATTGGATGCCCGGCAACGCCTTTCGGTCCAGGTGCATCCTCCCGGGCCGGCGGCATGGGAGTTAGGCGGAGAGCCGAAGTCGGAGATGTGGCACATTGTGCGCGCCGAACCGGGGGCCTGTGTCTACGCCGGCTTGAAACGGGGCGTCGGGCGCCGGGAATTCGAAGAGGGATTGGCGGCGGGACAGACTGAGGACCAGATCCACTCCATTCCGGTGCGAGCAGGCCAGTTTCTTTACCTCCCGAGTGGACGGCTGCACGCGATTGGCGGGGGCCTGGTTCTCTTCGAGATTCAACAAAACAGCGACACCACCTACCGGGTATTCGATTGGAACCGTCCGGGATTGGACGGCAAACCGCGGCCGTTGCAGGTCGAGGAGTCGCTCCAGTGCATCGATTTCAGCGATGTGGAGCCGGGGATGGACGAAGCCGAGGGGGAGTGTCTGGTGCGTTGTCCGTGGTTCTGTGTGGATCGCTGGGAGTTGGGGGCGGGAGCAGTACGGGAGGTGTTGCCGGAGGGTGGATTTGCGGTGGTTGCCGTGGTCTCGGGCAAGGTGCAATGCGGGACGATGCGTTTTGCGGCGGGTGACTGGTTCCTGGTTCCCGCGGCGGCGGAGGGAAAAGCGCGGGAGCTGTGTGCGGAGGGAGGGTCTGGAGCGGAGATTCTGCGAACGACTTTGCCGATGGCGATCAAGAGTGTCCGCCCCACATAGCAATTCTAGGCCTTCCTTCGGCCACTGACCACTCCTGGGAACGAGAGCCTGGGATTCAGGGCTTGCGGGGCTGGGGGGGAACAATCTCGACCTCCGCATCGAGCCTTTGCTTTTGGCGGCGTTTTCGAGCGTCCTCGGCCTTGCGCACCAGGCGGGTGACGTCGAAGCCAAAGTAGGCCAGGCAGTTCAAGAGGATCAAGGCGGCGAGGGCCTCATCGAGGTGACCGACGACGGGAAGGGTGTCCGGGATCTCCAGGAGGCCAAAGGTTGGGTTCAGCAGGAAGATGCCGCTAAAGAGGCCGATAAGTGCGACGATGAGATGGTTGATCCATTTCATGGGAGTAAGGGCTGGGATTGGAATCGAATCGGCGAAGGATGGCGCGGCGGACCGGACGTATCACCTTCGGCCCAAGCGACGGCGCCGGCCATGAGAAAGTTCGGTGTTTTTCTACCGAAGCTGGGCCATGAGTTGCTCTTGGAGAGCGGCCATGGTTTCGGCGGAGCCGGCGTCGGCGTCGTCATAGCCGGCGAGGTGGAGAAGACCGTGCAGGATGTAGAGCAGCACTTCGTCTTCGAGGGAATTCCCGTGGAGCGGAGCCTGTTCCGCGGCGGTGTCGACGCTGACGAGAATCTCGCCGTGGTCGAAGCTGAGGACATCGGTGGGCCCGGGGATGTGGAGAAACTCTTCGTGGAGTCGGGCCATGGTAGAATCATCGACGAGAGAAACCTCGATGGCGTCGAGAGCGGCAAGGGCGTCCCCGTCGAAGCGGCGCAGGGCCAAGACGAGGAGCAGGGCCCGTTGTGAGGCGGCCCGAAGGGCCGGGAGCGGCAGACCGGAACGGGAGCGGTCGAAAATGCGGATTTGCGGAAGGATCCTGTCAGGCGGCATCGATGACGCGGATGCGAGTGGTGGCGCCGCGCTTCTCCATGAGGAGGCGTTTGGTGGTGCGCGCGACCTTGTCATCGGCGCCGTCCTTGGGGTACTCGATGCGATTGTGCATCATGCTGCTGAGCGTGGAGAAGAACGATTCTTTGATCGACTTGATCTCGGTCAGTGTGAGGTCGCTGTCGTCGAGCTGTTTATCGCGGATGCGGGCATTGGCGAGTTCGTCGATGACCTGCTGGACCTTGCCGGGAGTGACTTTTTTGAGGCTGCGCGAGACGCTTTCGACGGCGTCGGCAAGCATAATGATGGCGCTTTCCCGTCCTTGGGGGATAGGGCCTGAGTAGCGGAACCCTTCTTCTTTCACATTGGGGACGTCGTCTTCGGGCTTTTCTTTTTCTCCGGAACTGGCCCGGGCGCGGAGTTCGGCCTGCTGTTCGAGGGCCCGGTGGTAGAAGTAATAGACGAGGGTGGTTCCGTGATGTTCCTGAATGACGTCGATGATCTGGGAATTGAGTTTGTATTTGAGCGCGAGATCGACCCCTTCTTTGATGTGGGAGATGATGACGAGGGCGCTCATGTTCGGCGTGAGTTCGTCGTGCGGATTGTAAGCGTTGACCGCATTCTCGATGAAATAGCCGGGCTTCACGAGTTTGCCGATGTCGTGGAAATAGGAGCAGGCGCGGCAGAGGGTGGCGTTGGCGCCGATGCGTTCTGCGGCGGCGGCGGCGAGGTTAGCGACGACGAGGCTGTGATGGTAGGTTCCAGGCGCTTCGATGGTGAGGCGTTTGAGGAGGGGATGGTTAAGGTCGGTGAGTTCGATCCAGGAAATGTTGGTGGTCAGGCGGAAGGCGCTTTCGAGAACGGGGAGGAAACCGCCGACGAGGCTGGCGGTGAGAATGCCGGAGGCCAGGGCGGTGAAAGCCTGAGCGGCTAGGAGCTTCCAACTGGCGTCGGCCCTGCCGAAGGGGAGGTGGAGGTGGCCCAGGGCCAAGGCCAGAACGAGGGTGGTTAGCCCCACGTAAAGGCCGGCTCGCATGAGACGGCTGCGTTTCCGCAGTTCGTGAGTGGTGTAGACGGCGGCAAGCCCGGTCAGAAGGCTGATCAAGAGGTAATCGAAGACGATGCTGCGTTGGACGGTGAGACAACCCAGCAGGGTGGTGAAGCCGAGGGCGAAGAAGGCCTGGCGCCGGCCGAGCAGGACAGAGAGGGCCATGGGCGCCAGAGCGTAGGGCATCGCCAGAATGAAGAAAGAGAGACTGACGTCAGCGGACCCGAGAAGTTCCAATTGGGCGAGAAGAAAGCGGGCCAGCGGAATCAGGCTGAGCTGAAGGAGCATGGCTCCGAAGACCAGGAGGGTGCGCCCGTTGTGGCCGAAACTGTGGGGGTGATTGGCGAAAAACTGGAGGAGGGCGGCGACGACGATGAGTCCGGCGATGGTCGAGGCGGCAATGGTGTCCTCTCCGCGGAAAGTTCCGGCGCCGCGACTGAGATGGATGAGTCCGGCGACGCCGAAGAAGAACGCGACAAAGACGAGGGATTTGACCACGCCGCTGGTCTGGAGCTTCTGGAGCAGCTCGTTCTCTGCGTGTTTTCGCCGGGTCTTGCTGCAGGCCATTCCGCGGCGGCGGAGTTGGAGGCGTTTGATGGATCGGATCATCCCTAAAAGACGATGGCCCGGGTTGGGGGGCAAAGTCTATGGCACGGGTCGTGGCGAATGCCAGAGAATAATAACCGTGGAATAACCGTGGAGAGGAAGGGAAAAGCGCCGGATCTCACCGGACTAGAGGAAGACTCAGAACAACGAAGGAAAAGATCCATATCAGGTTGATAATCAGCGCCATAAGAAGGGCCTTGCCCTGTTCGGGCCGGGCCAGGCCGCAGAGGAGGAACAGGGGGCCAGCCAGAGTGAGAGCGAGGGTCGCGAGGGACCAAAAAAAAGTTCCGAAGCCGGACTCGGGGAGGCGCCGGACCGGCTCAGGCGGCGCCAGTTGTCCGGGGAGATCGAGGGGAGCGGGGTGGAGAAACCAGGCGATGGAGAGGAAGAGGGCGGCGAGGAGGGGGACGCTGGCGGAAGCGATGGCGAACCCGCGTTGGGGACGGGCGGACGGGGGGAGTTGGTGTTCCCGGTTGGAGGGACCGGTCAGGGAGTTGGGCAATCCGGGGGCCATGAGCAGGGCTTCCTGAGGAGCGAAGGCGCCGGGGGCAGGCATTCAGCCTACCGGTCTCCAGAGGGCCCGGCGGGATGGGGACCGCGCCGGCGGTTGTAAGCGTCGACGATGCGCTGGACGACGGGGTGGCGAATGACGTCGGCATTGTGGAAGAAGTGAAAGGCGACGCCCTCGACATCGTGGAGCGTCTCGATGGCTTCGGCCAAGCCTGAACGGGCGGCGGGTTTGAGGTCGACTTGCGAGATATCGCCGGTGACAAAGCATGTGGAATCTGTGCCTAACCGGGTCAGGAGCATGAACATCTGCTCGCAGGTGGTATTCTGGGCTTCATCCAAGATCACGCCGGCGTGGTTGAGGGTCCGGCCGCGCATGTAGGCCAGAGGGGCGATCTCGATGAGGCCGCGTTGGACGTGCCGCTCGACCTCTTCGGGAGTGAGCATGTCGTAGAGGGCATCGTAGAGGGGACGCAGGTAGGGGAAGATCTTCTCCTTGAGGTCGCCGGGTAAAAAGCCCAGGGCTTCTCCGGCTTCGACAGCGGGCCTGGTGAGAACGATGCGTTCGACGATGTGTTCGCGGAGCAGGGCCAGAGCTTTGCCCATGGCCAGGTAGGTTTTTCCGGTGCCTGCGGGACCGATGCCGAAGACGACGTCGTGGTGTTCGAGCGCTTCGAGGTAACGGACCTGTCCGGCGGTTCTGGCGATGAGAGGCGGGCGGGACGCGGAGACGACGAGGCGGCGGCACTGCACGTCGTCGAGGGTGTAAGGGGGGTCGGAGGTCACGGACTGAAGGGCGAGATCGAAGAGGTGAGGGCTGATGGAGATGCCCTGGCGATGAGAGGCTTCGAGCTGATCCATGAGGGCGCAGGCTTGCCGCACGGCTTCAGGCGCCCCTTCGAAGCGCAACCAGGCGTCGCGGGTCGTGGTCTGAAGATTGAGGCTGCCCTCGACTCGTTTGAGCAAAGAGAGGTCGTTGTTGAAGAGAGCGTGGAGAAAGCGGGGATTCTCGAACTCCAGCGTGCGAGATTCCTTCATGGTCATGGGTTATTTGTAGCCGTAGGCCAATCCCCAATCAGCCTCGGATCCATCGCGGGTGCGGATGCGAAAAGCGATCACGTAAGCTCCGGTGCGCGGCACTTCGATCCGCGCGGCCACCGCGTTTTTGAAGCGGCGCGTTTGAGTTTCCACGGCGCGGCCATTGCTGTCGTAGATCCGGATGATGAGTTCGGCGTTTTCGTGATCGGTGCCTAACCAAAACCAATAGGAATTGCCTTTGGTGAGATGATGCCGGATGGCGTTGGGTTTATCGGAGGCTGCGGTTCCGGTCCAGGTTTCGCGGCGAACGACGTAGCCGTCTTTTTCGACGGCGTTCTGGGCGGCTTCGTAGGCGAAGCTGAGGGCGTCGTTGACGTAGGCTTTCAATGGAGCCGGCGCGGCCAGGCAGGCGAGGAGCGCGAGGGCCGCGGGGCGAAACCGGGCGCCCGCGCGCCGGAGACGGAGCGGGAGGCTGCCGGGATCGATCATGGTTCGACCACCGTCCGGCCGAGGCGGCCGCAGATGGTGTGAATATCGTTCACTTGCCGCACGGTGGGGCTTTTCTCACCACTCATGAGAGGTTTAAGGGCGGCGAAATCGCGCGAGATGCTTTTCAGACGAGGACTATGACGCAGGCTGGGGTCCATGGCGGCGATGGCTTCGTCGAACTGTTCCAGGATGCGGGGCTGGTGGAGAATCTCCCCTTTTTCCGGGGTGTATTGGCGCTGGATCATGGCGGTGACGATCTCGGTGCCTCGCAACCAGCCTCCGATGCTGACGCAATGGGCGAGGTCGAGGTCGCGACGCTCTTTCATGACGTCCCGGACCGTTTGGCGGGTCGCGTCGAACTCATCGCGGACGACGCCCCAGCGGCTGTCTTCGCTGGCGGAGAGAATGCTTTTGGTGTGGCGTAGCACGGAATCGCGGAGGCCGAGGGCTTGGGTGAGGTCGAGAACAACCCGGCCCACTTCCCGGACGGTCGCGCTGTCTTCGGCCTGGACGGCGAGGAAGCCTTCGGCGACGACGCTGCCGAGGTAGAGGGCGGTGTGGATGCGATCGCGACAAGCCTTGTTTGAAGGCGGCCGCAACTGGGCTTTCCAGGCAGTGCGATCGTAATCGAACTTGCCGAGCACGTTGAACACTTCGCTGGGTATGGGGATGACCACATCGCTTTCGACGAAGGCGAAGGCGGTGAAGTCGTCGGCGCGGTCCGGAAGGGTGAGTTCGCTGGACTGTCCGGCGAGGGGCACAGCGAAGAGTGCTGCAGCGGCGATGAGGGATCGAGGCATCGGGGCGCAGCATACGGGGAAAGAGATGGCGCGCCACCGATACTTTCCCGGGCGGGCCCGGTCCTTGTGGAGCGCGGATCCACGACCGGGCGGACATCCTCCTCGAGGCAGAGCGCGCCAGGGTGGGCTTGACAGTGCCGTCGCTGGAAGTGGACTTGAACAGGAGGATCTTGTTCGTTCCGGACGGCCTGTTTGGACGCGGCGCAATCTTCCTCTTCAATGCGCGCGCCGGGAACCGCTGCGTCAGGATCGCATCCCGTTGCGGGGCCGGCCCTCGGATTTTCTTTTGATGCGGGCGGAGTTTCCGGTCCGGCGACGCTGATTTCGACTTGTGGGCGCAGGGCGCTATCGGGGCGGGAAGCGCAATTGCAGCCGGCCGCCGGAAGAGGCCTCCGCGGAGGGAATGATCCCGGATAGGGTGGTTCCGTCAGGACGGTCGCGGCCGGCGCGGATGGTGTGGCTCGAGTGGGAGAAGACCGGTGGCCGGAAGGAATCACCCGGGACGCGTATGGTGTAGAGGATTTCTCCGGAGGGTTCCTCTATCACCTGGATGACGGGATCGGAAGCTTCGGGGAATTCGAGCAGAGGCAGCCATGCCTCCGGTTGACGGCCGTCATTAGCGCCGATGGGCAGGGTAATGGGCCAACCGGGAAACTGGGCCGAATCTCCTTGGCGCACATCGGAGAAGCGGGGCCAGCATTCGAAGGTGACTTCGCGAGCGGCCTTATTGAATCTGACAATGCCGTAACCATCGCCCCGCTGCCGCTCGTCCTGGATATCGGGAGGATTGGCGTAAGCGAGCATGCGGATGCGATTGCCGAGGCCGTCGCGGTAGTTACCGGTCCAGGGCAGGGGACTATCGGGAACCGGCTGGTCTCCGGGCTTTTCGTCGAGCGGATGCCACCAGCGGCCGTAGATGGTGTTGACCAGCGCGGGGCTGGTGAAAGCGTAAGGGCCGTCGCTCCAGCCGTCGATGCCGTGTTGGACGACGACGGCAAGGTGTTGGTCGCCGCAGAGGTGAACGGCTCGAGCCCGGCGGATTTCTTGCAGCGCGAGGCGCCGGCCGGACTGGGGCCAGCCGTTGCAATCAAGGTCGGCCAGGAGCCGGCCCTCGGGACTTCCGTGCAGATGAACCGCTCCGCAAAACGCGGTTTGGGAGAGCACGGCTTTAAGAGCGGCGCCCTCCCAATCCGCTCCCCAGGCGCGAAGGAAGGCGAGTTGCCGATCGCCGAGGAGTTGGAGGCCAGGGAGGTCAATGCCGGCGGGATCGTAGGAGGGGTCGTTGATGTGGTCGGGGCGAGGGCCTTGTTGAGGGACCCGCCCGGCTGGGCCGGTCTTGAATTTGCGGTCTTCGAGAATGGCGAAGTCGACTCCGCCGACGCGCAGCCGGGTGAAGTAGACGCCGATGCCACGTTCAGCCGGAGAGGGGTCGTGGGGATCAGGAAGGTGCCAGGTTTGTTGACGTTCGACCATATTCACGTAGGGGACCGGATAGAGGTAGCCTCCGTCGGCGTTTCCCGAGAGGGTGGACCGTTTTCCGTTTTCGCCCCAGAGATTGGGATGGCCGACGTCGTGGTCATCTGGAATACAGATGGTGGGGCGGTCGCGGATGAGATCGCGAAACTGAAGTCCAAACTCGATCCATCCGGCGGTGTGTTCGGTATGCCGGTAGGTTTGATCTCCGGCGAAGAAGAGCAGATCGGGATCTTGGATGCGGAGGTTATCGATGATCTCGGGTCGCAGACCCGTCGTCCGGCTGGAATTGCAGGACATCGAGGCGACGACGATCTCGTGTTTTTCGATCGGGTCAGGGCGGATGAGTCCTTCGAAGACGGCGCCGTCGCCCTGCAGGACGCGGTAGGGAACGGAGAGGGAGTCATCCCAGGTTTCGATGCGGAAATGGGCGCTCCAGCCGGGGTAAAGGACTGGGCCGCGGGCGGCTTCGGCCCAAGCGCCGTCGCGCAGCAGTTCGAGCCGGGCTTCGCGGGGCTCGCCGGGCTTCAGCGGATAAAGTTGGGCGGTGAGTTTGAGGATGCCGCGATCGTGGGTGTAGAGGCAGAAGGCGATGACCTCGGCTCGGGGCACATCCATGGGAGGAGGCGGGTTGGGGCCGCGCGGCGTCTTGGTCCACCAGGCGCCTGTGGCCAATGAATCGAGATTGGGGAAGTCTTGACCAAAGGGTTGTGCCGGTTCGGGATGGCTGGGCAGGTTCTGGGCGGCGCCTGTTAGGGTGAAAGAGACGAGGACGAGAAGTTGGAGCGCTGCTGGTTTCATCAACTTGCAGAAGGTGGGAGAGCGTTTCCCGCTTGCCGGGCATCGGTGATCACGCGGGAAGCCCGAGGCCAAATCCCGGTTTTGACGAGGGTTGAAAGCGGGCCTCGACGATGCGGTTCTCCTCGAAGTCGACGTCGCCTCCTGCAGTGGTGACGCCCTCGACCGTGGGCGTGTTGCCGAGGGCTGCGGCGAGATGAGCCGTGTAGACGGTTTTCAAGGCCGAGCCCCAGGTATGGGGCGAAGCGGCGATTCCGCCGGCGATCAGCTTGGGCATCAGCCGCCGCCATTCCGTGAATCCGAGCCCGCAAATATCCGTTAGGCGCAGATTGAGAGTGTGGTCCTTTTCCAAGGCTTCGAGCACGGGGACATCGGGGGCCGCTTCGCCGTCGGCGCGGTAGGCCTTCTCGCGTCCGTGGGTGACGAGCCAGTTTCTGAGTACCGTCCATTCGGCGATCGTTTCGTGGAAGGGTTCTTCGATCCAGAAGAGAGGGATGCCTTCGATGCCTTCCAGGAAGCGGACAAAGGTTTCCACGGTAAACCCGTTGTTGCCGTCGACGAGCAGCTCGCAATCGGGGAATGCTCCGTGGATGGCGCGGACGACGTCGATGTCGCGCTGGAGTCCTTCGCTGGTGGGCATCCACTTGTTTCCGCGACCGATTTTGATTTTGAGTTGGCGGTAACCATATTCATGGTCCCACCGGCAGTTCTCGAGGACCTTGTCGATCCCCCCCGGCTCTTCGGCCGGGTCGAGGTCGTCGAAGTAGATCATGCCCGAGTAGACCTTGGGGTGGTCCAGGGCGTCGCGGCCGCCGAGCATATGCCAAACCGGGACTCCGAGGATACCAGCGGCGAGGTCGTGGAGGGGAACGTCGACGGGGTGGAGGCGGCGATCGAGAATGCCCGCGGCCGGGTCGATGAGTTCGGCGATGGACTTCCCGGCGAGGAGATCGCGGAGAGCTTCGGCAGACTTGCGGTCGCTCTGGAGGTGTCCCCAGCCGAGGGCGCCCTGGTCGCTGCGCAAGACGGCCACTTCTGGCGAAGGTCCGCGGCCGTGAATGCCCAGCATCGCATTGCGGCCCACTTGGCGGGGCCAGGGAATCCGGACAGTGCGAAATTCGAGCGCGGCGATGCGGTGACTGGCGAGGGGGGAATCTTCGGCGCGGGAGGACGGGGCCGGGGCGCCGAGCGCGGCGGCTCCCGCCGCCCAAGCGCCGCGTCGCAGGAGCGTGCGGCGGGACCAGAGGAGGGGTGGCTTTCTGTTCATGGCAGTTGGGTAAAGAAGTCGTTTCAGCATTGGTTGAGGCAAAGCGGCTGGATCAACCCGCCTCCTTTGGAGCGCGATGGGCGAGCGCTTGGTAGCTCTGGACGGCGAGCAGGCCGAAAAGGATGACCATGAGGAGGCTGCGCAGCAGCAGCCAGGCCAGGACGGCCACAGCGGCGCCGGTGATCAGGGAGATCCAGAGCGAGGCGCGTATGCCGTTTTTGGGGTCTGCATAGACCAGGGCGTGCCGGGCGATAAGTCCTCCGTCGAGTGGGTAGACGGGAGCGAGATTCACCAAGCTCCAGAAAAGATTCACCCAGATCAGCGTGGTGACGCTCCAGTTCACCATCGGGCCGTGTTCGGGCAGCAGCGCCATGGGCCAGGGGATCAACCCAAAGAGCGGGGTTTGGGTCACCAAACCGCCGGCGGCCGCGACCCCGGCAATCACCGCGCCGGCGAGAAGAAACCCGGCGGCGGGACCCGCGAAGGTGATGAGAATTTCTTGGCCCGGTTTGAGCGGAGGACGGGTCCAGTCGCCTTGGTAGGCGACGGGTTCAGGAATCGTGAGGCCGCCGGCCATGTGGAGCACCACCCGTGAGGGTTGACCGTAAAAGCGCATGGATAGGGCATGACCGAGTTCGTGGACGACGATGGAGACAAAAACGATGGCTATCCAAATGGCGAGATGCGCGGCGTCTCCGGCATACAGGCCCAGGACGACGGCCATTAACCAGAAGAGCGGATGGACGCGGATGGGTATTCCCAGCAGACGGAATCGAAGATCGTAGGGGGTGGATGGAGGAGCTTGAAAGGAGAACATAGATGGCGCGCGCCGGCTGGAGAAAGTGAAGGTGAGGATGGGGGAAAGGTAAAGCTTGGAGAGCGTCTCCGCCCACCACGGCGCTCCGCGTCTCGAAGAAGCCGGCGATTTTCCCCGCAGTCCGAGAGCTTCCGGCGCCCCTTGGCCGTTGCTTCCAAGCGCATGAAAACGTTCAACGCCAATACCGGGGCCAGATGGGCGCGGAGGCAGTGGAAACCGGCATGGCGCGCGCTTTTTTCCTTGCAAAGCCGGGGGCGGGTCCTAGGGTTTTGCCCACCTCGAGCGGGTGTAGCTCAGGGGTAGAGCGCAACCTTGCCAAGGTTGATGTCGTGAGTTCGAATCTCATCACCCGCTCCATTTTCATGTACGGAGACGGAGATCATCGAGCGAGGCAGGCCGTGTTTGTGTGGACAAGGTTGTCTGCAGCGAGGTGGGAAGATGCGTGGCAGGAACGGCTGCGAGGATTTGGGAACGGCTCGGTCGTGGTGACGGCCTTCGCGGGGCGGAAGTCGATCCGGGTCGATTACTACACGGCGCGGCGCGCGGAAGCCGAGCGGATCCGGCGCAGTTTCGGTGGGACGGTCCGGAATGTGAAGGAATCGGAATGGCGGCTCATGAAACCGGAGAAGGCGGCGTTGGTGAAGATCCGGGACCGTTTGGTGGTGACTTCGGAGCGAAAAAAGGCGGCGCGAACCCGGCTCGAGGAGGAGTATCCGGGACGAATCGTGCTGTCGATTCCGGCGGAGATGGCCTTTGGCACGGGCGGCCACGCGACCACGGCGAATTGTCTTCGGCTTTTGGT
Source organism: Verrucomicrobiales bacterium (assembly GCA_035513055.1). GTDB lineage: Bacteria > Verrucomicrobiota > Verrucomicrobiia > Verrucomicrobiales > DEV007 > DATKCT01. The sequence goes on along the minus strand of DATKCT010000036.1, from coordinate 36,600 downwards.
GGATTGGGCCGCGGAGCGTCGAGGGGAGAGATTGGAGGAGGAGAGGCAACTCGATTTGGGTACGGGGACCGGCATCCTGGCCTTGGCGGGGCGCTTTCTGGGGATCGGGCGCGTTTTGGCTTGGGACTACGATCCGGCGGCGGTTGCAGCGGCACGGCGGAACGTCCGGGCGCACGGTTTTCGCGATGAGTCCGTGGAAGTGGCGGAGAGCGACGTGCGAAGCTGGATTCCGGGGCGGGAGAAGTTCGAGATCGTCACGGCCAATCTGTTTGCGGGAGTATTGGAGGAGGCCTTTCCGAAGATCCACCGCGTGTTGAAGCGCGGCGGGGTTTGCATCGCCTCGGGAATTATGCGGACGCAGGAAGAGGACTGTCTCGGCCGTGCAACGAGGGCTGGGCTTCGAATCCTAGAGGTGCGCAGACAGGGGAAGTGGATGGCGTTTCGTGCGGACCGGCTCTGACGTTTTTGCCTAGCAAAAATGGGGTGAGAAATGTGGGTTAGGCCTGGATCATTTCTTCGGCTCCGAGGTCGCCTTCCGCGAGTTCGAGGGCACAGTCGATCAGGGCGAGGTGAGAGTAGGCTTGTGGGAAATTGCCGAGGTGACGCCGGGTGGTGAAGTCGAGGTCTTCCCCATAGAGTCCTTTGGGATTGGCTGCGGCGAGCAGTTTCTCGAACAGCGTTAGTGCATCGCGGCGGCGCCCGATTCGAGCCAGGGCTTTCGCCAACCAGAAGGTGCACACGGTGAAAGCGCTGGAGGGCACGCCGAAATCGTCGTGATTCCGATAGCGGTACATCAGGCCATCGCGGCACAGACGTTTCTGGCTTTGTTCGACGGTCGACACATAGCGGGAGTCATGCGGGCCGATGAAACCGTATTCAGCCATGAGCAGGTTGGCGGAGTCGAGATCGGTGGATCCATAGGATTGGGTGAAGGCCCCGATGTTGCTGTTCCAGCCGCGCTCGCAGATCTCGTCGTGGATCTCGCAGAGAAGGCCGCATTGGTTCTCGGCGAAATCCTCTTTGCCGAGCATGCGCGCGATGCGGATGGCGCGATCGATGGCGACCCAGCAAAGGACCTTGGAAAAGACGAAGTGGCGGGTTTCTCCGCGGATCTCCCAGATTCCGCGGTCGGGTTCCCGCCAACGCAGACCGACGGTGCGGGCCACAGTGCGGACGCGAGTGAAGATGCGGTCGAGGGCTTCCGGGGTGCGGCTTCGTTCGCTGAGGTCTTGGTAGATGACGTCGAGCAGAACGCCGTAGATGTCGTGCTGCTCCTGGTGGTAGGCATCGTTTCCGATGCGCACGGGGGCAGAGCCGTGGTAACCGGAGAGGTGATCGAGGGTCTCTTCGGTAAGGATCCTTTCCCCTCGGAGCCCATACATGATCTGGAGGGCGTCGTCTTTGGTGGGGACGGTGTTGAGGACCCAATCGACGAAGCGTGCGGCCATCGCGGGATGACCGATGCGGTGGAGCACGCCCACGGTCATGGAGGCGTCGCGGATCCAACAGAAGCGGTAGTCCCAGTTGCGTCCTTCGCCGATGGTCTCGGGCAGCGAAGTGGTGCCCGAGGCGACGACGGCGCCGGTCGGTCCGAACTGCAGCATTTTCAGGGTGAGCGCGCTTCGGAGGATTTCTTTCGCATAGCGGCCGGGGTAATGGGTGCGTGCCGACCACAAAAGCCAGTAGGCGCGGGTGCGCTGGAGCATGAGTTCGACCAGGTCCGGTGTGGGACACTGGACCTTGTCGTGATAGGTAAGGAAGAGGTAGCGCGAGGAATCGAGCACTACCGGTTCGCCGGAGAGCACGGCTTCGAGCGGAAGATCGGAGTGGAGGTAGAGTGACTCGTAGATAGGCTTGCCGTCGGGGTGGATGCCCGTGGTGGTGCTTTTGATGCGATTCTTGGCAATCGACGATTGCGTGGGAAACCGGGCGTAATCGAGTTTGGGATCGTAGTGGACGCGGAGCCGCGGTGTGCCGGAGATGGGGCGGAGGCTGCGGACAATGTCGGGCGCGGTGTCGCCGGCGGAACCGGCTTTGCCGTCCCAGGTGTAACGCGGCATGAAATCAATGAGTTCGAAGGCGCCGTCCGGACTTTCGTAGCGGGTGACCAGGAGGTTGGTCTTGCCTTCATAATTCTGGCTCACTGCGTCGCCGTCGACGATGGAGATTCCGAAAGAACCGCCTCTTTCCTCGTCGAGAAGCGAAGCGAAAACGGTGCCGGAATCGAAGTCGGGGAGGCAGCAGAACACGATGGAGCCGTCGGTGTCGACGAGGGCGCAAGTGCGGCCGTTGCCGATGACTCCGTGACTGTAGTTGTCGTTGTGGCGGGGGATCACGAAGCGAGGAGGGAGAGAAGACGTTTGAGGAAGCGGCGCAGGCCGCCGATGTCGGTGCGGCGGCCTGCGCGGGTGGAGTGAGTTCCGACCTTGATTGTATAATAGTCGATGCCTTCCGGTTCGAGGGAGAACATGGTTTCGTCAGTCTGATCGTCGCCGGCGGCGACCGCGACATCTGGACGCCACCGTTTCAGCAGGAGGTTGACGGCGACGCCTTTGTTCACCAACTGGCTGGCGACTTCGACGATCTTGTTTCCGTGGTGGACAGAGACGGGGAGGTTGGCGCTCAGTGAGGTGAGTTCTTCGAGGAGGCCGTGGGCGCGCCAGAGGCCAAATTCGGGGTCGGCGCGACGGTAGTGCCAGACCAGAGCCGAGAGTTTTTCTTCGATGCTGGAGCCCGGGGTGAGATCGGCGGCCTGTTGGAGGTGGGGGCGGATGACGTCTTTCCAGGTGTTGTCGACGCGGGGATCGACGATGTCCCAGGCGTTGTTCTCTGGGAAGAACCAGCGGTAACCGTGTTCGGCGATGAGGGAGACTCCGAGGCCGGCGAAGTGCCTTTCAAGGAATATGCTAGGGCGTCCGCTGATGACGGCGACCTTGAGGCTCGGCTGTTCTGCGAGACGAGCCAGGAGGGCGCCGAGTTCCCGGTCGGGCACGGCGTCCTCGGGGCGGGCCGTGAAGTCGCGCAGCGTGCCGTCGTAATCGAGGAAGAGGGCGAGCGACTTGTTGGAAGCCACAGCCTGGGCCAGGTGATCGGCGAGGGCTTCGACGCTGTCGCCGGCCAGTGAAGGCGGTTCGCGCGTGCTGCAAGCGTCGAGATCGGATAGAAAGCGGGCGGCCCAGTGGCGGGCGTCGTGGCGGTCGAGCCGGGCCCGCATCGCTTGTGTTCTGTGAAGTTTCTCGGAACTGGTCATGGCGATGGCTTCGGCGATGGTTTCGGCCACTCCGCAGACGTCGTAGGGATTCACCAGCAGGGCGTGAGACATTTCCTCGGCTGCTCCGGCGAACTCACTGAGGACGATGGCTCCGGGCCGCGTGCCGGGATGGTCTTTCTTGCAGGCGACGAATTCTTTGGCCACGAGGTTCATGCCGTCGATCAGTGGGGTGACGAGGCAGACGTCGGCCCGGGCGTAAAGGGCCGCCAATTCGGCCGGGGGAAAGCTGCGGTGGAGAAACTGCAGGGGGGCGTGGCCGACGCCGCCGAAATCGCCGTTGATGGCTCCGACTTCCCGTTGGACCTCCTCGGTGAGTTCGTCGTATTCTTGAACGCCGAGACGCGAGGGGACGGCGATGAGTAGAAAAACGACCTGGTAGCGCGTCTCCGGATGATCGGACAAGTAGCGCCTGATGGCTTCGAGCTTTTGGGGCACCCCCTTGGTGTAATCCAGACGTTCGACGGACAAGACCAGGACGCGGTCGCCGAGCCGGGCCTGGTGGCGCAGCAGCGCTTCCTGGAATTCAGGCGTCGTCATGGCCTCTTCGAAGCCGGCCCGGTTGTGACCGATGGGATACACCCCGAGGCGGACCTGCCGGTTCCGGAACCAGAGGTTGTCGACTTCCGACTCGACGCCCAGGGTGCGCAGGACTGTCGAACGAAAGTGGCGCAGGTAGTTGAAGGTGTGGAAGCCGATGAGATCGGCGCCGAGCAGTCCCTTCAGGATGGATCCTCGTTCCGGCAGGGAGCGAAACACCTCACTGCTTGGAAATGGAGTATGCAAAAAGAAGCCGGTTCGCAGACTGCGGCCCGATTCGCGCAGCAATGTGGGGAGGAGGAAAAGATGGTAATCGTGGATCCAGACGGTGTCTCCGTCGCAGGCCACCTGAAGGACGGATTCGGCGAATTTCGCGTTGGCGGCGGCGTAGGCTTTGGCCCAATCCCGGTCGAACCGCGCACGCTGGACCATGTAGTGGAGCACGGGCCAGAGCGTGGAATTGGAGTAGCCTTCGTAGAAGCCGTCGATATCCGCGGTGCTCAGGGGGACCGGTTCGGCTCCAATGGCGCGGAAGGAATCCCGCTGAGCGAAGGGTTGGCCGTTCTCTTCCGCGGCAATTCCGGGCCAGCCTACCCAGACCGCCGTATCGGAAAGTCCGGCGCCTTCCAGTGCGGAGGCCAGTCCTCCGGTAGTTCGCTCGGGTTTTCCATCGGGTCCGAGACTTACGGGGAGGCGGTTGGAAACGAGGACAAGCTTGGCCATGTGACGTTGCACAGAGAAGAGGCTCCTGGCGGAAAATGCAATGGAGCCGAAAGAGACGCAGGGGAACGGGTTTTACGCGGACTTGCAAGCCCGGGCAGCCTTCCTCTGAGAAAGCCCGGGCTCCGGTTGAGCTTTGGCTGGAGTTCGGCTACCGGGTTGGAATGAGGCAGCTTTTCCGCCGAGCGCATTCGAGATTAGGCCCTGTGGCAGCCGTTTTGACAACCACACTCTTGCAGCCGGCTTTGGCGAAGCAAACCGGGGATGAGAATTGGACGGAGTTTCGCGGGCCTGCGGGACAAGGCCATTCCGCCATTGTCGATGCCCCTTTGCGCTGGTTGAAGCCGGACAATGTGGTTTGGTGGGCGGAGATTCCGGGGGAAGGCTGGTCCTCCCCGGTGCATGCCGAGGGGAAGGTCTTTTTGACGACGGCGGCGCCGGCAGAGGGAAGGGATGGCCTCGATTTGCTGGCCCTTTGTGTCGATGCCGCGAGCGGTGAGATCGTCTGGCGGAGCACTGTCTTTCACCAGGGCAGCGGTGCTCCGGCCATTCATCGAAAGAACAGCCACGCCAGCCCTACGCCCGTGGTCGCAGGCGGGAGGATCTACGTCCATTTTGGGCATCAGGGGACTGCTTGCCTGGATTTTGCAGGGAAAGTGCTCTGGAGAAACAGCAGTCTCAACTATCCGCCCGTCCACGGAAATGGGGGATCGCCGGTGCTGGAGCAGGATCTACTGATTTTTCATGCGGACGGCGGCGAAAAACCTTTTCTGGCGGCGCTGCGGAGCGACTCTGGAAAGCTAGCCTGGAAACGGGACCGGAGTTCGACCGCGAAGAAGGCGTTTTCCTTTTGCACGCCGCTGGTGATCGAGGCGGCAGGCCGCCGGCAGTTGATCAGCCCGTTTAGCAATGCCGTGAGCGGCTGCGACCCACGGACAGGGCAGGAGATCTGGCGGGTGAGTTACGAGGGGTATTCGGTGGTGCCGCGCCCGGTGTACGCGCAGGGCTTGGTGTTCGTTTGCACGGGGTATGACCAAGCCAGTCTACTGGCGATCGATCCGTCAGGACGCGGTGATGTCGCCAAGACGCACGTGCGATGGCGGCGAGACAAGCGGGTGCCACTGACTCCCTCAATGCTCGCGGTGGACGAGGAACTCTATCTGGTCGACGACAACGGGATCGTCACCTGCTTGGAAGCGCGGACGGGCAAGGAACATTGGGTGGAACGTTTGGTGGGTAACTACTCGGCCTCGCCGGTGCTGGCGGCCGGCAGGATTTACATCGTTTCCGAAGAGGGCCTGGTGTCGGTGTTGGCGCCGGGCCAGACTTTCCAGCGATTGGCGGAAAGCGACTTGGAGGAGCGGGTGCTGGCCAGTCCAGCTCCGGTTTCCGGGGGATTCCTGGTGCGGACGGCGGGGAACCTCTACCGGTTCGGCGCTCCAGCTTCCGGAGCTGCAGCCGGAGGTTGAGCGGCCGGCTCCTGCGGGCGGGATCCACGGGTGGGAACGGGAAGGCGTTTGCTTCTGCTGGATCCCTTGGTCCGGCGCCGATGACGGAGCCAGCGGTTTCGGCCGGGCGCTGCGTCCTTGCTCATCGCGACGGAGAGCCAGCGGAACTCTTCGGTGGTGTCGAGCATGACCTTGATCATCATGGTCAGGGGCACGGCGAGGAACATGCCGACCGGACCCCAGAGCCAGCCCCAGAAAACCACGGAGAGGATGACGACGAGGGTGGAAATGCCGAAGCGGTTTCCCAGGAGCATGGGCTCGATGAAGTTGCCGAGCAGCATATTGATCACGAAATACCCAATCAGGACAAAGCTCATCTGCCACCAGCCGAACTGGATCAAGGCGAAGAGAGCAGGCGGGATGGAAGCGATGATGGAGCCGATGGCAGGGATGAAATTCAGCAGGAACGCAATGAGGCCCCAGAGCATGGGAAACTGAAGGCCTAGGAGCCAGGTAAAGAGAAAGGCCAGGATGCCGGTGGCGAGGCTCACGGCGGATTTGATGCCCAGATAACGCTGGATATCGAGCGAAGCCCGGGCCAGGTGCCGGAGGTTGGGACCGTTGGCCCGGTCGATTCGCGCCAGGCGGCGACCCAGATCGGGCGCTTCCATGAGAATGAACACCATCACGATGAAGATGAAAAAAGTGCGGGAAAGCAGACTGGCCGTGTATTGAACCACGCGGGAATCATTGATGAACGTAAGGATCTCACGCGCCTGGAGGTCGAGGATCTCCAGAAGAGTCTTTTGGGTTTCCTCGGCTTCCGGCAGGGCGACGGCAGGCCGGACTACTTCCTCATCCGCCGAGTCCCCGTCGAGAAGTCCAGCTTCAGGACGCGGAACCACCCCCTTGTTGGCAGGATCTTCGGCGTTTCGGCCGGACTCCTGCATACTTTCGTATTTTTCGAACATGTCGCCGATCCACAGTTCGAGTTTGCTCTCGAGTTTGGCGACGTATTCGGTGGACCGGGCCTGAAAGCTGTCAATGACGCTGACGAAGAGGACGGCGGCCAGGGAAAGGATCAGCAGGTTCATGAGGACCGTCATGATCACCGCCATGAGATTGGGAATGCCGCGCGCTGTGAGGAATCGAGTGATGGGCAGATTGAGGATGGCGAGAAAATAGGCAAGCGCCACGGGGATGAGCAGTTCGTGGGCGAGCTTGAGGCCTCCAATGAGAAGGACCGTGCAGGCCGCCACGAGCAAGATGCGCAGGCCTGGAGTAAGGATTCTCATGGTGGCTGGAAGCGGACGGGCCGGCGACGGCCCCAAAGAGAAGACACATTACTTTGCGAGTCTGTTTAGTGCAAATCTTGCAGTGGAATACCGCAAAATCGGGCTTCTCCCACATTTCTCACCCCATGTCTGCCGTGGCGCGCTGCATCCCAACTAGCCTCCGTTTCCCCTGCCACGGACGTGAACACGGTCTGCTCACTCAGCCCTGCGTCCTCGTCTGCGCGCGACATTGCGGTGGCTGCGCTCCGCAGGCCGGGCAACTCTGACGGGCTAGCTGTGTCGCTTCGCTCGGCTGGTAATAAGGCGTCCGCAGCGCCTCGCGACGACACGGCATGAGAAATGCGGGCTTGGGCCGAGGCCTTTCGCCTTGTCAGGAGCGGGAGCGCCGGGACAGTGCCCAATGAATCTGATCTCCGCCTTCCGCGATCTGCCGGGACTGGTCCCCATGATGTTGGGCGGGCTGGGCATCGTTTTCGGTCTGCTCGTTTTTGTCAGCGGCAAGATTCCCGCGGCCATTCATGCATTCAAGGGCAACGACATGGTTTGGGGAATTCTGCTGGTGACGGTGGCGCCCTTTTTCCCTCCGCTGGGCGTGGTTTACTGCCTGCTGCGCTGGCGGGAGGGCCGGGTTCCCTGTCTGGTGATGCTGGTGGGGACCCTATTGATTGCAGTGAGTCTCTACCTGTTTCTGAGGGGCTTTCTGGCGGTGGGTCCGGACCTGATGTGGTGATCCCGGGAAAAGGAGGGGATCACGGGCCGGGTTCGCAAGAGCGAGCAGGGTCTTTTGAGGAGACGCCAGGAGCTTCGCCGGAAGACGAATGGCCGGCGGCGAGCCGGCGCAGCTCCTCCTCGAATCCGCCAGAGAGAATCGGAAAGCGGCACCAAGTGCGCGGATCGAGGTTCTCATCATCCACGTGGAAGCAGGGGGCGTAGCGCTCGCGCTTCCATTGGTTGCGACAGAACAAGCGGAAAAAGCGGTCTACCCAGAAGAGAAGTTGATCGGGCGAGTATTGCGGGAATATAGCCTTCATTTCACTCAAGGCTTCCGCGGGCGCCCGTTTATCCCGGATCGCCGAGCGCTCGATGGCGTCGAGAACCGGATAGGGCATGAGGTCGGCTTCGTCGGTTTGGGTTTTGTCAGGGGGACGGAGTTCGGCGGTGGGTGTTTGAGCGTTGACAGCGGCCAGCGCGGGAATGGGGGGGAAGGCCGAAGACCCGGCGGTTTCCATCCAATGCAGCCATTGGCGGAGGAAAGCCTTGTCGATTCCGGCGATGGGACTGAAGCCTCCGCAGGTATCGCCGTCCATGGTAGCGTAGCCGACGGCGACTTCGGAGCGGTTGCTCGTGGATAGCAAGAGCGCTCCCAACGCGTTGGCGAGCATCCAGACGCCCGGGGCGCGGGCGCGGGCTTGGATATTCTGGAGGGTGATGTCGTCGCTGTTCCAATCGAGGGGGCGATCGAGGCTCGATTCCACCAGGCGGCGGTACTCTTTGACGAAAGAGTCGACGTCCCAGAGGTGGAAACGCGCTCCCAGCGCTTCGGCGACAGCGGAGGCGGCGTCGCGAGTGACGGTGGAACTGTTGCTCGTGGATTGGTAGACGCAGTTGAGCAGACGCCGCTTGATTTCCGCGAGGGGGAGCGTGGGCGGGATTCCGGCGGCGGTCCAGGCGCGATGACCCAGCGCTCGGTAAGCGCCCTCGATGGTTAGACTCGTCAGGGTGGCTACGGCGGCGGAGTCGGCTCCGCCGCTCAAGGAAATCACAACGCCGTGGGAACGGCTCTTGGTGATGTAGTCGTAGAGCCCAAGGGTAAGGGCCTGAGTGAACTCCTCTTCTTTCCCCATGCCGTCGAAAGCTGGTTCCCGAGGCGGTGCGGGCTCGACCCGTGGGGGAGTGAACCCGAGGGGAATAACTCCGTCGTCGCGATGAGCGAGAGCGGCCTGGGTCGAGAACGCCATGGCTCGGGCGACGCGGGTGAGATCGACGTCGGAGACGGCGGTGAGCACTCGGACCCGATCGAATCCGAAGCGAGGTCCGGCGGCAAGGAGGCGCCCACCGGCGGCGATGAGCGTGCCGCCGTCGTAGATGGCGCGTCCGGCTTCGTTGCCCAATAGGTTGGCGTAAAGGTAGGTGGCGTGAAAGGCGCGGGACCCCTCCAGCACGAAGCGTTCCCGGATGCGTTGTTTGCCGAAGGCGAAGTGGCTGGCGCTCGGGTTGAGGATGAGGTCGACCGCCCGGCGGGCCAAGCGGCTTCCCGGGCGTTGGGAGACCCAGGCATCCTCGCAGATCTCGAAGCCGATGCGGAGTCCGCCGCAATCGAAGAGGAGGTCGCCGATGGGGATCGAGCGCCCCAGGATCGGGATGTGGCGGACCACACCTGCGGGCCAGGGCTTGAACCAGCGCGGTTCGTAATGGATGCCATCGCCCGCGAGAGCCTGTTTGGCGACGAGTCCGGTGAGGACGCCGTCGGCCAGAAGCGCGGCGGTGTTGTAGAGGGAGCCCTGGCAAAACACGGGCAATCCCACAGCAACGAGGAGACCCTCGGACCGCGTTCGCAGGGTATCGAGAATCTCCAGCGCGGTATGCGCCACTGCGGGCATAAAGAAAGCGTCTTCGCAGCCGTAACCGGTGATCGAGAGTTCCGGCAGGCAGAGGATGGAAGCTCCAGCGTCGCGGGCAAGTTGGACGGCCTCGCTGATACGGGCGAGGTTGCCCTCCCAGTCGAGCGGGGTTTGGTTGACCGCAGCGGCGGCCACGCGGACCGGGTGCATTGCCTCTCCCTACCTGTGGGGCGGCGGAGGGTCAAAGGATATTGGGCATTTCGGAGGGCGGACTTCCGAGAGGAGATCTCAGATCTCAGACCTCAGATTTGAAAGGTATGACCTAACCCCCAGTTCGCATCACGCTTCGTCGCGAAGCGTTTCCAACCCATCCTCCCGGCCGAGTGGAGCGAGACAGCCAGCCCGGCAGGACTGTCCGAAGGGGCGCAGCACAGCGCGGCAACACTTGGCGCACCGAGGGCGCTGAGCCTGGTGAGAACACCCTGTTCAAGCCCGAGATAAGCGCAACGCAGGCAGAAAGAAATGTTGTGCGCTCAAGTAGTAATAGTGTGAGAAGTGCGCGCTAATGCGCCTGCAGGAAGTCCTCCTGGGTCCAACCGGCCAGGGCCCGTCTGTCAATGTTTGAATATAGTGTCAGACACCTTATGTGGCAAGAGGTGGAAGTGGTTGCCCAGGCAGCACCAGGCCAGGGTGCGCAGGCCGCTGAAGCGCAGTTGTCTGCGCAGCAGGGTGCGGAAGGACTCCCGTTCGCTCTCGCCGAAGACGATGTGACGGCCGGCGAAACGGGAGACGACGTGAAAGCAATGGGTCTGCCCCTTGGGACCGGGCAGGAAGCGGCGCAGCTTTCTCATGCCGCCACCCTGGCCTCTCGCGCCCAGTTGTCAACTTCTTTTTTTAGTGTCCGACACATTATTTTATGGCTTGTTCATCTGCTCCGCAGATGAAACAGCCCTGCCGAGGAACTCTTCCTATGCCCGAGCGGACTTCGGAGGGCGCGCCGCCTGTCACGGCGCTCCGCGCCTGGAACGAGAGCGGCGATTCGCCGCAGTCCAAGAGCCTCCGGCTTCCCTTGGCCGTTGCTTCCAAACGCATGAAAACGTTCAACCGATCCGTGCGCAGGCAGTGGCAGAGGCAGGCAGAGCCGGATGGGTCATCAGGACTCTGCCGGTTTAGCCTGGAGAGTGCTGCGCAAATACAAGTCCCGCAGTTGCCGAGGATCGACTTCGGCCGGGCTTTGGCTCATGAGGTCGTGGCCGCGATTGTTTTTGGGGAAGGCGATGACCTCCCGGATGCTGTCCTCACCGGCCAGCAACATGACGGTCCGGTCGAAGCCGAGGGCGATCCCGCCGTGTGGAGGCGCGCCGAAGCGGAAGGCCTCGAGCAAGTGGCCGAACTGGCTTTGTTGCTGCTCTTCGGTCACGCCGAGGATGGAGAACAATTTGCGTTGCAGTTCCGGCTCGTGGATTCGGATGCTGCCGCCGCCCAACTCGAAACCATTCAGAACGAGATCGTAGGCCTCGGAGCGCACGTTTTCGAAGTCGCGGGCTTCGAGCTTGTCGAGGTCTTCCGCCAGCGGCCGGGTGAAGGGGTGGTGAACGGCGTTCCATTTTTGCTCGGCGGGATCGAAATCGAGCAGAGGGAATTCGGTGACCCAGAGGACTTTCCAATCGCCCTTGTCGCGAAGGAGATTCATCAGGGAAGCGACTTCGAGGCGGACGCGTCCGAGCACTTCGCAGGCGGTGCGCCAGCGGTCGGCTCCGAAGAGGACGAGATCGCCTTCCTCGATTTCGAGGCGCCGGGATAGCTCCGACTTCTGCGTTTCGGTGAAGAACTTGACGATGGGGGACTTCCACGCGCCGTTTTCCACTTTGATAAAGGCGAGGCCCTTAGCTCCGTGTTCGAGGGCAATGTTGGAGAGACGTTCGATCTGTCCGGTGGTGATCCCGGCGAAACCTTTAGCATTGATGGCTTTAACGGAACCACCGCTGTCGAGTGCTCCGCGGAAGACCTTGAACTCGCTGTCGGCGAAGACATCTCTGAGGTCGACGAGTTCCATGCCGAAGCGGAGATCGGGCTTGTCGATTCCGAAGCGGTCCATGGCTTCGCGGTGAGTGAGGCTGAGAAAGGGACGTTCCAGTTCGACGCCGAGGGTTTCTTGGAAGACGCGACAGAGCAGCCCTTCGACGAGGTCGCGGATCTCCGAGGAGGTGACGAAGGAGGCCTCGATATCGATTTGGGTGAACTCGAGCTGCCGGTCGGCGCGGAGGTCTTCGTCCCGGAAACAACGGGCGATCTGATAATAACGTTCCACTCCGGCGACCATGAGCAGTTGCTTGTATTGTTGGGGGGCCTGGGGAAGGGCGTAGAAGGAACCGGGCGTGAGGCGGGCGGGCACGAGGAAATCCCGGGCGCCTTCCGGGGTGCTTTTGGAAAGGATGGGGGTTTCGACTTCAATGAAACCTTGTTCGTCGAGGTAGGTTCGCGTGGCTTTGGCGGCGTTGTGCCTGAGCCGCAGGTTTCGGGTCATGCGCGGGCGGCGCAGGTCCAGGTAGCGATGGCGAAGCCGGGTGTCTTCGTGGGTATGATCGCGGTCGAATTGAAAGGGCAGGACGGCGGCTTTGCTGAGGACGTCGAGGGACGCGCAAGAGACCTCGATTTTTCCGGTGTCGAGATTGGGGTTTTCGGTGTCGACCTCCTCGGTGCGGAGGCGCTGAACGACGCGGCCTTGGACGCGGATGATGTCTTCTTCGCGGAGGTGATGACTGGCTTCAGCGGCAGCGGCGTTTTCTTCGGGGCGGAAAACGACCTGGGTGATGCCTTCGCGGTCGCGGAGGTCGACGAAGATGACGCCGCCGTGGTCGCGGGCCGAATCGACCCAACCGGTCAGGCAGACTTCTTCGCCGACGTGAGTGATCCGCAGTTCGTTGCAATGGTGCGTGCGATACATGGAATGGAACGGGGAGAAAGGAGGGCTACCCCCTGAGGAACTGGGACCTCAAGCGAGGAGGGGTTGGTCCCTGGAATCGAGGATGCGGCGCACGGTGCGGAGAACATCTCCGGTTCCCTGACAGACTTCCTCCTGACGGGTGGCCAGGTTTTTGACGCGGACTTCGGGGAACTCGCTGCCGGCGATGACGGCGACGCGGGCCTGGGATTGTTCCGCGGCCTGGAATTGCTTGGCGACTTTGGCTGGGGAAAAGGGGTAGTGGACCGCGAGACCGCTTTCGCGCAGGGCCTGGATCAGCCCGGCGGCGGCGCTGCGGGAGGATTCGGCGGCGATGACGACGAAGACGTCGATGGCGGCGCAGTCTGAGAGGTAAGCGCACAGACCGGCTTTGGTTTCGGAAGATTTTTCGATGAGAGCGGAGAGGACGACATCGCCCATCCCGATGCCGACAGCGGGCAGATCGGCTTGACCGTCGCTGAGGAGCGCCACGAGTTGATCATAGCGGCCTCCGCCGGCGATGGCCCGGAGGCCGTGGCGGAGGTCGAAGAGTTCGAAGACGAGGCCGGTGTAGTAGGCGAGGCCGCGCACGACGCCGAGATCGACTTCAACAAAGCCATCGAGTCCGCGGTCGCGGAGATCCTGGAGCACGGCGTCGAGGCGGGACGAGCGTGTGGGACCGCTGACCATGAACTGTTTGAGGACATCCAGGGTCAGGCCGAAGGCGGCGAGGCGTTCTTCGCTGCGTTGGGGACTTTCCCGGTCGAGCTTGTCGACGATTTGGAGGAAAGCCTCTGTTTGCTCGGGAAGGATTCCCTGGGAGGCGATGAACTCGATCCAAACTTGGCGGTCGCTGAGCCGGAGACGGAAAGCGTCCGGACCGAGGCCGAAGGCCCGGAGGAGATCGATGGATAGAGCGATCAACTCCGCGTCGGCAGCGGGCGATTCGTCGCCGAGCAGATCGCAATTGAGTTGATAGAATTCGCGCAGGCGTCCGCGTTCAACCTGTTGTTTTTCGTAACGGAAAAACTGGCCGATGCTGAACCAGCGCAGCGGTTTGCGATAGTCGCGCTGCCTGGCCGCGACCATGCGGGCGAGGGTGGGGGTGAGTTCTGGGCGGAGGGAGACCTCGCGTCCGCCTTTGTCGGTGAAGGCGAAGAGCTGTTCGACGACTTCTTCACCGCTTTTTTTGCGGTAGAGGCCGGTGGGTTCGAGCAAGGGTCCCTCGACTTCGGTGAAGCCATAGAGCCGGCAGACCTCACGCCAGCGGGAGAAGACGTAATTCCGCAGGGCGCAGTCCTGGGGATAGAAATCCCGGAAACCGCGCAGCGGCTGCAATGGCGTCGCTTCGGGCATGACGGTGGAGCGCAGAAGAAGGCATTTCCGATCCTGAATTCAACCGTTTATTCCCTGGTCAGTCGAGGGTCGCGACGCCTCGCGCCGAAAAGGGGTGAGAGATCCGGGCTGGTTGGGATCAGCGGGCGGGTTGTTCCAGACCGGCGCGAGCCCAGAGGGCGGCGAAGGCGCCGCCCTGTTCGAGCAGGTCGATGGGGGCGCCGCTTTCCACGAGGCGCCCTGCATCCATGACAAGGATCCGGCTGGCGTGCCGGAGGGTGCTCAGGCGGTGGGCGATCACGAAGCTAGTCCGGCCGCGAAGGAGCAGACGCATGGCTTTCTGGGTGCGCATTTCGGTGATGGGATCGATGGCGCTGGTGGCTTCGTCGAGGATAAGGATCTCGGGATCGGCCACGAGGGCGCGGGCGAAGCAAACGAGTTGCCGCTGCCCGAGAGAGAGCCGGGAACCCCGTTCGCCGGCTTCGGCGTCGAGGCCGCCGGGAATGGCCTCGATGGCGTCGAGGCAATCCAGCCGGTGGAGGGCATGGCGAACGTCATCGCGGCTGGCTGTTGGCCGGACCACGAGAATGTTCTCGAGGATGGACCCGCTGAAGAGGTGGTTATGTTGGGGGACGATCCCGAGGTGGCGTTGCAACCAGGCGCTGGAGAGGAGCCGGGTATCGACGCCGTCGATGAGCACCTCGCCTTCGGTGGGCAGGTAAAAGCGGGCGATGAGATTGGCCATGGTCGTTTTGCCGCTGCCGGTGGCTCCGGCGACGGCCACGCATTGGCCGGGTTCAGTCACAAAGCTCAGGCCGCGCAAAACGGGACGGCCGGGTTGGTAGGCGAAGCCCACCTCCCGGAACTCGACCCGGCCTTGGCAGCGCCCGGGGTCCACAGGTTTCTCCGGATCTTTCCACGAGGGCTCGGTGTCGAGGACGGAGAAGACCCTTTCCGCGCCGGCCATGGCGGTGAGGGCTTCGTTGAACATGGTCCCGAGGACCACGATGGGACTAAAGAAGAGGCCGGCGAGGAAGAAGAACTGAATCATGCTGCCCAGTGCCATGGGATCGCCGGAAGCCAGCACGCGGTTTCCGCCGAGGACCACGAGCAGGGCGGTGAACCATTGGCCGTTGAGTTCGAGCAAAGGAAGGAAAATGCCGCTGGTGCGCGCAGCGACGTAGTTGTAGCGGGCGTGATCTTCGACGAGGGCGCGGAAGAGGCCGGCGTTGACCTGTTCGCGGCTGAAGCTTTGGGTGACGCGGATGCCGCTGACGCTTTCCGCCATGGTCGCGGTGATGCGGCTGAAGCTTTCGCTTTGGTTTCGATAGGCTTGACCGAGGCGGCGTCGAAAGATGCGATTGAGGAGCCAGACCACGGGGGCGATGCCGAGGACGACGAGGAAGAGCCTGAAGTCCTCGATGGCCATGAGGACGGCGCAGCCGAGCATCTGACCGCCTTGGACGAGACTGACAAAAAGGACGTTCTGCACACCGACCCGGACGTTTTCGGCATCGCCGGTCAAGCGGCTGATGAGGCGGCCGACCGGACGGGTGTTGAAGTAGTCCATGTTCAGGGTTAACCAGCGCCGGAACAAGGCGGCGCGGAGGTCGTGAATGACGGCTTCACCGATTTCGAGGGCCCATTTGACCCGGTAACGGAAGGTGAATTCGGTGAAGAGAGCGAAGAGGAGGAAACCGCCGACCCACCAGCGCAGGGCGTCGAGGTCGCCGCGGGCGATGGGACCGGTGATGATGGCTCCGGCGCCCCAAGCCAGGAGCGGCAACTGCATGGCTCGAGCCACGACGGTGAGGACAAGCCCGGCCATTTTCCGGCGGTAAGGACGAGTGAATCCAAAGAGACGCAGGATGAGACGGAAGGAGAGCGGGGCTTGTTCCCGTTCGTCTTCGTCGCCGCGCGTGTGACGGATTCCGCGGAGGGTATCGCGGTCGACGATTCCAGCGACGCTTGGGCGGGAGTGTTTTGAGCCGGGCTCTCTCATGCGGCCAGGCTTCCTTGTTGTTCTGCTAGCATGGCGTCGCGGTAGTAGCCGGCCGCCGCAGCGAGTTCCGCGTGAGTGCCCATCGCTTCGATGCGGCCGCCATTGAGCACGACGATGCGGCGAGCCCGCCGGACGGCGCTGAGGCGGTGGGTGACCAGGAAGGTGGTGCGGTCTTGCATGGCGCCATCCATGCTGTCGAGGATCTCCTGTTCGGTTTCCGCGTCGACTGCGGCGGTGGGATCATCGAGGATGAGGATGGCGGGATCGAGGAGGACGGCGCGGGCGAGGGCGAGTCTCTGGCGTTGCCCGCCGGACAGGTTGGATCCGTTCTCTTGGAGCAAGGTGTCGTAGCCCTGGGGCAGGGTTTCGATGAACTCGTGGGCCGAGGCGAGCTTGGCGGCCCGTTCGATGGCATCGCGCCCGGCCGCGGGATCTCCGAAGGCGATATTGGCGGCGATGCTGGCGCTGAAGAGGAAGCTTTCTTGGAAGACGAGGCCTACCTGCCGGCGGACGTCCTCGAGTTTCCAGTCCCGCAAGCCGGCTCCGTCTAACAATACGCGTCCGGCGTCGGGATCGTAAAAGCGGGGGATCAACTGGAGCAGCGCGCTTTTTCCGGCGCCTGTGGGACCGACGATGGCGATGCGTTCTCCGGCTGAAACGGCGAGATTGATCGAGTGGAGGACGGTGTTTTCGGGGCGGAAGCGGAAGGAGACGTTCTCGAAGACGATGTGGCCCCGGGCCGTGGTCAGGGCTTTGGCTTCGGGCCGGTCATCGACATCGGGCTTGGCGTCGAGGATTTGGTAGACCCGGTCGGCGCCGGTGAGCGTTTGTTGGAGGTGGTCGGCGATATTGCCGACGGCGGTCACTTGGGCGGCCAGTTGTTGGAGGATGCCGGCGAAGACGACGAGCCCCGTTCCGATGGCGATCTCCCCGCGGATGGCGAGCCAGCCTCCGTAGCCAAGCAGAATGGCCATGCTCAACTGATTGAGCAACGACACGGTGGGATGGAGGATGGTCAGTTTGCGGAAGACTCGTGTTTTCTGGTCCCGCACGGCGGCATTCGCTTCCAGGAAGCGTTTCTCGGCCCAGCCTTCGAGGCCGAAGTTTTTGACCACGCCAATGCCGCGGGCAAGTTCCTCGAAGACGAGGACGAGGCGGTCGACCCGGCGACGTCCCTCGACGTAATCGCGGCGCAGCCAGCGGGCGAAGAGGGTGACAAGGATCCAGAGGACAGGCAGGAAAACCAGGCAGGCAAAGGTGAGTCCAGCATGGACCCGGATGAGGCAGGCGCAGTAGACGGCGGCGGCGAGAAGAACTTGCAGGCTCTGCATGGCGACGCCGTCGATGAAAAGCCGGACGGCCTGAGTGTCGCCAGTGACGCGATTGATGAGCGAGCCGGTGGCATTGGCGTCGAAAAAGCGGAAACTGAGTCGCTGCATTTGGGCGTATACGCGAGAGCGCAGATCCACGACGATGCGGCCTTGACCGAGGCGGTTGGCGGCGACGGTGTTGGCGTAGGTGAGGACGGCGCGCAGCAGGGCCGCAACAAAGATGACGCCTCCAAGAAGGAGGAGGACCGTTTCGGGTTTCGAATCCGGCGGCGTCCACGCTCCGAATGGGACTCGGACAGCGGGCGCCGAGGGATCGATCTGGGCGCGCAGGAGATCAATGGCCAAGCCGACGCCGCCGAGGCTGGCGAGACTTAGGGCAATCAGGCAGGCCTGGATGAGAATGAGGCGCAGGCATTGGGGCCAATAACGACCGGTCAAGCGCAGGAGTTGCCCCAAAAGGTAGCGTTGCCTGCCGGGCTCTTCGACGACGGGCGCTGGAACGGGTTGCGCTGGGGAAAGGCGAGACACAAACAATCGGAGAAGGTCAAAGGGAGAAGGAAAACCGGAAAGGTAAAGGCGGAAGGGGGGCGGCGAAGAGCGGCGACCCGGAGACCCTGCTTATGTCAGGATCCGGGGCGGGAAAGCGCGCTTTGGCCATGCCCGCATTTCATCCGGAATTCCGTCGTGAGGCAGAAGGTCCCTTCCCGCCGAGCCGGGAGAGGCGAGGCTGCCAGCCCGGCAGCCCGGCGCCGAGGGCGGAGCAGAACTGGAGGGCGAATTATTGCGACTCTCCTCTATCCTTCGGTCTGGGAAGCGGAAGGGGGATCGTTGGCGGGCGCGTCTTGAGACGAGACGGGCGGAGCCGCCGTTCTGTTCACCTCTTTCACGCCGTCCTTCTGCTCGACCGGGCAGGAAGCCGACATTCACGTCGAGATGCCGCAGGCGGGAAGGATCCACTTTTGGAGGGCGAACCAGAACGCGAAGATACCGAGGATCAGCAGGAACTCCTTCATTCTAATTACAGTATACCAGGTTTCGGGCCGTTTGCCACCGCGCTTGCATGGCGGGGCCGTCATGCGATGCTGGCGGCGTGAGCGGAGAGCGATGGCGAAGGGCCGGATGGATCTTGGCGGGTTGCGCGGCGGCGAACGTTGCAGCGGCGGGTTCAGGCGTAGCGGCGGGCTCAGGCGCGGCGGAAGAGCCTTCATTGCGGGCTTTCACCGGGGCTCGCATTTTTCCCGTGGAAGGGGAACCGATCGAATCGGGAATCTTGATCGTCGAGGGGACGAAGATCGCGGCGTTGGGGCGGATGGGCGAGGTTCAGGCGCCCGAAGGCGCGGAGGTGATCAGCGTGGAAGGAAAAACGCTCTTGCCTGGCTTGGTGTGCACACACAGCCACATTGGGGAAGTGGCTGGAGCGGACGGATCGGCTCCGATTCAGCCGGAAGTGCGCGTGTATGATTCGATCAACGTGCGCGACCCCGGTTTCCGAAAGGCCCAGGCAGGGGGGATCACCACGGCAAACGTGATGTCGGGATCGGGGCATTTGCTGAGTGGTCAGACGATTTATTTGAAGCTGCGGGACGGAAACCGGATCGAGGATCTCTTCATTCGGAATGCGGACGGCAGTTTAGCGGGCGGCGTCAAGATGGCCAACGGGACCAATTCACGGAGAGATCCGCCTTTTCCGGGGACGCGGGCCAAGTCTGCGGCATTGATCCGGCAGCAGTTTGTCCGGGCCCAGGAGTACCGGGACAAGAGGGCGGCGGCGGGCGGGGATGTTGCGAAGTTGCCG
Source organism: Verrucomicrobiales bacterium (assembly GCA_035513055.1). Lineage (GTDB taxonomy): Bacteria > Verrucomicrobiota > Verrucomicrobiia > Verrucomicrobiales > DEV007 > DATKCT01. Next base: position 17,361 of record DATKCT010000036.1, on the reverse strand, counting down.
GTCCGGGATCTGGGATTGGAAGCGTTGGCCGACGTTCTGGAGGGCCGCCGGGTGGTGCACCATCACACGCACCGGCACGACGACATCCTGACGGTATTGCGCTTGAAAGAGGAGTTCGGGTTCCGGGTGATTTTGCACCATGTCAGTGAAGCGTGGAAAGTGGCGGAGGAGATTGCGGCCGCGGACGTGCCTTGTTCGATCATTCTGTTGGACAGTCCCGGAGGGAAACAGGAGGCCGTGGACATTGCCTGGAAGAACGGAGCGGTGCTGGAGCAGGCCGGCGTATTGACCGGGTTTCACACAGACGATCCGATCAACGATTCGCGTTGGTTCCTGCGGTCGGCGGCGTTTGCGGTGCGGGCGGGGATGTCGCGGGAGGGCGCGTTGGCGGGATTGACCTTGGCTGGGGCCAGGATGTTGGAAATAGAGGATCGAACCGGTTCGTTGGCGCCGGGCAAGGACGCCGATTTTATCATTCTTTCCGGAGATCCCTTCAGCGTCTACACGCGAGTCGAGGAGACGTGGGTGGAGGGCCGCCGGGTATTTAATTTGAGCGATCCGGAAGATGAGAAATGGGCCTTCGGGGGTTTCGGGGCGGGGCATCCCGGCGAGATCGAGCACTGTTGTTTCGAACGCTGAAAGCAGGTTAGGGCATGAAACGGTTTTGGTGGATCATGGCGGGGCTGGTGGCAGCGGGCGGAGCGTTCCGGTTGGAGGCGGCGCTGGGAGAAAGACCGGCGCGGGTAGTCATCCGGGGGGACCTGCTCCACACCGGGGCTGGTGAAGTCTTGCGGGACGGGGTGGTGGTGATCGAGGACGGCAAGATTGTGCGGGTGGGGACAGCGGGGGAAGTTGGGGAAGTGGAAGGGGCGGAGGTTCTGCGGGCGGCGGTGGCGATTCCCGGATTGATCGACGCTCATGCGACGGTGGGTTTGTCAGGCATTCTCAACCAAGCGCATGATCAGGAGCAACTGGAGGGATCGGCGCCGATGCAGCCGGAGTTGCGGGCCATCGACGCCTACAACGGCCGTGATCCCCTGGTCGCGTGGGTGCGAAAGTTTGGCGTGACCACGGTGCATACCGGTCACGCGCCGGGCGCATTGTTGTCCGGGCAGAGCATGATCATCAAATCGGACCGCGAAAACATTAGCGACGGCGTTTTGAAACCGCTGGCCATGATCTGTGGATCGTTAGGCGAGGGAGCGTTGCAACGCGGCGCGGGAAAATCGCCGGGAACCCGGGCGAAGGCGGTGGCTCTGTTGAGGGCGGAGCTGATCCGGGCCCGGGAATACGAGACCAAACGCGCGGCGACGGAAGCCGGGAGCGAGGAGGGCGAGGAGGGCGAGGAGGGCGAGGACGAGGGAGACCCAGGGGCGCGCGACCTTCGGCTCGAAGCGTTGGGCGCGGTGCTGCGGCGGGAGGTTCCGCTCTTGTTGACGGTCCAGCGGCATCAGGACATCGCCGCGGCGCTGCGGGTGGCGGAGGAGTTCGGGATTGCTCTGGTTCTGGACGGGTGTGCGGAGGCCCATCTCCTGCTCGAGGCGATTCGCGCCTCCGGTTTTCCGGTGGTCGTGCATCCAACGCTCCAGCGCACTCATGGCGAATCGGAGAATCTTACGGTCCGGATGGCGGCCCTCTTGGCGGAGGCGGGGATTCCTTTCGCGTTTCAGAGCGGTTATGAGAGTTACGTGCCGAAGACCCGGGTGGTGCTTTTTGAAGGGGGCTTGGCGGCTTCCTACGGGGTTCCGTTCGACGCGGCGTTGGAAGCGATGACGCTGGGAGCGGCGCGTTTGTTGGGTGTGGAGGAGCGAGTGGGTTCTCTCGAGGTGGGAAAAGACGGGGACGTGGCCCTCTATGATGGAGACCCATTCGAATACACTACCCATTGTGTGGGAGTGGTGATCGAGGGGCGGATTTACCCCGGCGAACAGTAGGGCCCGGCGAGCCGGAGGAGAGCTGTGAATGCGGCGGCGCCAGGGGCGCCGGCCGCGAGGTTAGAAGCCTCGCGACGAAGCGGTATGAGAAATGCTCGTTAGGCCATGCTCTTGAGAAGGATGCCGATTCCGTAGGCGATGGCGGCCGCCGACCCCCCGACGGCTAGCGTTTCGATGCCGGAGACCGGCCATCTTTCCTCGACGACGCGCGCTTTGAGGGCGCCGACGACAAAGAAGGCGACTCCGGTGAGGACGGCGCTCCAGAGAAAAGGGTGGGGGATCGTTCCTGGATTGAGGGCGTTGAGGAGAAAGCTGGCGAGGGGAATGGCTCCGATGACGAGGAAGGCGACGAAGGTGGCGAGCGCGGCCTTGATGGGGGAGGGATTCGAGAGGGAGTAGCCCAACTCCTCCTGGACCATGGTGTCTACCCAGCGCCGCTCGTCCTCAGTAATGGTGCGCACGATCTGGTCCAGCACGTCGCCGGAAAAGCCCTTGGCGGCGAAGATTTGGCGGATCTCTTCGGTCTCGCCCTCTGGGTAGACGCGGATATGTTCCTTTTCGTCGCGACGGGCTTTGGCCTTGGCTTGGTTCTCGGCCCGGCAGCCGAGAAAGTTGCTGGCGGCCATGCTGAAGCCGTCGGCGAAGAGGTTGGCGAGGCCGAGGACGATGATGACGCTATTGGGCAGACCGGCGCCGGCGACTCCGCTGACCACGGCAAACGTCGTCACGGCGCCATCGATTGCCCCATAGACCAAGTCTTTGAGGACAGGCTGTCCGTTGGGCTGGGAGAGGCGGCGGCGGATGGCTTCCGGGGTGTGGGAGCGCTTGAGGCTTTGGCGCGAGTGCGGCATGGAAATCGAGATGGCTGCGAGCCGGATGGGTCTGTCTCGGGAACCTCTGGTGGGAAGGAAAGGGCTGGCGTCTCTGGAAGCGCGGCGCGGTCAAGGAACCGTGACCGTGGTCGAAAGCCGCGGAGCAGCGGCGCGGGCGGCGAGCCAGGGGGCCGGAGGACGGCTCATTGGGCCAAATCCGGCGGCGTGATGCTCAGCAGGAGTTGGTCGCGACGGCTGACGGGAATCTCTTGGGACTGACTGAGATGATCATAGGCCGCCTGAGGGTTCAGCCCAGCCCAGATACGGACGGCGGATTCGTAGACATGGACTCGCAGGTCGGAATCGGTGATGGCCCGGGTCCACTCGAGCGCTTCCTGCGGGTGACCGCGCACGGCGGAATCCACCAGTGCGGCGACGGCGGAATCCAGTTCCGGGCCAGAGTCGAAGGAGCGCAGCCAGTCACCGGCTCCGCCGGGATCACGCAGAGCCCAGACTCCAACCATGCGTTTGAGGGAAGCGGCTTTCTGGTCATCCGGTGTGTGATCCCACCACCATTCCGCCGCCGTGTAGGGATCCTCGGCCATCCAGGAGGTGGCGAGACCATTGCGGATGTTGCCCTGGGCGTCCATGGGCTGTTGACGTTCGTACCAAGTGGAGGCTGCGGCGGGATCCAGAGCCGCCCAATCTTCGAGAACGCGCACTTGGGCGAAGGTGCGGGAGCTGGGGTCGTGGATGTTCCCGGCGGCCTCGAGAGCGCTGGCATGGGCGCCGGCGCGCAGGGCGCCTTGAATGATTCCATCGAGGGCTCGGCCATAGAGATCGTTTCCTTCAAGGCGCTGGAGCTGAGCCACCGCGGCCTCCAAGTTGGAAGAGGCGAGGCTTTCGAAGAGGGACCGGGCTGCTGCGGCGGCGGGTTGGAATTGGTTGCCTTGGAGCGTCGCCGAAGGGGCTTCGGAGAAAAACCAGTCCCACGCGCCCTTGGGATCGGTGGCCAGCCAAGAAGCGACAATGCCATTGATGGCCTCGGCTCCGATGTTGGCACGGTATTTTCCGCCTTCACTTTCAAGAAAGTCGAGCGCGGCGTGAGGATCGAATTCGGCGAGGCGTCCGAGGATGCCGGCGATCAAGACGTTGCGGTTGTGTCCTTCTGGAAGGCGGGCGGCGATGAGGAGAGCCTCCTCGGTCTGTTCGAGGGAAAGGGCGCCGATGAGGTCGAGGGCGGCAGCCGCATCGCGTGGATTCATTAGGCCGTCGCGGAGCAGGGAGAGCGCGCGACGGACCGTGGATTTAACGGCGTTTCGAGAAGCGAGAGAAGCTGCCTGAGCGGTGGAGCTGCGTCCGCCGGAGGCGGTCGTGGACGCAGAAGACGGAGGGGAGGTGAGCGAGGGCGGGCGGGACTGCTGTTCGAGATCGGACTTCTTCGCGGTAGGGTCAGGATGGGAATGACGGCCTGCGAAGAAGCTTGCCAAGCACAGAGCGGCGAGGCCGAGCACGAGCCAGGCGGTTCTGGATTTCCACAAGGCAGTGAACGGATCCGGTTGCATGCCGGGGAGAGCTATACCATGCCAGCGTGCTGCGGACAACCGTGGAAAGCCGCGGGGCAAGCCATCGTGGACGCTGCTTCAGCGCCAACGGGACTTGGGAGGGTACGTTTTGAAGGGGAGCGGAGGCGGGAGGCGCCGGCTTCCCATGGCCGCGACAGCGACAACGACGGGATGGATTAAGGGGAGTAGGAGATGGGTTCATCCGCCCCATTGGAAAAAATCCGCCGCCCGATGTGCAGCATTTTCCATTAAAACATTCAGGCCCAATGTCTTGGCCCTATCCGTGCATAGGCACTGACTACTGAACCCCCACCAACCCTCGCCTCTGGGCAGGCGGGAAGGCCCGGCTTTGAAAAGCGGAATCCTGCGGTCGTGAGAGGCTGCTGACCGGCACGCAGGGATAGGGATGGGCAGGTCTTGCCCCGGTCTCGCGACCCTTGACCGGATCACAAGCATGCCGCAAGCTCGGGGTATGGTCAGCACTCCGCCGCCATCGGCCAACCGCCGCGCTTTTTGGGACCTGCACCCCGGCCTCGTGTGGTCCAACCGGAACGCCCCGGACGACGCCTTCATTTCTGCTGCGCTGCCAAAGAACCGCTTCCTGCAGCTCCTTGACATCGCCAGAGAGTTCGGTCCCGAACGCCTCCGCCAGCAGTGGCGTCGCGAACTTGCCGAGGACGACATTCCGGAGTGGTTCGCCGCGAAGATCGAGGAGAACTTGCAGATCATCGAACAAGCCAAAGCCCGGGCCGATGCTGCCGCCGCCCACTGAACGGCTCTGGCGCAGGCTGGAATACGAGTGAATGACTTCGCTCGTGGTTACGAAGCTGCCGGAGCCAGGCTCCAACTCGACATCGCCTTGAGCCGGCTCACCAGCGGCCAGCCGCGCACTGGTGATCCGGGTGTGGAGGGGATGATGGAATGTCCGCCGGCGGTTGAGGAGTTGGCGGATTTTTTCCGCCGTTCCATAAGGCAGTGGAAACAGACGGCGGCAAACAGCGCCCTCGATGGGAGTTCAGACAGTCTAACTTAAGAATTTGCTATGAGAAACCGGCGCTCTGAACATGGACTCTTGAGCAAGGTTCTGGCCGCGACTCTGCCGTGGAGGCGTTGATCAGAAACATTGCGTCTGCCGACCCCGATGGCGCAGGCGCGTGGGCGGAGACGTTTTCGGATCCGGCGCTTCGGGAACGGTGGAAAGCGAAGCTGGAGCAGTGAGGTTGCGGTGAAGGGACACTCCGTTCGAGGTTTCGCCTTTAGGGCGTGTCGATTTATAATTGAATTCGTGACGGGGTCCCCGAAGGGAACGCAGAGCCTAGTCCAGGGCTGAGCGCCGCGATGCCCTGGGTAGAGAGCAGGTCAGGACCGGCGCCCTGAAGGGGCGGCAGAAGGCCCCCGGCAAAGTCACCCTCGATATCTCGGGATGAAAACAAGGTTTCCCGGGATTAGGCCGGCGCACATGCAGTCGACAAAACATTGCATTTTTTGCAATCTCTTGTAGAGTCGATGGGTGCAGCCGCTCCGGCAGCTTTCTCAGGTTCTCCGCAGCTTGGCGGACCGGGACCACTGTGTGTTCGCCTCGGCGGACCTTGCGGCAGCGGCGCCTGGCTGCGGGGATTTGGCGCTGTTGCTGTCGAGGGCGGTCAAGGCGGGGGTGTTGAAGCGAGTGTGCCGGGGGATCTACCTCTACCCTTTGGCTGACTACCCCCCGGGACATTTATTGTTCCACGCTGCGGCGCGACTGCGGGCGGATGAGTTCAACTACATCAGCCTGGAAACGGCGCTGAGTGACGCCGGGGTGATCTCGCAGGCGCCGATAAATTGGATCACATTGATGACGTCGGGGCGCAGTCATGTGGTGGACTGCGGCGAGTTCGGTCACATCGAGTTCGTGCACACCGCGCAGCGGCCGGAGGCCATCGCTGCGGAGTTGGCCTACGATGCCGAGCGGCATTTGTGGCGGGCCTCGGTGCCGCAGGCCTTGCGCGACATGAGGGCCACGCGGCGCAGCATGGAACTGGTGGATGACGAGGCAGCGCGTGAGCTTATTTGATCAACTGGTGGACGAGGCGCTGAAGACCCGAGGCGATCTCGCCGCGCTCCGGCCGGTGGTGGAAAAGGAGCTGCTGCACCACGATATCCTGCGGGAGCTGAGCGCAGCCGGATTGCTGAAGGGACTCACATTCATCGGCGGCACTTGTCTGCGCGCATGCTATGGTTCGCCGCGGCTCAGCGAGAATCTCGATTTCACTGGCGGCCGCGACTTCAAGCGAAGCGACCTCATCGACCTCGGACACGTGCTGACCGAGACGCTGCAAACCCGCTACGGCCTGCCGGTGAAAGTGAGCGAACCAGCGAAGAGCAGCGGCAGGGTGACCACTTGGAAGCTCCGCGTAGAAACCCGTCCCGGCAAGAAGCAACTCCCTGCACAGCGCATCCACATTGACATATGCGCCCTCCCGAGCCACGACCCGCGTCCGATGATGCTGCGCAACATTTACGGCATCGACCTCGGCACCTCGGGATTGATCCTGCAGGCGCAGAGCCGCGAGGAGATCCTGGCCGACACGATCGTGGCGCTCGCATTGCGTGAGAACCGGCTGAAGAACCGCGACCTGTGGGATATCCTGTGGCTCACCCAACGAGGGGTAGACCTGCCAGCGATGCTGATCCCCCGCAAAGTGCAGGATCATCAGCGCGACAATACGGCGTTCGCCCGATTGCTCGAGGAGCGGGTGGCGGAACTCAAAACGAACCCTGCGTGTCGCGACGACTTCTTGCGCGAGATGCGCCGCTTCCTGCCGGTGGCGACTGTGCGCGACACCCTCGATCAGCCGGTTTACTGGACCGTTCTCACCCAGATCGTCGAGCAGCAAAGCACACTCGCCCTTGCAACGCTGAAGTGAAACGAGGGGTCATGCAACATTTCTTGACACAAGGCGGTTCGCGCATCATCCTCTCCGATGCCCCGCACTCCCCGCGTCGAATACGAGACCGAGACGAGAACGCCCTCTACCATGTCATTGCCCTGGGCGACCGGCGCGAGCCCATTGTGTTTGAGCACGGCGATCGCGAACTTCTCCTCGACACCTTCGCCGAGGCTTTCGGGCGCGCCGGCTGGCAGGTCTTTGCCTGGGCGCCTCTCTGAGAGTGGATCGCTGAGCGCCTGAACCTGAAGTCAGCGGCCAATGCAAGCCAGCAGATCCGGCGTTTTGATCCGTTGCCGGACCGGGAACTGCCGAAGGAGGGGAGAACAATGAAGTCGGTGTTCGGGGATGCATTTTACTTCGTTGCCCTACTCAACCGAGCGGACGAGCACCACGCCCGTGTCGTCGCGGCCGCTCGACAATTGCGCGACGACCTGCTTACGACTGAGTGGATCCTGGCGGAGTTCGCGGATGCGCTGGCGGAGTCCGCCAGCCGGCGTCTCGTTCCGCGGTTCATCCGTGAGTTGGAGCATGACTCCAAGGTGAAGATCGTCCGGGCCGGCGCCGATCTGTTCCGGCGCGGCCTGCAATTCTACGAGGACCGTCCAGACAAGGATTGGTCGCTGACCGGCTGCGTCTCGTTCGTGGTGATGACCGACCAGGGGATCCAAGAAGCACTGACAGGTGATCAACATTTCGAGCAGGCGGGCTTCACGGCGCTCCTTCGTTGTTGAAGGCCGCGCCATCCTTACGCCTCCCCCCCGAGTATCCTTCTGCGGGATCTCGCCCGTTATCTTGAGGAATGGAAAGGGGTCAGTTCGAAGACCTGTCGTCAAAAAGTGGTTGGCGGCGATCACAGACAAGGGCCGGCCGAAGGCCGCGTTCATTTCGTGCCGTGACCGGCAGGATTCCTCACCTCGATGCGCGCGGCGAGAAGATGCTGGATCCGCTGGGCTCCCCTCTTGCGGAACACGTGGCACAGCACCGGGATGCGCCCGAGGACGGGGACGCGGTCTTCGCTTAGTTGCTCCGTCTCGCGCTTTCCGACGATCATTACGGCGCCGTTGGCAAAAGTTCCCGCGATGGCGCTGCGATTTGTGTAAATGCGAGGAATTTCAGCGGCATCCGGCCCTTGGGTAAGGCCCTCGAGTTCCCGGATCACCGCGCGCCAGTCGAGGTCGAGAGTCCTGGAGCTGCGCGGATCAATTGTCACCCAGGTGCGGAGGCCGGAGGAAGACGGTGTCAGACCTGAAATTTGCGATGGGTGGAGTGGTGGCTCGGTGTGCACTGAGCGCCCTGCATCCTAATTCGACTCGGTCGAAGATTGCGATCCAAAGATGGTAGCGTCAGGGTCTGTAATCTCGAAAATCTTGTGCATCACGCCTTGCTGCTGAAATATCCCCGGGCGTGCTTCATATCCCTGATCTATATGCTCGATGATGTTTCCGTGTTCATCTACTATGTCAATATCGATCAGAGCAGCCGCCGGTTCGTCCCATGCCTCCTTGACTTGAAGTCGAAGTTCATATTCTCCCCAGCCCGGATAGGAGTCGTTCTTTCGAATCGACTCACAAAAGCTTTCGGAAGTTTCGTTACCGAGCGTGTGCGCGAGCGAATCTCTCAAACTCGAAAAGGCGGATTCAACTTTATCGCCAAAGGCACCGATTACAAATGCGGTAACCCCCAAATCTTGATCGAAGTTCTCATAATCAATCGTGAGGCGCTCCGTTGCGAGAGCCGCGATCTCGTCCAAAAACCCAGTGTACGCAGCTTGTACCGCCAATGCCTGCTCTTTAGTCAGGCCCATAGCGTCGACGACACGATAGGACAGAATTCCATCAGTTCGAAAGAAAGGCGAATTATCATCGAGGGGCTCCCGTTCGTAATGAGGAGGGTCCGCCATTGAACGGGTTGTTCCCAACAGGGTCGGTGCAATTACCCTGGCACGAGTTGATCCATCGGTTGAGGTGTGCGCGTGGCCGGCGCCGTTTTCTAGCCTGTCTTCGTGCGCCCGTTTTGGCAGCACAAAGAAAAACAGGCAAACGCTCGCTAGAAATACAGTCAGAACCAGGAGTGGTATCGGCCTTCGCATGAGATTAGAGTCCTGGAAGGCTGACGATTGGTCCATGATTTGGCAGGAAACCCTCGAACGTGCCACCTTCACCGGAATTCACAAGCGCTCCGGTCACAGGATTGTACCGCTCAGTGACCCATTCGTAATCCCCGATATTAGTTAGCTGCAAGCGAAAGAGCAATTCATATTCGCCAAGAACCCTAAAGGGAGGCAGCCGTTCACGGTCCCCTAAGATCATACTTGCAATCCTTTCGCCCTTTGCAGCTCCAAATCGTTGAGAAAGTGCCTCCACGAGGTCTCGATTTCGCTCCGCACGCCCCTTAAATGCAGGTAGCCGGTACGCATAAACGCCTTTCTCCGGCCTATGCCGGAAATAGTCCTCCCGCAAATTGCTCTTTGCAAGTGAGATTATTGACGTTGCTAGGTGGCTGGCTTGGTCTTTGACATAGGTGAGATCGCTGTCTGAGAAATTGAACTTTTCCTGGAGCCTGTCCGAGTTCGCTTCGGTCCACATGAATCCAATTTCGAGTAGTTTCTCGCGATCGGTTATCGAGGGGATATCTTCGGGATCGACTCCCACGGCATCCGGCCCGGCGTCGCCGGAATTTTCGCTCAGAGAGGGCGAGAAGACCTGATCGTCAGGATGAGAACGCTTTGTGGCAGCCTCAGTGAAGGATATGTTTGGTTTAGGTAGCGTTCCGCCATCGGGTGCTGGAAGCCCACTGGCCGTCTGGCTCCTAAAACGAACGAGACAGAATATCAAGACGATCCCTAAGAGACCAATTATCGGAATGCTGATGGATATGCTACGCACCACACGATCTTGGTAAGTCTACGCCAACTGATTCAAGTAACCTCTTCCGGAACGGAGTTCGAATGGGAAGCAAGCCTTGCATTTTTTTTCGTGGCAAGGCTTTTTTATGATTTTCTTTGCTCCTCCCAGCGGCCATCGGCTCTGGGATTTGCTCGGAGGCGGCTATGTGTCTTCAGGAAAGACGACCTCGCTGACCCGGATTGCGCCATCGACGCGGCGGGCTGGCGGACGGTCCGCTTTGATAGTCAACGATCAGCGAAGGGAGCTTGTCGACGCGGCGTCGACCCAGTGCCCCGGCGTCGTCCTTGCGGGGAAACGTCCGGGAGGCTGCTTCTGGTGCCGGCTGGGTACCCCCTTATGGTCCATCGAGGGACGGAAGAGCCGTCACCTGCCCGGTTGGTTCCTGGCGGAGCCGGTGGTGAGTCGCCGGAATGGGATGACTGCCGTTGCGTCAGCACTACGATGGAGGACCTTCAGATGGTTGGCGCAGACGTGAACAAATCCTGGAGGCTGAGGAGGTTGTGATGAATCAGGTAGAACGGTCGAATGATGAGGAGCGATCCTGGGCAGGTGGCTACTTGGATCAACGGTTTCCAGGGATGCAGGTATTCGAGATTTCCGTCAAGGGTGGGAGCGGCTTCGACTCCTGGCTGCAGTGTAGTGTCATCCTTCGATGAGTTGGACAGACATTTTTCCAGTGCTCGACGAGGACCTGGTCGAGGAGTTCTTGGTGGATGCCCCGGAGCGCGAGCGGCAGGAATGTCTCGATCACGTGGTAGTCGCGGAAAGATTCAATCCGCAGGACAACAAGCCTGAAGTTAGCTACAGTCCGATTCTGGGCGGGCAATTGGGGGCACGGGGCGGTTTAATTGATCCGGCCACTCTGGCCGCTGCCTTCATTTGGCACCGGCAAAGGGGAAGCATCGCTGGGAATGCTGAACTCCCCGGCTGCGCCTCTAAGCCACTTAAGGGAGCCTGTTGGCCGGAGTACGGGTTCGATGAGCTGTTTTTAAAGGTGGCGGTCTATTCGCGGTTGGTTAAGCACAGGATGCTTACCTTCGTTCCGACCTCAGCTCGATCGATGCTCCTGCCGGTGGATGTGGAGTATACGATCTGGGGAAACTCGCAGAGCGAGATCATTCATTTTCCGTCGGGTCTCCCTTGTGGATTACAGGACGATGCGGAATGTATTGAGCGCAGCGAGTATGGCAAACACGTCTTTAATCTTGATGCAGATAACACGGTATCCGCTCGAAACTTCGCGGTGCTGGTGCAAACGGCGGCCGAGCATCAACCCTATGTAGCACATCAACCGAGCAACCGTACATGGGACGGTAGTTATGGGCGAGTGCTATTGCCGGCCTGGCTTTACCGCAGAACGCCAGGTTATCATGTGGACCTTCGTCATTACGGGGCGGACGACCAGATGCTCATGGTGGAGGCCATGCGGCACGATGGGGTGGCGCTGCTCTCCCTACCCTATCACGGTTTGCCGGGCGTCCTGCACGGGAATGAGGAACGAATGGGGCTGCGCGCAGGTCACATCCCGGGCATGAGTCTGAACGACCACATGCGAGCCGCCGCCGAAAACTTGGATCGGCACCCCTCGGCGTCCCTAGAATCTGTCGAGGTGCAGGTCTGGGATCAGACTGGTTCCCGGCTCACCAAGGTGAAGCATGGGGGGTGGGCGTGAACATGGCCGTCATCACGGTGTATTTCAATCCTGCGGGACACCGGATGCTTAAACGTAACTTGCTCCGGTTTCTCCGGCAGATGGAAGCCGAACGCGTTGCTTTTTACGTGGCGGAACTGGCTTACGAGGATTCCCCGTTCCTTTTCCCTAGGCAGTTCCCGAATGTCCTGCAGTTGCGCACCGAACGGCAGCATACCATGTGGCACAAGGAGAATCTGGTTAATCTGACCGAGAGGATCGTGCCAGCGGAGTTCGACGCATTGGGATGGTTCGATGCAGATGTTTGGTTTCAGCGCTTGGATTGGTATGAAGCCACCTGTGAGGCATTAAGCAGACATGCAGTTGCACTGCGTCGAGCACGATCCGAAGTGGGCAGCCAAGGTTATCGAGGCTGCACCAAGGAACCTCTCTCTGCACTGGCGCAGACCGGAGTTTCCCCACGAACCATTCAGCGCGGCCCGGCCTGGGCAGTTCACTTCCTATTTGGCGGTTCCCTCAAAGATAGGCCTCCTGTTCGATGCAGTGATCGTCGATGGCCGGGCACGAGTCGATGCCGCGCTGGCGGCGGCGCCGTGGGTAAAAGAAGGGGGCTGGTTGTTCTTTCACGATTGGTTGAACCCGTTGAGACGGCAGGTGTGGATCAGACTCATGCTTTCACCGGCGGGACCGACCCCAGCCAGATCATCTCGGAGGAACGTGATGCCCGATGACGCCGGCCTACTACGACTCCAATCTATTGGAATCAGTGCGCGGTGGGGGCGCGGGCAGAGCTTGAGTTCCCGTCCGGGGCGAGGTAAGGTCGCCGATGGCTGATGATCTATCTTTGGGAGCCGGGATCGCGGTAGGGAGACTATCGGCTTTCCGCCGGAGACTGGCCAGTGCGGGAATCGTCTTGCTGTCGGCGGCGGCGGGGTTGGTTTCGACCGGGGCGGCCGGCGCCCAGGAAACGGTGTTGTATGGGACCGATTTCTCGGAGTTTCCCGTTGGCTTGGACATGCTGGCGCCCAATGAGGGTTGGCTGACCACCAACCCGGGAGAAGGCGTTCACGGAATCGCCGAAGGCGTCATGCCGGGCTTGGGCCGCAGCGGTTTCGTGGGAGACGGGAACCCGAGTACCGATTGGGTGTCGGTTTATCGTCCGCTCAGTTACGACCCGGTGGCGAGCGGAACGCCGGAAGTGCATTGGTCGCTGCGATTCCTGGTCGAGGATTCCTCAAACGGCCGCTACGACTCATTTTTCTTTTCTCTGTATAATGAGACGGAGGAATTGCTGGCGGCAGTGGTGCTGGACAACACCGAGGAATTTTTCGGGTTGTGGCGCTACGACGGAGAGGATTACAATGATCTGTTCATAGCATTTCAGCATGGCGTCGTGCATGAACTCGAGATCACCCTGGACTTTGCGGCGAACCGGTGGTCGGTGACTTTCGATGGCGAAGATCTGTTCACGGACGAGGTCTTGCATGCAGGGGTGCAGGATCTGGACCTCGGGGATTTCGCGGCCGAATGGGAGTTGTTCAACGAATTGCTGCCGGGGGACAACCTTCTCTATTTCGACGAATGGCGGGTGACTGCGACCGGACCGGGTGAAGGAGGAGAAGTATTTGCGGTGCGCTCGATTGAGCGGTTGGAAAACGGGGACGTGCGGCTGACTTGGCCGGCCCAGGGCGGGGAAGTATTTCGGGTCGAGCACAGCCCAGAACTCTTGGACTGGCGGGATGACCTTCCGGATTCTCTGGTGACCGTGGGGGCAGGCGCCCTTGAGGGCGTGTTTGTGGACCCGATGCCGGACGCGATGGCGCGTTATTACCGGGTGCGACGGTTGGCGGAAGGTCAAGGGGCGCGCGCGGACGAATGAGCGACAGCTTCGCAGAGGGCGCCTGTCATTGAGGGCTTTCCTGACGTTCTTGCGGCGGCTCGTGGCTTGGCTGCCTGTGGCGGCGATGATACTCTTGTGGGCGGCGGCGTTGTGGTTAGACCGCGCGGAACGCCTGGACTGGAGGATGGCGACCTTGCTCTACGTGCCGACCGCGCCGGCTTTGGCCGTGTGGGCGCCGGTGTTTCTGGTGTCCGTGTTGATCGGGCGCTCCTGGCCGGCTGCTCTTGCCGGGTTGCTTCTGTCGGCGCTGTGGTATTTTCAGGATTTCCGCTTTGGTCCGGGGCTGGTTCCGGCGCGTCCGGAACAGTCGCGGGAGCTGCGCATTCTGACTTGGAATTGTGGGGAGAACGAGGCGCCCTCGATCGGTGAGGTCGTCGGCGTGTACCGTCCGGACGTGGTCGTCGTCCAGGACTACTGGCGGGGGAAACTGGATTATCCTCACGAGAAGCGGGCCGGAGAGTTTGCGTGTTTCAGCCGGTTTCCAATTGTTTCCGGGGACTTGCTTCCGCTGCCCGAAGACGCCCGGCATCGCGGTCGCAAGAACATGGCCGGCCGGTTCGTCCTCGAGGATGCCCGGCGACGCTTCGCCGTTTATGCAGTGCATATGCCCACCCCTCGGAACCAATTGAACGGAGGAATGGACCGGCTCACGGGCGGCCGGGTCCGGTGGATGGGCGGTGAGGGTGGCGGACAATGGACCGGTGACGAGAACGCTCACTGGGATTGGCGGATCAAAGCCGGGCAGGCCTTGGCGCACCGGGTGGCCGAGGAAAAGTTTCCCGTGATTGTGGCGGGAGATTTCAATGCGCCGCCTTTCGGGGCCATGGAACGGCCGTTCTCCGGATTGTTGCGGGACGCTCACGTGGCGGCGGGACAGGGGCACGGCGATACCTTTCCCGGGGATCAGCAGGGTTGGTGGGCGCTGGTGGCACCCTGGCTGCGACTGGACCGCATTTTGGTAAGCGACGAATGGGAAGTGCTCGGCTGCGGCACGGCCGATTCAGAGCGATGGGAGCATCGTCCCGTGATTGCCGACGTGGTGCGAAAAGATTGAAACTTATGCGCCGGGCCTGCCCCTCCAGGCCCGGGCATAGGCGCCCTCGCTGGCGAGCAACCCCAGGTGGGTCCCCTCTTCGATGAGGCGGCCGTGGTCGAGAACGCAAATGTGATCGGCCCGCATCGCTGTGGTTAGGCGATGGGTGACTAGAATTGCGGTGCGTCCTTGGGCGTAAGCGTAAAAGCGATCGAGCCACTCGGCCTCTTCCCAGGGATCCATGGCGCTGGTGGGTTCGTCGAGCAACAGGACGGGAGCATTGCGGAAGAAGGCGCGGGCCAGAGCGATGCGTTGCCATTCTCCGGTGCTCAATTCGGTCCCTTCGGCGAACCACTTGCCGAGTTGGGCATGATACCCTCCCGGGAGTTCTTGGATAAGGCGGTCGGCTCCCGCTTCGCGGGCGGCCTGCTGGGCGGCATGGGCGATCTCTCCGGCGGGGACCTCGAGGCGGCCATAGGCGATATTGTCGACGGCGGCGGCTTGATAGTGAAAAGGCTGTTGGAAGAGGACGCTGATCCGGTTTCGCCAGGCCTCGAGATCGAGTTGGCGCAGGTCGGCGCCATCGATCTCCACCCGGCCGCTTTCGGGGTCGTAGAAGCGGCAGATCAATTTGAGCAAGGTGGATTTTCCGGCGCCATTCATTCCGAGGATGGCGGTCGTGCAGCCGGCGGAGATCGAGAGGGAGAACTTGTCGAGGGCAAGTCGTGAAGAACTCGGGTAGCGAAAATCAACTTCGCGAAAGGCGATGCCGGAAGCGAGCGTGCCGGGAGGAGGCAACGGGGAGGCGGGCGTGACGATGTCGGAGCGCAGGGCGAGGAACTCGAAGAGGGAGCTGAGGTAGAGGCTGTTTCGATAGAGTTGACCCGTCTGTGAGACGAGGGATTCCGCAATCGCCTGCGAGCGGGTGAAAGCCTGGAAGAAGAGGGCGAGATCGCCGAGAGTGTAGAGGCCTTGGGCGAAGCGCGCGAGGAGCAGGGCAAAGGCAGCCGCAGCGATAAAGAGGGAAGCGGCGCCTGCCGTGAGGGCGGCGAGGGCGTGCCGGCCTTCGAGGCGCAGTTTTCTCTCGCGCAGTGAGGCGCGAATGGTTTGATAGGCATTGCGAAACAAGGGTCCCAAGCCGAAAAGGCGGATTTCCGCTGCTGCAAGATCGCTGGTCATGACCCATTGGCGATAGGTCGCCTGGCGTTGAGCGGCAGTGGTTTGCAACCACAATTGGTGTTGGGCGAGGGCGTAACGGAAGACGACGAAGACGGCCGGCAGGGAGGCGGCGAGCAGCGCGAGGGGAAGCCACCAGGCATAACTGCCGAGGACGCCGAGCATGGCGGCGACGGTGACGGCGCCGCGGACGAGGCCGCCCGAGTTCTCTAGAAGAGCGACGGAGCGGTCCGGCGACTCGAAACTGGCCCGGTAGAGACGGTCGTAGAAGGCGGCGTGTTCGAACTGAGCGAGGTCAACGGAGACGGATTTTTCGTGAATCAAGCCCGTGATGTGATCGGCGAGGCGTTCCGCTTGGGCAGTGCGAATCCATCCGGAGAAAGCGGTGAGAATCCTGGACGCTCCGAGGACGGCGGCGAGGGCAGCAAATGGGGGCAACCATGTTCCTGCGACGAGGTCCGCCGTCCCGCCGGTGGCGAGGGTGTCCACAAGCCAGCGGGTCAGGTAGAGGGTCGCGACGGGAAGCGCGCCTTCCAAAAGGATGACGGCCAGCCAGAGGTTGGTCCACCGGGGAGAGGCGCGCCAGGCCAGAGCAAAGACGCGCGGCAGGAGCCGGAACTCAGAAAGGGCGCGCTGAAGTTTCCCGCGGAGGGCGGGACCGGATTCAGAGGACATCAGCGACGGGGTGGGAAGCCGGACCGGCGACGGAAAGCGCGATGTGGCTGGGTTATGGTCCGGGGGCGCCGCGGCATATCCAACTGTGTCTGAGAAGTGCCGGCTAACGAAAGGCGTCGTAGTTAATCATCCAGCTCACGCTTCCGATCTCGGTGATGTGAACTTGATCGGCATTGGCGGGATCCTCCGGATAGGCCAGTTTGAGGATGGCGGCGGTTCGCCCGGCGCCCTTGGAAGTGATGATTTCAACGAGTTCACGGTCGACGGGTCCGCCGCGTTCGGAGTAACCGAAAAGACGCACCCCGCGCTGAGGATCATAGACGATCCAGGACCGGAATTTGTCCTCGTCCGAGAATGAGTAGTTGTAATAATCGGTTTCCTTGATGGTGACGCGGAAGGGAACGGGATCCGTGGGACGCGTCTCCTGAAAGTCTTCCCATTCCATGAATTGATGGACGACATCAGTTTCCCAGTCAATTTGATAGGATTGGTTCTCGCCTTCGAAGAGGAGCACGCTTTTTTGTTCGAGCGAGGGCTGGAGTACAACACGGGCATAAACACAGGGCAGGTCGCCGGAGCGGCTGCGAACGAGCTGGAGGATCTGGATGTCCCGGTTGCCTTGATCGAAGGGGCGCCGGTTGTAATAGTTCTGCATCATGGGGCGGACGAGGTCGGCTTCTCTGACCCAAGGCACGAGATCCTCCCAGGATTTGGCCAGGTAATAGCCGCGAAGTGTGGCGCGGATGGACTCGGCGCTGGCGACGTCGAGCGGGCCGGGC
>DATKCT010000035.1:0-4657 GCA_035513055.1 Verrucomicrobiales bacterium | reverse complement strand
ATCAAGCACGTCATGAGCGGCGTCAACCCGCAAGGGTGCCAGGTCGCCTCGTTCAAGGCGCCCTCCGCAGAAGAACTCGATCACGACTATCTCTGGCGTTGCCAGAAGCATTTGCCGGAGCGCGGCCGCATTGGCATCTTCAATCGCAGTTATTACGAGGAAACGCTGGTGGTGCGGGTGCATCCCGAGCTGCTGAAGCCTCAGAAGATCCCGGCACAACTCCTCGACGAAGACGTCTGGAAACGCCGGTTCAAGGACATACGGAACTTCGAACGCTATCTGAGCAATAACGGCGTCATCGTGCGCAAGTTCTTCCTCCACGTCTCTTTCGAGGAGCAGAAGAAACGCTTCCTGGAACGGATCGAGGAGCCGGCCAAGAACTGGAAGTTCTCGACCGCCGACGCCCGGGAACGGCAGTTCTGGATGGATTACATGTCCGCCTACGAAGAAACCATCCGGGAAACCGCGGCGGAAACGGCGCCCTGGTATGTCGTGCCGGCGGACAACAAATGGTTCACCCGCGTCGTGGTCGCCGCGGCGATCATCGACACCCTGGCCTCCCTCGGGCTGCACTATCCGAAGGTCGGCAAAGGCAAGCGCAAGGAGCTGGCCCTCGCCAAGGAAGCCTTGCTCGCGGAGAAATGAGCATTTCGTCTTCGGCTGCAGAAGTCCCGCAGAGACTGCCGGCCATCGGCCTCCCCGCTATTCACTGGAGCGATCTGAATGAAATTCTGCCCTTGGCTCTGGCCTGCTTTCTGCCCGGCGCGGTGAAAACGGCCGCCATCGGGCGCATGTTCGCGGGTAAGTATGATGTCGGCCGGCTGGAGGCGAACCAGGAGTTCCTGGCGCTGGCCGGAGCCAATCTCGCCGCGGCGCTGAGCCGGGGCTTCCCAGTGAGCGGCGGCATGTCCCAATCCCTGATCAACGAAACCGGAGGGGCACGCACCCCGCTCTCAACGCCAATGCCTTGTCCCGGCCGGCGCATTGACAGAGGCGCAGCGGCGTGAGCGCCGGAATCCACTTGCGCTTGCCCCGCTCCCTGGCGTAACCATGACCTTCACCCCACCAGCGCGGGTAGCTCAGCGGTAGAGCAACTGGTTTACACCCAGTCGGCCGGCGGTTCGATCCCGTCCCCGCGCACCCTGCCGCCGCCCATCGGAAAACCGGGTCCATTTCCGGTGACAGCTTATCGGGGCGACAAGTATGCTTTGACTTCGGTATGCTTTGACTTCGGCCGGACTTTGACTCCATCGGTAGGCTTCGCCCGCGCTCAGAACGAGGGTTGCGAGGAAGATCAGAGAGCGGCAGGGGGAGCAGGACGTCGTTCCGTCCCTCGCGATCAGTATCCTTCGTAGCCCGAGGCGGATTGTTGATAGGCTGCCAAGGCGATGCCCGCCGCGATGGACGAGACGAGAAGCGAAGCCAAGCCCTCCCAAAAGCATCGGAGAAGCGGAGTACCCCGCGGAAGGGGCAGCCAGCGCGTCAACACGCCGGCCAACGGAGCCGCACACAACAACGCCGCCAGACCATAACGAATCTCGGCAAACAACCAGCCGCACCAGGCCAATTGCGCGAATAGCATCGCCCACAATGCAGCCAGCCATTCCAGCCCTTCGCCCGGCGGCTTGCGCCAAAGCCAGATGACCAGGACCGCAGCGCAAGCCGCCGCCATGGCCCCGATCGACTGCGCAAAGCGCATCGCGCCTCCAAGCTGGAGCAGCACCGCAAGGGCGATCGCCGGCGGAATCAGCGCCGCGGGCGTCATCCCAGCGTGAGTCCGGCCTTCTCCAACCGGAACGTGGTAGGCCAACCGCTCGATCACCCACGCCCACACGGTCGTCGCCGCCGCCAGTCCCCCGGCAACCATGACCTTCCTGGTCAGCCCGCCTTCCGCCGCCAGCCAAGCCGGATACAAGATCCAGATGAGGACGGTCCAAAGGGCGACCGACAGCGACAGCCGCAGCGGCCGCCGCATCCGGAAAGTGGCGCCCAAACTGGTCAAGGCGGCGGCCGCGACCAGGCCAGCCGTCGCCGCATCCTCGCTGGAACGTAGGGGAATGCTAGGGAACCCAAAAAACCACAAAAACGGCCCCGCCAACGCCAATATTGCCGCCAGCCACCACCAGCGCAGGGGAAGCAGGGCCGTCAACAATCCCGCCACCAACAACGGAGCTGCGGCGCTGAACACCGCGGTTCCATGAATCAGATCATCCCAGTTCCAGAGTCCGTCCATTGCCCGGACCGCCACTCATTCCCCCTCTCCCACGGCGATGGTCACGGCAACTTCGTCTCCAGTCTCTGGGATCCGGTAGTCCATCCCAAAATCACTTCGCTTGATCGTGAACTCCGTTTTTCCTGCACGGTCCCCGGAAGGCACAAACGTGATCGTCATTTCCTTGCTCTTACCCAAGAGCGTGAAGGTTCCCGCCACCGCATAGTGCCCGTCATCGTTCTTGGTCACGGCCGAACTCTTGAAGGTCATGCTGGGAAACTCTTTGACCTTGAAGAAATCCTGATTCCGCAGGTGATCATCCCGGCGCGTGTTGGCCGTGTCCACGCTGGCCGTCTTGACTTCCATAGCCACCGAACTTTTCGACGCGTCCGTATCATCGAAGACAATCGATCCGGAAAAATCCTTGAATGACCCAGGCACATCTTCGAATCGCGATCCTCCCGGAGGCTTGTTCTTGATGCTAAAAGTCACTTTCGCCGTCTTGGGATCCAGCTTGATCGTCTCGTCCGCCATGAGCGGAAGCGACTGAACGAGGACCGCCGTCCCCAGCAAAGCCAGGAAACGGGGGATATGGATGGCATGCTTGGTCATAGCGCGTGTGGTCGAGAGAACTCTGCCGTCGGAGGGTGAAATCGGCAAACTATTCCCACAGGCAGTCATTTTTTCGCCTCGACCGCGCCGGGCCCTGACGGGCGTCCGCCTCCTGCAATGGACCGGGTCAGCCGAATGCCACGCGCATTTCTCATACCCTATCGTCGCGATCAGGATGTAGCGGGACGGGCCAAGCATTTCGTGACCGAATTGATCGTAAGCGTGACCGACAACAACCCCGATGCGATTAACGAGAAGCAGTTGACCACGACTCAGACTTTCCGCATCACGGTCAACGAGGCGAACCAAGCGCCCGTGCTGCTGGTTCCGGCTGATCAAGTCATCGACGAATTGTCATTGCTCGAGGTGAATGCCTCCGCGATCGATGCCGACCTTCCGCCCAATACGCTCACCTACAGCCTGGTCGATCCACCCGCCGGCATGAAGATCGATCCCCTTCCGCCTCTACCGGTTGGAATCCATTCGAGAATGATCTTCAATAGCGACTCCGCGATCCACGACGAATGCCTGCGCAACCTTGGCGGCAGGCAGCCGGAGATGTTGTCGCTGGCCGAAACCGCGGCGGGGTATGAAGGATGGCATCGTTATGGGACCGGGAAGCGCGCGGGCAAGATTCCAAGGCTGCCGGTGACGGATGCGTGATGGGCGCTTATGCTTGGCGCCGGACGGCCACGCAGGAAATCGGAGCAGGAGGGAACGCTCCGGGGTTTCCTAGCCCGCCGTTTCGTGTTCAGATACGTGATGCGCAGATGGGGAAACAGCAGCGGGTGGGCCGCGGCGGTCCTTGGGGCGGCGACGATGGGACCAGCCGCCGAGTCCCCCGGGCCCAGTAGCCGCCGGACGGGGCTGACAATCTCTGAGGTTTTTTTGGGCGGAGTTCCCGGCAGCGCCACGGAACACCTGCAGTGGGTCGAGATCTACAACAGCAATCCGTGGCCCGAAGCTGTGGGTGGCTACGCCTTGGGAGGCGACGCCAGTTTCCGTCTTCCGGATGGCGCCGAGGTCCCGGCGTCGGGGTATTTGGTGATTGCTTCGGATCCCGCAGCGCTACGGGACGGCTACGACTTGCCGGCGGAAGCCGCGGTCACTGGCGGTTGGCAGGGCGTTCTGGGAACAAGCGAGGGCACCGTAGTCGTAGAGAAGAGTCAAGGCGCCGTGCTTCTGCGCGTGCGTTACCAGAATAGCGATCCCTGGCCGGCGGCGGCCTTTGGTCTGGGTCATTCGCTCGCCTTGGCGCGGCCATCCTTTGGGGAGGGTCAGGCCAGAGCATGGGAGGCGAGCCTCGAGCCAGGAGGAAGTCCCGGAGGACCGGAACCTGTGCCCGGGGAGGAGCACCTCGCACGCGGCTTGCGCATCAACGAGCTGGCGTTCCCGGCATCGCCCGGGGACGGTCCGGCATGGGTCGAGTTGTTGAACGCGTCGGCCCTGAGCGTGCCGTTTCTGAGTTTGGAACTGGTCTGGGGCGGCTCCGCGGCGGCTGGGCTTCCGTCGCGCGACAGCCTTGACCCGGGAGAGCGCGCCGTGGTGGACCTGCCGGTGGTGTTTGCCGAGGAA
The DNA here is from genome assembly GCA_035513055.1 of Verrucomicrobiales bacterium. Lineage (GTDB taxonomy): Bacteria > Verrucomicrobiota > Verrucomicrobiia > Verrucomicrobiales > DEV007 > DATKCT01. The sequence goes on along the minus strand of DATKCT010000035.1, from coordinate 258 downwards.
TCAGCCAGGGGCGGCGTCCTGCGGTTGCAAGAGAGGGAAACGGGACGGGTGTTGCTTGCTGTCCGGGTTCCGGTTCCGGTTGCGGGCCGGACCTGGGGATGTTCGCCGGATGGTTCGGAGTTCTCCGGATGGCTCGACGGGCCGACCCGCGCCGCGCCGAATCCGGGTTTCGCTCCTGCCCGGGTCGTGATCAACGAGATCCATTATCACCCCGTTTCCGATGACGAAGCCGAGACGTTCGTCGAACTCCACAACCCG